>JALYWW010000160.1 GCA_030852515.1 Pseudomonadota bacterium
GTGGTCGACGACTCGGTGACGATGCGCAAGGTCACCGGCCGCGTCCTCGAGCGCCACAACTTCGAGGTGGCCAGCGCGCGCGACGGCATCGATGCGCTCGAGCGCATGGCCGACCGGGTGCCCGACCTGATGCTGCTCGACATCGAGATGCCGCGCATGGACGGCTACGAGCTCGCCACGGCGATGAAGGCCGACCCACGGCTGCGCAACGTACCGATCGTGATGATCACCTCGCGTACCGGCGAGAAGCATCGCCAGCGCGCCTTCGAGATCGGCGTCCAGCGCTACCTGGGCAAGCCGTACCAGGAAAACGAACTCGTGCGCAACGTCTACGAATTGCTCGAGCTGCAGCCGCGTGGCGATGACTGAGCCGGGCGCGCCCCGCGTGGTGTTGTTGGCGCGCCTGGGCGAGGCGCGTGATCGCCTCGGCGACGCGCTCGTGCAGGCCGGGGCGGAAGTCGTCCTGGTCGCCGACCCCGTGTCCTGCGACCCGGCCGAGGCGATCGCAAGCCGGCCGCACGCCGTGCTGGTGGCGCTGGAGCCCGCGGTCGAGGATGCGCTGGAACGCCACGAGGCCTTGCTGTCGACGCCCGGCATCATCGTGGTCTTCGATGAAGCCGAACTGGCCGCGCATCGCAGCGGCTGGGATGCGGCGCGCTGGGTGCGGCACCTCGCCGCCAAGCTCCACCGCCACGACGACGTGCTGCCGCCGGGCTGGGACGCGGAAGGCGACCTGCAACCTTCCCCGGGACCCCTGCCCACGCCGGGCAACCCCGCGGGACTGGACATCGCGCCGTTCGCGGACGAGGCGCAGCAGCATGCCGGCGAAGTCCCCCGCGACGACGGGCTGGAACCCGGCGTCCGGCTGGATGGCGATATCGCCGGCGAGCTCACGCTGATGGACGAGTCCGCGCAAGCCGATACGGTGGCGGCCGACCCGCCGCCCGAGCCGGACTATGCGATCGCCGACGCGCCGCTGGGCGCGGACGACGGCGGCATGGACATCGACGCCATCGACATCGACGCGCTGTCCATCGATACGCTGAGCTTCGAAGCGCTGCCCGGCGACATGGCCGAGGCTCCGGAATCCCGCGACGATGCCGCCGGCTTCGGGATCGACGGCCTGGCTGACCCAGCCGCGTCCCCGGGCATCGACTTCGAAGGCGCGGAATCGGCGGACGCCGAAGCGGCTCCATCGACCCGCGGCACGACACTCGAACTGGTCGACGTCGACGCCCTGCTGGCCTCGGTCGAATCGCTGGAAAGCGGCGACTTCGAGGTTGCCGCGCCGCCGCCGGCGGACACCCCCGCGACCGATCTCGAAGCCCTCGAACAGCGCGTCTCCGGACTGTCGCTGGCGGACGTCGACAGCTACGGCCATGGCCCGCTGCGCGGCGCGGTGCTGGTGGAAGGCGGGCTCGGCGGCCCGGATGCGGTGCGGCAGCTGCTGGCCGCGATCCCCGAGGGATTCCCGCGCCCGGTGCTGGTGCGGTTGCAGCTCGACGGCGGCCGCTACGACCGCCTGGTCAAGCAGATGGGACGCGCCGCCCAGCTGCCGGTGGCGCTCGCCGAGGCAGGGCAGGCGGCCGAAGCCGGCACCGTCTATTTCGTGCCGCCGGAGCTGTCGATCGAGCTTTCAGGCACGCGGCTGCTGTTCGTCGCCGACGACACCGGCTCGCGCCCGCTGCTCGGCGCGCTGCCTGCCGGCGACAGCGCGCTGTTGCTGCTCAGCGGCAGCGGCCTGGACAGCGTCGATGCGGCGATGAAACAGGTGCCTGCCGGTCTGCTGGTCGTGGGCCAGGCTCTGGATGGCTGCTACGACGCGACCGCATCGACCGCACTGATCGCGCGCGGTGCCATCACCGCCCCGCCGGCCGCACTCGCCGACCTGCTCACCGGCCGCTGGCCGTCCTGACATCGAGGCAAGCATGAGCACATCAACCCAAGGCACGCCTGCCCCGGGCGCAGCCGCCCAGGACATCCGCGGCGTGCTGATCCAGATCGAGGGCGCTCGCCTGCTGCTGCCCAACGCCACGATTTCCGAGGTGCTGTCGTACGCCGACCCGGAGCCGGTCGACGATGCGCCGGCCTGGCTGCTGGGCCGGATCCGCTGGCGCGGCTGGCAGCTGCCGCTGGTGTCGTTCGCGCGCATCGCCGGCCTGGCGGAAGAGCGCGGCGGCCTGGGCAGCAAGGTGGTGGTGCTCAAGGCGCTGGGCGGCGACGCCAAGCTGCCGCATTTCGCGATCCTGACCCAGGGCTTCCCGCGCCTGGTGACCGTGTCGCGCGATGCGCTGGTCGCCGATGGCGGCGTCAACGTCGACCCGCTGCCCCACGGCGTGCAGGCGCGCGTGCTGCTCAACGACGACGCGGCACTCATTCCGGATATCGACGCGGTCGAAGCCTCGCTGCGGGAAGCGCTGGCGGCGTAAGCCCGGCTGCGTCCCGAGCCGCACGTAACGCTGTCCGCAGTCGGATTCCCACTGGCGGCCTCGCCTTGCAGGCGCCGCCGCG
>JALYWW010000100.1 GCA_030852515.1 Pseudomonadota bacterium
GTCCTGGGCTGGCAGGGCATCCTGATGGATATCACCGACCGGATCGAGGCCGATGGCGTGCGCGCCCGGCTGGCGGCGATCGTCGAGTCCTCGCAGGACGCGATCATCGGCCATGGAAGCGACGGGACCATCAACACATGGAACGCCGGCGCGGGGCGGATGTTCGGCTACGCGCCCGAGCGTGTCCTTGGCAAGCCGCTCTCGTTGCTGTTGCCGACCGGAGCGCAGCACGAGATGAAGCGCATCTTCGCAGCGTGTACCCAGGGGCCGCAGACCGAAGAGTTCATCTCGGGCCCGGCCGGCGCGAGGAAGTTGCCCTCGACGTAGTCGATGCCGCTGGAGAACAGGATGGCCATGCTGGCCGCGTCCTGGATGAATTCGGCGATGCTGCGGATGCCGAGCGACTGCGCCTTCTCGGCGATCTCCTTGATCCGCTCCTGGTTGCCCGCGTTCTTCGGCAGATCCTCGGTGAAGCTGCGATCGAGCTTGAGGTAGGCCGGGTTGAAGTGCGACAGCAACTGGAACGAGTCCAGGCCGACGCCGAACTGTTCCAGGCCGACCTTGCACTGCACCGCTGCGGCGAAGTCCTGCGCCGCGCGCAGGTTGGTGAAGATCTTGGCTTCCGACAACTGCAGTACCAGGCGCTCGCCGTCGACGCCGGTGTCCTCGAGGCGCTCGCCGATGAATTTCGCCAGCTTGTCGTTGGCCAGCGAGGCTTCGGTGATCTTGACCAGCAGGGTCACCGGCTTGCCGGCCTTCTGCTGCTCGGCGATCACCTTGATCGCGCGGCCGACGACCCAGCGGTCGATCTCGCCCAGCAGGCCGTGTTCCTCGGCGATCTGGTGGAAGCGCAGCGGCGGCACCATCTCGCCGGCACCCACGTCCAGGCGGATATAGGCCTCGTACATCGCGCCGGTCTCGCCCTGCAGGCTGATCACCGGCTGGTAGTGCAGCAGGAAGCGGTCGTGGGCCAGCGCTTCGCGCAGGTGGGTCACCCAGGCCTGCACGCGTTCCTGCTCGGCGCGGTCGACCGCGCCCGGGTCGAAGATCTCGAAACGGTTGCCACCGACGCTGGCCGAAGCGTTGACGCCTTCGGTGGCCTTGGTCAGCACCTGGCTGACGCTGGCGATCTTCTCGCCGATCTGCACGCCGCCGATGCTGACGGTGATCGCAGCCGAGCGCTCGCCGATGCCGATCACGTTGGAGGCGAAAGCCTCGCGGATGCGTTCGGCCAGGGCGCTGGTCGCCTCGTGGTCGCCGCGCACCAGCGCGGCCAGGGTGTGCTCGCCGAAGCGGGCGGCGACCGCGTCGCCGCCCAGTGCGCTGCGCAGGCGTTCGGCGACGCCATGCAGCAGGGCGTCGGCGGAATCCAGGCCGATTTCCTGCAGCAGCTTCTGGTAATGGTCCGGCTGCAGCAGCATCAGGGCGTACTGACCCTGGCGCTGGGCCGCCGCGGCCACCGCATCCTCCAGCGAGATCAGGAAGGTCTGGCGGTTGAACAGGCCGGTGACCTGGTCGCGCTGGCGCAATTCCTCGACTTCGCGCGCGAGCTCCGGGTCGGCTTCCTGGCGGCGGAAGATCACCTGCAGGCAGGGCTCGCCCTCGTACATCGCCGGGGTGAACTCCATCACCGCCGGAAACGGATTGCCCTTGCCGTCGTGCGCCTCGAGCTCGTAGCGCGGCGGCGGCGCCTCGCCCTTGCTCAGGCTCTTGAGCAGGGCCTTGAACCCGTCCACGTGCTTGGGCGCGACCAGGTCCAGCAGCGACATGCCCTCGAGGTCGTCGAACGACTCGAAGTCGAACATCTCCATGTAGGCGGCATTGGCACGGATATGCATGCCTTCATGGATGTAGGCGATGGGGTCGCGGGAGGATTCGATCAGGGCGTCGCAGCGGCGCTCGGTCTCGCGGACCTGGACTTCGAGCTTGCGCAGCGTGCGCCGGGCCTCGAGGTCGCTCCATTCGGTGCGCACCACGCCGAGCATCTGCTGCGGCTGGTGGCGCAGGGCAATGCCGCGCACGCCGGCGGCCAGGGCCTGGGTCAGGCTGGCGTCGTCGACCCGGTCGACGATGGTGACTACGGGCAGGTCCTTGCCGCTGGCCTTGATCAGCTCCAGCGCCTGGGCGAGGGTCACGGTGGTGGCGCCCTGCGCGGCCAGGACCAGGTCCACGGCCTGGTCGGCAAGCATTTCGGCGAGGCTTTCCGCCGAATCCGGGCGCAGCGGGCGCACCGCGATGCCCGCGTTGCGCAGGGTGCTGACGATTGCTTCGGCGTCCTCGACGCTGTCGTCGACGATCATCAGCCGCAGTGCGTGGTCTGGTCCGGACATTGCGCGACTTTCTATTCGAGACGGCCAGTGTACGTCCAAATGGCGCTAGAGCGGGCGCTTGCCGCTGTCGCCGGGGACCTCGCGGACCAGCCTGGGCACCAGGTAACCGGACAGGCGCGCCGCGAGCGCGGCGTGCAGTTCGCGTGCGCGCGCATCGTCGACTTCGAAATGGGCGGTGCCCGCGACCCGGTCCAGCTGATGCAGGTAATAGGGCACGACGCCGGCCGACCAGCTGCGTTCGCTGAGCGCGGCCAACGCTTCGACCGAATCGTTGACCCCGCGCAGCAGCACGGCCTGGTTGAGCAGCGTGGCGCCGGCGTCGCGCAGTCGCGCCAGAGCGGCATCGACCGTCGCATCGAACTCGTTGCCATGGTTGGCATGGATGACGAAGGCGAGCGGCCAGGGGAGGGCGCCGAGCCATGCCAGCAACTCGCCATCCACGCGCGCCGGCAGGACCACGGGCAGGCGGCTGTGGATGCGCAGGCGGCGCAAGTGGGGAATCGTGGCCAGCGCGTCGGTCAGCGCGGCCAGCTTGGGCGTGGACAGCGACAGTGGGTCGCCGCCCGAGAGGATGACTTCATCGATCGCGGGATCGGCGGCGATCGCGGCCACGGCCTGCTCCCAGCCGCCGGCCGCGGCGGTCTCCTCCGCGTAGGGGAAATGGCGGCGGAAGCAGTAGCGGCAGTTGATCGCGCACGATCCGGTGGCCACCAGCAGCGCGCGGCCCTGGTACTTGCGGATCACGCCATGGCCGGCCCTGGCAGCGCCATCGCCGACCGCATCGAGCACGAATCCGGGCACCACCCGCGCTTCGTCCAGCACCGGGAGCACCTGCCGCAGCAGCGGATCGGCCGGATCGCCATGGGTCATGCGGGCGATGAAGGCGCGTGGCACCCGCAGCGGGAACTGGTCGGCGGCCTGCGCCGACAATCCGCCCGCCAGGGCCTCGAGACCGAGCATCCGCAGCAGTTCGCGCGGGTCGCGCACGGCGTCGCGCCACTGCCGCCGCCAGTCGCTGGCGGGGTCGTGGACAGGGGCGGGCTGCAGGGCGGGGGAGGCAGCAGGTATCATGTCCGACCCATTTTAACCGGCCGCCACCGCAGGCCAGCAGGAGTTTCGATCGATGGCCACCCTGGGCATGAACGACGTCAAGAACGGACAGAAGATCCTGGTCAACAACGAGCCGGCGGTCATCACCGATACCGAGTACGTCAAGCCGGGCAAGGGCCAGGCCTTCACCCGCATGAAGTACCGCCTGATCCGCAGCGGCCGGGTGCAGGAAATCACCATGAAGGCGACCGATTCGGTGGAAGCGGCCGACGTGGTCGATACCGACATGCAGTTCCTGTATGCCGACGGCGAGTACTGGCACTTCATGAACCAGGAGTCCTTCGAGCAGGTCCAGTCCGACAAGGCCGGCATGGGCGGCGCCGAGAAGTGGCTCAAGGGAGAGGAGGAATGCGTGGTGACGCTGTTCAACGGCAGCCCGATCATGGTCACCCCGCCGAACTTCGTCGAACTGAAGATCACCGAGACCGATCCCGGCGTGAAGGGCGATACCGCCGGCACTGGCGGCAAGCCGGCCACGCTGGAAACCGGCGCGGTGGTGCGGGTCCCGCTGTTCGTCGCCCAGGACGAGATCATCAAGGTCGACACCCGTTCCGGCGAATACGTTTCGCGCGTGAAGTAAGCGCATGGCGTCCAGCGACTTCCAGGCGTGCGACCTCCTCATCGAGGCCGGCTGGGTCGTCCCGGTCGAACCCCATGGCGTGGTGCTCGAGGACCACGCGGTCGCCGTCCACGGCGGCGCGATCGTCGCGGTGCTGCCGGTTGCCGAGGCGCGCACGCGCTTCAGCCCGGCGGCGACCGTGTCGCGCCCCGACGGCGTGCTCGTCCCCGGCCTGGTCAACGCCCATTGCCACAACCCGATGACCCTGCTGCGCGGGGTCGCCGACGACCTGCCGCTCAAGACCTGGCTGCAGGACCACATCTGGCCGATCGAGGCGGCGGTGATCGCGCCGGATTTCGTGGCCGACGGCATCACCCTGGCCATCGCCGAGATGCTGCGCGGCGGCACCACCTGCTGCAACGAGAACTACTTCTTCCCCGACGTGCAGGCGGCGACCTACAAGCGCCACGGCTTCCGCGCGCGGGTCGGCCTGCCGGTGATCGATTTCCCGACCGCCTGGGCCAAGGGCGACGACGAGTACTTCGACAAGGCCGGCGAGGTCCACGACCAGTGGCGCGACGATCCGCTGGTGTCGACCGCGTTCGCGCCGCATGCGCCATACACGGTGTCGGACGCCAGCTTCGAACGCATCCGCATGCTCGCCGACCAGCTCGACGTGCCGGTGCACCTGCACCTGCACGAGACCGCGCAGGAGGTGCAGCAGTCGCAGGAAAAGCACGGCCAGCGCCCGCTCGCGCGCATGGACCGGCTGGGCCTGGTCAACGACCGCCTGATCGCGGTGCACATGACCCAGCTCACCCAGGGCGAGATCGAGCTGTGCGCGCAGCGCGGGGTCAGTGTCGTGCACTGCCCGGAATCCAACCTCAAGCTGGCTTCGGGCTTCTGCCCGGTGCATGGCCTGCGCCACGCCGGCGTCAACGTGGCGCTCGGCACCGACGGTTGCGCCAGCAACAACGACCTGGACATGTTCGGTGAAATGCGTACCGCGGCCTTGCTGGCCAAGGCCGTGGCCGGAGACGCGGCCGCATTCGACGCGGCCAGCGCGCTGCGCGCGGCCACGCTCGGCGGCGCGCACGCGCTTGGCATCGACGACCAGGTCGGGTCGATCGAGCCTGGCAAGCAGGCCGACCTGGCGATCGTCGACATGTCCGCGCTGGAGACCCAGCCGCTGCACCACGTGGCGTCGCAACTGGTCTACGCGACCGGCCGCCACCAGGTCAGCGATGTCTGGATCGCCGGCAAGCCCAAACTCCAAGGCAGGGTGCTGGTCGACATGGATCCCGACGCGCTGGTCGCCAACGCGCGCCAGTGGCGCGAGCGCATCGCCGCGATCGAGCTGCCGCGATGACCGCGCCCGCCGGCAATTTTTCCCAGGCCGAAGTCGACAAGTTCGACGAGCTCGCCAATCGCTGGTGGGATCCGCAAGGGCCGCAGAAGGCACTGCATGCGCTGAATCCTGCGCGGCTGGGGTATGTGGCCGAACGCACCACGCTGCGTGGCGCCAGCGTGCTCGACGTCGGTTGCGGCGGCGGCCTGCTCAGCGAGTCGCTGGCGCTGGAAGGCGCGAACGTCACCGCGATCGACCTCGCCCCGGAGTTGCTCAAGGTTGCGCGCCTGCACGGGCTGGAGTCTGGTGCCAGGGTCGATTACCGGCTGTCCTCGGTCGAAGCGCTGGCCGCCGAAGCGCCGGCATCGTTCGATGCCATCACCTGCATGGAAATGCTCGAGCACGTGCCGGATCCAGGCTCGGTGCTGCGCGCCTGCGCCACGCTGCTCAAGCCGGGTGGGCGCCTGTTCGTGTCGACCCTGAACCGCACGCCGGCCGCGTTCGCGCTGGCGATCGTCGGCGCCGAATACATCGCCCGCATGCTGCCGCGCGGCACCCACCAGTACCGCGACTTCATCCGTCCTTCCGAACTGGCGGCCTGGCTGCGCGAGAGCGGGCTGCAGCTGGAGGACGTCAGTGGCCTGGCCTACGTGCCATGGGCCAATCGCGCGCGCCTGTCGCGCCGGACCGACGTCAACTACCTTGCGTGCGCGGTGAAGCGTGCACGCTAGAACAGGAATGAGGGGCGTGTTCCCGAAGCTGGCATTGTTCGACCTCGACGGCACCCTGCTCGACAGCGCCCCGGACTTCGTCGCGACCCTCGCGATCCTGCGCGCGCGCCATGGCTTGGCGCCTTTGGCGCCGGAGAAGATCCGGCCGCACGTGTCGCGCGGCGCGCGGGCAATGATCAAGGCGGCCTTCCCGGACCACGACGAAGCCGCGCGCGAAGCCTTCGTGCAGCCGTTCCTGGACATCTATCGCGGCGAACTGGCCAGGCATGGCGCGCCGTTCGAAGGCATCGAGGCCATGCTCGCGGCGATCGAAGCCTCCGGCAATCGCTGGGGCATCGTCACCAACAAGCCCGAAGCGCTGGCGCGCGCGCTGATGCCGCTGCTGGGCTGGGACACCCGGTGCGCGGTGCTGGTCGGCGGCGACACCCTGCCGGTGCGCAAGCCCGATCCGGAACCGCTGCTGCATGCAGCGCGCCTGGCCGGCGTCGCGCCGGGCGACTGCGCCTATGCAGGCGACGACGCGCGCGACATCGTCGCCGCGCGCGCAGCGGGCATGCCGTCGGTGGTGGCGCTGTGGGGTTATCGCCTCGACGAGGACGATCCGATCGCCTGGCAGGGCGACGTGATGGTCGAGTCGCCCGGGGCGTTGGCGGATCCCGCCTGCTGGCCATGACGTGCCGGCCATGAGTCGCGACGACGGTTTCGTCGACAAGTGGCGCGCGCGCTGGCCGGAATGGCAGGTCGCCGAGGTCTTCCTGCCCGTTTCGATCCGCGAACGCTCGCTGGCCTGGTTCGCCTTGCGCCAGGAACTGCTGGACGCGGCCTGGGCCGGCGCCGACGCGCGTCCCGGTGAAGCCAAGCTCGGCTGGTGGATCGAGGAGCTGCAGGGCTGGTCGCAGGGCGCGCGCCGGCATCCGCTTGGCGCTGTCTTGCAGTCGCAGCCGGTTCCCTGGGCCCGCCTGGCGGCCACGTTGCCGGCCCTGGCCGCAACGCGCGAGCGCGTCACCGATCTGGAAGAGGCATGTGCCGGATTGTTGCCGTTCGCCAGCGTCGTTGCCGAAGTGGATGGACTGCTGGCGAACGAAGCGCCGGCGCCTGCCGACGACGCGGCCCTCCACCTGCTTGCACAGCGCGCCGTGTTCGCCGACGACAATGCCGTGCCGCTGGCCGTGCGCGCGCGCCTGGGCGCCGATGCCGACGCCGGACAGGCCACGCGTGCCT
>JALYWW010000101.1 GCA_030852515.1 Pseudomonadota bacterium
CGATTATCCAGCTTCGATCGCGGCTTCCGCCGCTCCCACGGAATCGGGTTCGCGCAGCAGCGCCTTGCGCACGGCGCGCTCGTCTTCCGCGGCGAGCGTTTCGAAGCATTCGACTTCGCCGGCGACCAGCGCCGCGAGTGCGATGCCGTCGCGGTACACGACCCGCGCGCCGGGCAGGCGCGGGACCTTGCTGCCCGGCAGCACGGTCCCGGCCAGGTTGAGCGGATCGGACGCCGACAGCACCAGCAGCTCGCCGTCCGGCGCCCGCTTGCGCACCTGGCGCAATGCGGCCACGGCTTCGGGCAGCGCGAACTGTTCCCCGGATAGTCCGGCAACGAAGCGGCCGCCCCGGATCTCGCCGCGCGCCTCGAGTCGGTGGTAGACGCGGAGCAGTTCGCGCCATGACGGCAGCCACGCCGCCTCGCGTTCGAGCAGGCGCCAGCAGACCACGCCGTAGCGGCGCAGCAGGGTGCGCGCGATGTGCTCGATCGCCTCGGGCTCGAGCTTCGCCGGTTTTGCCCCCTGGTGATGGGCCAGGTCGCGCCGCGCGAGCGTCCACCGCCCCGCATCCTCGATGCCGAACAGGGCCGCGCGCCGGCCGCGCCGGTTGAATGCCGACGGCCGTTTCGACTGCGGCACCAGCAGGGCGCGCAGGCCGGCGAAACTGTCGCAGTGCACGCGTCCGCGCGCGACCAGTTCGCCGAGTGCGTCTTCGAGTTCGGTGCGCAGCAGGTGCGCGCCGGCGACGAGTTCGTCGAAGAACGAGGCGCCGTGCTCGCGCAGGTAGTCGGCCACTTTCTCCGCGCGCGAGGACAGCGGTGGTTCGCCTTCATGCTGGCCGGCGGTGACCCGCGTCCACAACGCCAGGTTCCGCCGCGGCAGCAGCGCGATCGGAGTACTGCGCACCGGCGCGTTGCGCGCGCTGGCCCCTTCGGCCGTGGTCGCGATGCCGCGCAGGCGGGTCCAGGCGATGCGCCCGGCCGTGCACAGGTCGTCCAGCCAGGACAGCGAATAGTCCGATACGCGCGCGGGCAGCAATTCGCTTTCCCAGGCGCCGGCCGGTGCTTCAAAGCCTTCCAGCTGCGCGAGCACGCCGGCCAGCGCTTCCGGGCCACTGGTCCGCGCATCCCTCGACACCCGCTGCCAGGTGGCGAGGAAACGCATGAAGTCGTGCGCGGCGACCGGCTCGATCTCCTTGCGCAGGCGGCCCAGGGTCTGGCGGTGGATGCGCGCCAGCAACTGGCGTTCGCACCATTCCTCCGCCGTCGTGCCCGAGAAGTGGCCGCGCATCGCGTACCCTTCGCCTTCCAGCCCGACCAGGGCCATGTCGATGTCCAGCTGCGACAACGCCAGCTGGTCGGCCAGCGCGCCGGCGGCGACCGGGCCAAGCCCGGACAGGCGCGCGCGCAGCAGCTCCACCAGCGCCTTCTCGCGCGTCCAGGTTTCGCGTGCGTATTCGGCAGGGGCTTCGACCGCTGGCGCGTGCTTCGCGCCCGGGTACAACGCGAGTGCCTGCGGCAGGCGCTCGGCCGCGAACCACAGGCTGGCGCCGGCATCGACACGGGTCGCGCGGCGCGCGGTCGCAAGCTGTTGCAGGAGTTCCGGCCAACCGGGGTGGGCCAGGGCCTCGCGCGCGGTGACGCAGCCCAGTCCCATCAGCGCTTCGTGCATTTCGTCGGCATTGCGTGCGCGCGGCCAGGCGTGCTCGCGCACGTCGGAGATCGCGCCTGCGTCGAGGCGGGCAAGATCGCCGGTGTCGCCGCGATCGCCGTGGCCGCGGCTCATCACCGCCTGGGTGCGGCGCTCCTCCAGCGGGGCGTCGTCGAGGAACGCGTAGGGCTTGGCGCTGAGCGCTTCGGCGGCGAACGGCGAGGGTGCGGTCAGGTCGCGTGCGACGACTTCGACCTCGCCACTTTCCATCCGCCGCAACAGTTCCAGCCAGCCTTCGGTGTCCATCGCCTCGTGCAGGCAGTCGTCCATCGTTTGCGCGACCAGCGGATGGTCCGGCACCTCGCGCTCACCGACGATGTTCTCCAGGCACGCGACCTGATCGGGGAACACGCTGGCCAGCAGGTCTTCGGACTTCATCCGCTGCAGCTGCGGCGCCACCTTCTTGCCGCCGATGAAGCGGGGCAGGGCAAGCGAGGTGGTCGCGTTCCAGCGCCAGCGCACGCCGAACAGCGGCGCGTCGAGCAGGGCCTGGACCAGGATGTGTTCGGCCGACGAGGAGTGCAGGTAGCCGGCGACCTCGATCAGCGGGAACGAATGGCTGGTCGACAGCGACAGCACGATCGCGTTCTCGGTCGCCGCCGCCTGCAGCTCGAAGTTGAACTTGCGGCAGAAGCGCTTGCGCAATGCCAGGCCCCAGGCGCGGTTGATGCGGCTGCCGTACGGGGTGTGGATCACCAGCTGGGTGCCGCCGGACTCGTCGAAGAAGCGCTCGATCGCGATGGTCTCGCGGGTCGGCATCACGCCGAGCGCAGCCTGCTGGTTGGCGCAGTAGTCGGCCAGCTGGTGCGCGGCTTCGGCTGGAAGCCCGAGCTCCCCTGTCAGCCAGGCCAGCAGCGGCGTGTTGTCCGCATCCAGGCGATCGGCGATTTCCGCGCGCAGGCGCGACACCCCCGACGACATCTCGTCGGTGCGGCCGGGCGCCTCGCCCAGCCAGAACGGAATCGTCGGCGGTTGGCCCTGGGCGTCCTCGACCCGCACGCGCCCGGTCTCGACCCGCAGGATCCTGTAGCTGGCGTTGCCCAGTTGGAAGATGTCGCCGGCGATCGACTCGACCGCGAAATCCTCGTTGACGTTGCCGATCACGATCGACTGCGGTTCCAGCACCACGTTGTAGTCGCCGGTATCGGGAATGGTGCCGCCGGACATCACCGCGGTCATGCGTCCGCCGGCGCGACCGCGCAGGCGCCCATGCACGGCGTCGCGGTGCAGGTAACTGCCGCGGTTGCCCCGGCGCGTGGCGTAGCCGTCGGCCAGCATTCGCACTACCGCGTCGAAATCCTCGCGCTGCAGGTCGCGGTAAGGCCAGGCGCGGCGCATCCAGTCGTAGAGCGCGTCCTCGCTCCACTCCCGCGCCGCGACCTCGGCCACGATCTGCTGCGCCAGCACGTCCAGCGGCGCCCGTGGCATCACCAGCGCATCGAGTTCGCCGCGGCGCACGCAGTCCAGAAGTGCGGCGCATTCGACCAGGTCCTCGCGCGAGCTCGGGAACAGCCGGCCCTTGGGCAGGCCGCCGACGAAGTGGCCGGAACGCCCGACGCGCTGCAGGAAGGCTGCGATCGAACGCGGCGACCCGAGCTGGCAGACCAGGTCGACGTCGCCGATGTCGATGCCCAGTTCCAGCGAGGCGGTCGCGACCAGCACCTTGAGCGTGCCGGCCTTGAGCCGCTGCTCGGCGTCCAGGCGCAATTCCTTGGACAGGCTGCCGTGATGCGCGGCGACGTGTTCCTTGCCCAGCAGTTCGCCCAGGTGGCGCGCGGCGCGCTCTGCCATGCGCCGGGTGTTCACGAACACCAGGGTGGTGCGGTGCGCCTCGACCAGTTCGCCCAGGCGCGCGTAGACCAGGTCCCACTGCTCGTTGGACATCACCGGTTGCAGCGGCACCGGCGGCAGCTCCAGCATCAGGTCGCGCTGGCGCGAATATCCGATGTCGACGATCTCGCAGTCGGGGGTGCCATCGGCCGCGACTTCGGACGTGCCGACGAGGAAGCGCGCGACTTCCTCGATCGGCTTCTGCGTCGCGGACAGGCCGATCCGCACCAGGCGGGTCCCGCACAAGGCTTCCAGCCGCTCCAGCGACAGCGCGAGGTGGCTGCCGCGCTTGCTCGCGGCCACGGCATGGATCTCGTCGACGATCACCGTGCGTGCCGGTGCCAGCATCGCCCGACCGGATTCGGAACCCAGCAGCACGTACAGCGATTCGGGCGTGGTCACCAGGATGTGCGGCGGGCGCTTGCGCATCGCCGCGCGTTCGGCCTGCGGGGTGTCGCCGGTGCGTACCGCCGTGCGGATGTCCACGTCGGGCAGGCCCATGCGCGCCAGCTCCTCGCGGATGCCGGCCAGCGGCGCCTCGAGGTTGAGGTGGATGTCGTTGGACAGCGCCTTCAGCGGCGAGACGTAGACCACCTGGGTGGCGTCGGCCAGGCCGCCGGCCGCCAGCCCCTGGCGCACCAGCGTGTCGATCGCCGACATGAATGCGGTCAGGGTCTTGCCCGAGCCGGTCGGGGCGGCGACCAGGGTATTGCGGCCCGAACCGATCGCCGGCCACGCCCGCTGCTGGGCCTCGGTCGGGCCGGGGAAGGCCCGGCTGAACCAGGCCGAGACCGCGGGGTGGAAGGCGGACAGGGGCATCGGATCATTATCCGCTTCGCCGTCGCAGGACCTGCGACAGGCCCGCCAGCCCCAACGCGCCAACCCCCAAGCGGTGACTTATGTCAGGGTCGCTGCCGGATGGCGCACGGTAGGCTCGTCGGCCTGTTTCCCCTTCCGAGACTCCCGATGAAACTGCGCCCCAGCCTGCTCGCCACTGCCCTGCTTGCCGCCACTGGCGCCGCGCAGGCCGCCGACGGTTCCACGCCCACCGGTCCGCTGCCACGCACCGTGGTGCCGAGTGAAGTCGCGCTGCGGCTCACCATCGATCCGGCCCAGCCGCGGTTCTCCGGCCACGTCGACATCAGCGTCGACGTCGCCAAGGCCACCGACACCATCTGGATGCACGGCAAGGGCCTGAACATCAGCAAGGCCGTCTTCATTCCCGAGAACGGCAACGACCAGGTGCTCACCGCGGCCGAGGTCGACGTATCCGGCGTCCTCAAGCTCACCGCGCCCAAGGCCATCGCCGCCGGCAAGGGCGTGATCGCGATCGACTACGACGCTCCCTTCGGCGAACTGCAGGGCGCCTACAAGGTCAAGCCGGACGGCAACGATTACGTCGTCACCCAGATGGAACCGCTGGGCGCGCGCACCGCGTTCCCGGGCTTCGACGAACCCAGCTTCAAGCAGCCCTGGCGCATGACCATGATCGTGCCGGACGGCGACGTCGCCGTGGCCAACGCGCCGGAAGCCAGCACCACCGACCTCGAAGGCCCGATGAAGAAGGTCGTGTTCGAAAAGACCGAGGCGCTGCCGAGCTACCTGATCGCATTCGCGGTCGGTCCGTGGGACGTCGTCGAAGGTCCGGACATCGCGCCCAACGGCGATCGCGCCAGCCCGACCAAGCTGCGCGGCATCGCGGCCAAGGGCATGGGCGAGAAGATGAGCTACTCGCTGGCCAACACGCCGGCGATCACCATCGCGCTCGAGGACTACTTCGGCACGCCGTACCCGTTTGCCAAGCTCGACAACCTGGCCGCGCCCGACTTCTGGGCCGGCGCGATGGAGAACGCGGGCCTGATCGTCTACCGCGACAGCCTGATGTTCCCGAACGAGGAGTCCGCGGTCGGGCGTCGCCAGGCCTTCTGGGGCGTGAGCGCGCACGAACTCGCGCACCAGTGGTTCGGCAACCTGGTCACCATGAAGTGGTGGGACGACCTGTGGCTGAACGAAGGTTTCGCCACCTGGATGGGCAACAAGATCCACGGCCAGCTGCAACCCGAAGCGCATACCGACCGCAGCCTGCTCGAAGGCGCCATCGGGGCGATGGGTGCCGACAGCCTGGCCAGCACCCGGCGCGTGCACGAGCCGATCAAGGACTTCACCGACATCCAGTCCGCGTTCGACGGGATCACCTACCAGAAGGGTGGCGCGATCCTGAACATGTTCGAGCAGTACGTGGGCGAGGACCAGTTCCGCACCGGCGTACGCAACTATCTCAAGGCGCACGCGCGCGGCAACGCCACCAGCGCCGACCTGATCGCCTCGATCGCCGCCGGGACCGATGCGCCCGGGGCGTTGGCCAAGGCGTTCGCCAGCTTCATCGACCAGCCGGGCGTTCCGTTCGTGGAAGTCGACCTGGACTGCAGTGGCGCCAAGCCGGCGCTGGTGCTGGAGCAGAGTCGCTACCTGCCCCTGGGTTCGACCGCGCCCGCCACCGGCCAGTGGGGCATTCCGCTGACCGTGCGTTATGACGACAACGGCACGGTGCGCACGCAGAAGGCGTTGTTCGCCGACAGGCAGGGCCGGGTCGAACTGACCGCCGCCAGCAGTTGCCCGACATGGGTGATGCCGAACGCGCATGGCGCCGGCTACTACCGGTTCTCGCTCGCGCCGAAGCTGCAGCAGGCGCTGTCCGGCGCGTTCGCGCAGCTGGACGAGCGCGAACAGCGCGTCTACGCCGACTCGGTGACCGCTGCCTATGGCGCCGGCACCCTGAGCCCGTCGCAGCTCCTGGCCGCGTTGCCGCAGTTCGCGTCGGCGCCGGTGCGCCAGACCGTGACCGCCGGCATGGGCAGCACCGAATGGATCGCCGAACGCCTGCTCGACGACGACGCTGCGCGCGATGCGTTCCACGCGCAGGTTGCGAACATCTACCGCCCGCGCCTGCAACAGTTGGGCATGACCGCCAAGGCCGGCGAGAAGGACGACGACACCCTGCTGCGCAGCACTCTGATCGGGTTCTTCGCCAACACCCTGAAGGACAAGGCGGTTCGCGCCGAAATGGACAAGGCCGGCCGCGCGGTGCTCGGCCTGGGTGGCGACGGCAGCCTGGACCTCGACGCGGTCGCGCAGGACCTGCGCGGCATCGCCCTGGACGTCGCGGTCCAGGAAGGCGGCAAGGCAGCGTTCGATGCCGCGGAGAAGCATTTCCGCGCCAGCCAGGACGCGGTGTTGCGCAGCCAGTTGCTTGGCGCGATGGGCGGCACCACGGACGAAGCGTTGAACGAGCGCGTGCGGGCCATGGTGTTCGAGGAAGGGCTCCTGCGCCGCAACGAAATCTTCTCCGCCGTCGGCGGGCAGACAGGCGACGATGCGACCCGTCCGGCGCTGCGCACCTGGGTGGACGCCCACTTCAAGGAAATCGAGGCCAAGCTCGCCCCGGCCGGCGCTTCGCTGGTGTACCTCTACGCAGCCGGCATGTGCAGCGACACCGAGGCCGCCAACCTGGAGTCGAAGTTCACCGCGCGCATGGCCGATATCGAAGGCGGCCCGCGCGCGTTGACCCAGGCCGTCGAAGGCATCCGCATGTGCGCCGCCCAGGTGGCAGCGCGCAAGGACCTGCCGGTGGAGTTCCCGAAGCGCTGAAGCGCATCGGTGGGCCGGGCATGCCGCTAACATGGCGGCATGTCCCGTCTCGCCCCGCCCAGCTTCGATCAACTGCTGCGTGACACTGCCGGCCGCGTCGAC
>JALYWW010000102.1 GCA_030852515.1 Pseudomonadota bacterium
CGCGCGCACTGCGTTCGGCGACCTCTTCGACCTTGCGCTGCAGGATCCGTTGCAGCACGGTCATGCCGGCGCTCCGCCCAGCTGCCGGGTGGTGGCGATGAACGCGTCGAGTTTCGCCCGGGCTGCGCCGCTGGCGATGGCCGCGCGGGCGCGGGTGATGCCATCTGCGATCGAATCTGCAACACCGGCGGCATACAACGCAGCGCCGGAGTTGAGGGCGACGATCTCCAGCGGCAGTCCGGGCTCACCGTCGAGCGCGCCCAGCAGCATCGCCATTGATTCCGCCGGGCCGGCAACCTGCAGGTTGCGCGTGTGGGCCATGGCGATGCCGAAGTCCTCCGGATGCACGTCGTACTCGCGGACCACGCCGTCGCGCAGCTCGCCGACCATGGTCGCGGCGCCCAGCGACAGCTCGTCCATGCCGTCGCGGCCCCAGACCACCAGCGCGCGCTGCGCGCCGAGTTCCTGCAGCACGCGCACCTGGATGCCGACCAGGTCCGGATGGAACACGCCCATCAGGATGTTCGGCGCGCCGGCCGGGTTGGTCAGCGGCCCGAGGATGTTGAACAGGGTGCGCACGCCGAGTTCCTTGCGCACCGGGGCGACCACCTTCATCGCCGGATGGTGCACCGGGGCAAACATGAACCCGACGCCGACCGCATCGAGGCAACGCGCCACCTGCTCCGGCTGCAGCTCGATCGACGCACCCAGTGCCTCCAGCACGTCGGCCGCACCGGACTTCGACGACACGCTGCGGTTGCCGTGCTTGGCCACGCGCGCACCGGCCGCAGCGGCGACGAAACTCGACGCTGTGGAGATGTTGAACGTGTGCGCGCCATCGCCGCCGGTGCCGACGATGTCGACCAGGTGGGTCCGGTCCGCCACCTCGACCGGCCGCGCGAACTCGCGCAGCACCTCGGCCGCCGCCGCAATCTCGCCGACGGTTTCCTTCTTCACCCGCAAGCCGGTGAGGATCGCCGCGGTGATCGCCGGCGCGACGTCGCCGCGCATCACCATGCGCATCAGGTCGACCATCTCGTCGTGGAAGATCTCGCGGTGTTCGATCGTGCGCTGCAGCGCCTCTTGCGGGGTAATCGTCACGTCGACTCCAGAAAATTCTTCAATAACGCATGCCCGTGCTCGGTCAGGATCGACTCCGGGTGGAACTGCACGCCTTCCACCGGATGCTCGCGATGGCGCAGGCCCATCACCTCTTCGATACTGCCGTCGGCGTTCTCGGTCCATGCCGTCACTTCCAGGCAATCCGGCAGCGCATCCTTGTCCACCACCAGCGAGTGGTAGCGCGTCGCCTCGTAACCATCCGGCAAACCGGCGAACACGCCTTCCCCGCGATGGCGGATCGGCGAGGTCTTGCCATGCATGATCCGCCCGGCGCGGATCACCTTGCCGCCATACACCTGGCCGATCGCCTGGTGGCCCAGGCACACGCCCAGGATCGGCACCGTCGGCCCGAGCTCGCGGATCAGGTCCAGTGACACGCCCGCCTGGTCCGGCGTGCACGGCCCGGGCGAAATCACGATCCGTTCCGGAGCGAGCTTCGCGATGGCCGCGACATCCAGCGCATCGTTGCGCACAACCTCCACCTCCGCTCCCAGCGCCTGCAGGTACTGCACGAGGTTGAAGGTGAAACTGTCGTAGTTGTCGATCATCAAGAGCATGTCAAAGATGACCGATTTGAATTTGATCTATGTCAGAGCGCTGCAAGCACAAAATCGTTGATTCTTTGAAACTCATTTTAAATGCATGAGGAAACTCTCGGAGTATCGAAAGAATCTTTGCGTGCGCATCATCGACGAGATCAATCATTCCAATGGACGATAGCTCTATGCTCGTCCAAAGCTTTTCACCAATGATCTTTCGTATTTCTTTGTCGTTGACACTTTCCAAAAGTGCAAAAGCAGATGCATCCATTGCGGTTTGATACTGGTTGTGAAGATCCCCGTGATACGCAACCGATTCTCTCGCCAAGTTGTATGTATTGTCGCTCGCGAATATCCGCATGACGTAAGGTGCTAGATCCTTGTCTAGCAAACTAGACAATGCCGAGTAGTCCACTACGTAACTTGGCCATGAGGCGTGCGCTGGCCTTAGCAAGAACTGTTTGAATTCATGATCCCTGACGGGATCAATTAGGTCTTTCTTCAATCCAGAAAGAACGCCTAGTCGGCCGGCCAACCCTAAAATCATCAGGTTCACGGCCGCCAACTGGGCGGCCCTGAGTTTCGCATCTTCCCGCCGTGCCTGAAGCCAAAAGGCTACCAATGCACCAGCAAGAACGGCCGTGAAGTTCACCGCACCCTCGAGAACTAAGTTATTCATATCCGGAATTCTGAGACCGATCAAAATTCCAAAGCTGATGGTCACAAAAATCAGTAATGCCAGTACGCCAATTCTGGTCCAGCTGATGCTCGTCATCATCAAAGCCCCTTCGCCGCTTCGGCCACCGCGCGAAACAGCGCGCGGCCCTTGTTCATGGTTTCTTCCCACTCCAGCGCGGGATCGGAATCGTGGACGATGCCGGCGCCGGCCTGCACGTGCAGCTTGCCGTCCTGGATGACGGCGGTGCGGATCGCGATCGCGGTGTCGGCGTCGCCGTGCCAGCCGAGATAGCCGATCGCGCCGGCATAGACGTTGCGCTTGATCGGCTCCAGTTCGTGGATGATCTCCAGCGCGCGGATCTTCGGTGCGCCGCTGACGGTGCCGGCCGGGAAGGTCGCGCGCAGCACGTCGGCATAGGACAGGCCGGGCTTCAGCTTGCCGGTGACCTCGCTGACGATGTGCATCACATGGCTGTAGCGCTCGATCCCGAACTGCTCGCCCACTTCCACCGTTCCCGGCTCGGCGACGCGACCGACGTCGTTGCGGCCGAGGTCGATCAGCATCAGGTGCTCGGCGCGTTCCTTCGGGTCGGCCAGCAGTTCGGCCTCCAGCGCCGAATCCTGCGCGGCGGTCGCCCCGCGCGGACGGGTGCCGGCGATCGGCCGCACGGTGACCATGCCGACACCGTCGGCATCGTGTTCCAGCCGCGCCAGGATCTCCGGTGAACTGCCGACGACCTGCATTTCGCCCACATCCAGGAAGTACATGTACGGCGACGGATTCAGCGCGCGCAATGCGCGGTACACGTCGATCGGCCGCGCGCTGAACGGCACCGACAGCCGTTGCGACAACACCACCTGGAACACGTCGCCGGCAGCGATGTACTCCTTGGCCTTGCCGACCGCGTCGATGAAGCCGTCGCGGCTGAAGCCGGACACGAAGTGCGCCTCGTCCAGCACCTGCGGCTGCTGCAGTTGCGGATAGCCGGCGCCGCCATGGCGCAGGCGGTGCACGAGTTCGTCGAGGCGGCGGTTGGCGCGCGCCATCGCCTGCGGCTCGGCCGGATCGGCATGCACGATGAGGTACAGCCGGCCCTTGAGGTTGTCGAACACTGCGACTTCGGTGCTGAGCATCAGCAGGATGTCGGGCGTGCCCAGTTCGTCTTCCTTGCCGCCGCCGCGCAGGCGCGGTTCCAGGTATTGCACGCATTCGAAGCCGAACCAGCCGACCAGCCCGCCGGTGAAACCGGGCAGGCCCTCGATCCTCGGCACCGAATGCGCGGCGCGCAAGCGCTCCACTTCCGTGAACGGATCCTCGACCTCGCGCGCCTCGACCAGTTCGCCGTGTTCGGTCACGTACAGGGTGTGGCCGGCGAATGCGTATAAGCGCCTGGCCGGCAGGCCGATGATCGAATAGCGACCGAAGCGCTCGCCGCCCTCGACCGATTCGAACAGGTAGGTATGCGGCCCGTCGGCCAGCTTCAGGTACACCGACAGCGGCGTGTCGAGGTCGGACAGGACCTCGCGCACCACGGGGATCAAGGTATGGCCGCGCTCGGCGGCTTCGGTGTTACTTGTTGGGCTGGTACTCACGCAGGACTTCCTTCGACAGGCAGGCAGGGGCGACGGCAAGGGTGGCGACAGGCCACCATCGCCAGCCCTGCGGGGCCGTGGACGAAGGAATGTGGGCGCGGAGGCTCATGGGTCGACTCTAGCAGGCGCGGCGGCGGCGATGCTAGCGGACCGCGGCGACCGCGGACTTCATCGCCGCGACCACCGCGGCGTAGTCCGGCTGGCCGAAGATCGCGCTGCCGGCGACGAAGGTGTCGGCGCCCGCGGCCGCGATCTCGCCGATGTTGTCGGGCTTGACCCCGCCGTCGACCTCGAGCCGGATCGGCCTGCCGCTGCGGTCGATCATCTCCCGCACCTTGCGCAGCTTGTCCAGCGTGGAGGGAATGAACGACTGCCCGCCGAAGCCGGGGTTCACCGACATCAGCAGCACGTGGTCCAGGTCCTCGAGTACCCAGTCGAGCACGTCGACCGGCGTCGCCGGGTTCAGCACCAGGCCCGCCCGGCAGCCGCCTGCCTTGATCAGCTGGATGCTGCGGTGGACGTGGCGCGAGGCCTCCGGGTGGAAACTGATCTCGGTCGCCCCGGCCTTGATGAAGTCCGGGATGATCCGGTCCACCGGCTCGACCATCAGGTGCACGTCGATGGGGGCGGTGACGCCGTGCTTGCGCAGCGCCTCGCACACCAGCGGGCCGATGGTCAGGTTGGGCACGTAATGGTTGTCCATCACGTCGAAGTGGACCCAGTCCGCGCCGGCGGCCAGGACCTGGTCGACTTCCTCGCCGAGGCGGGCGAAGTCGGCGGAAAGGATGGACGGGGCAATGACGGTCGTCTGCATGGGGCAAGAGTGTACCCGCTGCCGCCAGAAGCCCTACACTGGCCGGCCAGCTCCCACAGGGACCCTGCGTGGCGACCACCCTGCTCGAAGCCGACCTGCCCGGCCTGCCCCTTCGCCATCGCGGCAAGGTCCGCGACGTGTTCGACGTGCCTGCCGACGGCGACGGGCCGCGGCTGCTGATCGTCGCCACCGATCGCCTCAGTGCCTTCGACGTGGTGTTGCCCGACCCGATCCCGGGCAAGGGCGAGATGCTGTGCCAGATCAGCAATTTCTGGTTCGCGCGCACCGCGCACATCGTGCCCAACCACCTGACCGATGCGGACGTGGCCAGCGTGCTGCCCGAAGGCGTCGACCCGGCGCTCTACGCCCAGCGCGCGGTCGTGACCCGCAAGCTGAAGCCGGTGCCGGTCGAGGCGATCGCGCGCGGCTATCTCATCGGCAGCGGCTGGAAGGACTACCAGCGGACCGGCCGGGTCAGCGGCATCGCCCTGCCCGACGACCTGCTCCAGGCCGAGCAGTTGCCGCAGCCGATCTTCACCCCGTCGACCAAGGCCGCCGTCGGCGACCACGACGAGAACATCGATTTCGACACCATGGTACGCACGGTCGGCGCCGACCTGGCCGAGCAGGTGCGCGACGCGACGCTGCGGCTCTATGCCTTCGCCGCGGAATTCGCGGCCGCGCGCGGCATCATCCTGGCCGACACCAAGTTCGAGTTCGGCACCGATGCCGACGGCCGCCTGTACGTGATGGACGAGATGCTCACGCCGGACTCCTCGCGCTACTGGCCGGCGGACGAATACCGGGTCGGCAGCAGCCCGCCGAGCTACGACAAGCAGTTCGTGCGCGATTACCTGGAGACCCTGGACTGGGACAAGACCGCGCCGGGCCCGCGCCTGCCGGCCGACGTGATCGCACGCACGCGTGCCAAGTACGCGGAGGCGCTGGAACGGCTGGCAGGGATATCCATATGAGGGGGGAGACATGAGCGAGCGGGCGATCGACAGATGGTTCGCGCACTACTCGGGCGACCATCGCAACGCAACCAACCAGCGCATCCACGTCTTTGCCGTGCCGGCGATCCTGTGGAGCGTGATCGCGCTGCTGTGGTGCATCCCGGTGGTCGGTACCTGGTTCCGGCCAGGCCTGTGGGCCGCGCTTGCGATGTTCTTCGCCTGGGCGTTCTACTACCGCAACTCGCGCAAGCTCGGCTACGGCATGCTTGCGGTGTTCGTGCTGATGGCCTGGGCGACGCGCTGGCTACACGTCACCCTGGGCACCACGCAGTTGCTGTACCTGGCGATCGGCGTGTTCGTCGTGGCCTGGATCGCGCAGTTCGTCGGCCACAGGATCGAGGGCCGCAAGCCCAGCTTCCTCACCGACCTGACCTACCTGCTGATCGGCCCGGCCTGGGTGCTGGCGAAGCTCTACCGCAAGCTGGGGTGGTCGTACTGAACGGACGCGACCTGCTGCTGGTGCTGGTGATCTGCGTCGCCTGGGCGCTGAACTTCCTCACCTCGGCCTGGGCGCTGGCGGAGATCCCGCCCTTCCTGTTCACCGCCATCCGGCTGGTAATCCTGGCCTTGCTGCTTGCGCCCTTCATCAAGGCGCCGACACAGGGGCAATGGCCGCTGATGTTCGCGGTCGCGCTGAGCAATGGCGTATTGCACTTCGGGCTGAGCTTCTGGTCGCTGCAGCTGGCCGGCAACCTGTCGTCGCCGGCGATCGTGATGCAGAGCTACGTGCCGATGGCCGCGCTGCTCGCCTGGTGGTGGCTGGGCGAACGCTTCGGCTGGCGCACCGGCCTGGCCATTGCGATCAGTTTCGGCGGCGTGCTGGTACTGGGCTTCGACCCGATGGTGTTGCAGGCGCCGGCGTCGTTGCTGCTGATGCTGGTGTCGGCGGTATTCCTGGCGATCGGCACGGTGCTGATGCGCCGGCTCAAGGGCGTGGACATGTTCAGCGCGCAAGGCTGGACCGCGATCATCGGCCTGGGACCGCTGCTGGCGCTGAGTGCATGGCTGGAACCCGGCAGCTTCGCCGGCCTGCGCGATGCGACCTGGGTCGGCTGGGGCGGCGCCGCGTACTCGGCGATCGGTTCCTCGCTGCTCGGCCATGGCCTGTACTACGTGCTGGTGCAGAAGCACCCGGTGGCGCAGGTGACGCCGTGGCTGTTGTTGTCGCCGGTGATGGCGGTGATGCTCGGCGTGTGGATCTACGGCGACGATCCGGGTCCGCAGTTGTGGATCGGCGGCGCGATGGTGCTCGGTGGGGTGCTGCTGATCGCGCTGCGCGCCTTGACCAAGTCGCGGACCATGCCGACGCCGGAAGGCATCTAGGGCTTCGGAATGAAGTTTCGCGGCGCGTAGCCGAAGTCGCGGTGCGCTGGTCCCGCATCGAACACCATGTCCATGCGCAGGCGCGACAACGCGCCTTCGCCGAGGCCTTCGCCCTGCCCCAGCA
>JALYWW010000033.1 GCA_030852515.1 Pseudomonadota bacterium
GTCCAGCGCGGAGCGTGCGGCGTCCGCGCTGCCCACGTCGACCAGGCGAGGACCGCTGCCATCATCGATCGCCAGCCACAGCACCGGCTTGGGTCGCGGCTGCGGCCATACCGGCACGCCCAGTGCGGCGACGATGTCGTCGATGGACGCCTGCTCGAAGCGGACGATCAGGGTGGTGGTGTAGATCGGGGCGCCGGTCGTCGGCGACCGGCCTTCGTCCTGGCGGTAGTCGTAGGTATCGACGTGGCGGGCGGCACGACGCATTTCCTCGGGAATGCCCGGCCGCTCGGCAACGCCACGGTCGCCGGAGAGCTTGGCCAGCACCTGGCCCAGCGCGCGGGCGAAGCCGCGATTGCGCTCGTCCTCGGCCTGGCTGCGGACCTGGACCTCGGCCTGGTAGAGGCCCTGGGCCGCGGCCCGGTCGCCCTCCACGCGCTGCGCGCGGGCGCTGCCGGGCATGGCCAGCAACAGTGCAGCCACGAGCACCGTGGCCATCCAGGCCAGTCCATGGAATCGCGCTATGGTCGCTGCGGGCATCGTCGCTCCCGGCTGAAAGTCAGTTGCGATGGTGCCGCACCCGCGCCAGCGCGTCCATTGGCAGCTGCTAAAATCGCCGTTTCGACCGGGACGACCCTGCCTTGACCACGCCCCCTGCACCACTGACCTATCGCGACGCCGGTGTCGACATCGACGCGGGCAACGAAGTGGTCGAGCGCATCAAGCCGCTGGTCCGGCGCAGCTTCCGCCCCGAAGTGATGGGCGGACTGGGCGGGTTCGGCGCCCTGTTCGACCTGTCCGGCAAGTACCGCGAGCCGGTGCTGGTCTCCGGCACCGACGGCGTCGGCACCAAGCTCAAGCTCGCCCAGCAGCTGGGCCGCCACGACACGATCGGCATCGACCTGGTCGGCATGTGCGTCAACGACGTGCTGGTGCAGGGTGCAGAACCGCTGTTCTTCCTCGACTATTTCGCCACCGGCAAGCTCGACGTGGACACCACGGTCGCGGTGGTCGGCGGCATTGCCCGCGGCTGCGAACTGGCGGGCTGCGCGCTGATCGGCGGCGAGACCGCGGAGATGCCGGACATGTATCCGCCGGGCGAATACGACCTGGCCGGCTTTACCGTCGGCGCGGTCGAGAAGTCGCAATTGCTGGATGGCGCGAAGGTCCGCGCGGGCGACGTGCTCATCGGCATCGCCTCCAGCGGCCCGCATTCCAACGGCTATTCGCTGATCCGCCGGATCTACGACCGCGCCGGGCGCCCGGGCGACACCGACGTCGGCGGCACCAGGCTGGTCGATGCGCTGATGGCGCCGACGGCGCTGTACGTGAAGCCGGTGCTGGACCTGCTGCGAGGCGCGCATGCCGGCGGCATCCACGCCATGGCCCACATCACCGGCGGCGGCCTGACCGAGAACATCATCCGCGTCATCCCCGAAGGCCTGGGCCTGGATATCGAAGCTTCGGCCATCGTGCTGCCGCCGGTCTTCGACTGGCTGCAACGCGAGGGCGCCGTGACGAGCCAGGAAATGTGGCGCACGTTCAACTGCGGCATCGGTTTCGTACTGGTGGCTGCGGAAGACGGCGCCAGTGCGCTGGAGGCCGCCCTCGACGACCTTGGCCTCGCCCACCGCCGGATCGGCGCCGTGGCCACGGCTGGCGATGGCGAGCGCGTCCGCATCGCCTGACCCGGCCGTGCCCGGGTCCCGCATCGCCGTCCTCGCCTCGGGTCGCGGCAGCAACCTGCAGGCGCTGCTCGACGCGATTCGGGAGGGCACGTTGCCGGCGAACATCGTCGGCGTGTTCAGCGACCGCCCGCAGGCGCCTGCGCTGCAGCGGGTGGCGCCAACATTGCGCTGGAGCCGCGACGCGCGCAGTTACGCGCAACGCACCGACTTCGATGCGGACCTGGCCGGGGCCGTCGCCGCCGTGCAACCCGACTGGGTGGTCTGCGCCGGCTACCTGCGCATCCTCGGCGATGCCTTCATCGAGCGCTTCCAGGGCCGCCTGCTCAACATCCATCCCTCGCTGCTGCCGGCGTTCCCCGGCTTGCGCACGCATGCGCGCGCGCTCGAGGTCGGTGCCCGCGAACATGGCGCCAGCGTGCATTTCGTCACCACCGAGCTCGATGGCGGCGCGGTGATCGCACAGGCGCGCGTTCCCGTGCACGCGGGCGAGGACGCCTCCGCGCTTGCCTCCAGGGTGCTGGCGGTCGAGCATCCACTGCTGGTCGCCGTGGTAGGCCTGGCCGTGGCCGGGCGCATCGCTGAACAAGGCGCAACCGTGCTGCTGGACGGTCATCCGTTGTTTACCCCGTTGCAACTAGGCTCGATGGCATGACTATCCCGACGATCCGCAAGTTCGTGCCGCTGGCCGCCACTCTCGCCCTCGTGGCCGCCGGCATCGGCACCGCCGGCGCGGCCAAGGCGCCCGGGCTGAAGCCGTTCAACGCGACCTACGAGGTCAGCTACATGGGCCTGGGCGGCACCGCCACCATGGCCCTTGCCCCGCTGGAAGGCGATCGCTGGCGCTACAGCCTGGAAATCGGCAGCGCCGTGGCCACGCTCAGCCAGGACACCACCTTCGAGGCCAACGGCGGCAACTGGCGGCCGTTGTCCAACAACGACACCACCAGCCTGCTGATCAAGAAGAACAGCCGCACCGCCCGCTACGACTGGGGCAAGCGCGAGGCGCGCTGGAGCGGCGACGTCAAGCCCGAACGCGCCGGCCCGGTCGCACTGAAGGATGGCGACCTCGACGCGATGCTGGTCAACCTGGCGATCCCGCGCGACCTCGCCGCGGGCAAGCCGCTGCATTACCGCATGGTCGACAACGGCCGCGCGCGCGATCTCGAGTACACCGTGGCCGGCACCGAAACCGTGCAGGTCGGCGGCAAGCCGCAGCAGGCGACCAAGGTGTCGCGCCGCAATGGCGACAAGGAGCAGATCGTCTGGGTCGTCGAAGGCCTGCCGGTGCCCGCGCGCATCCTGCAGCGCGAGGACGGCGAGGACGAGATGGACCTGAAGCTCAAGTCGATCCGCTGACCCTCATCCGCCCCTTCGGGGCACCTTCTCCCGCAAGCGGGAGAAGGCTCAGTCGATCCGGCGGATTTTGGCGCCGAGGCCCGACAACTTCGCTTCGATGTTCTCGTAGCCGCGATCCAGGTGGTAAATCCGGTCGATGGTGGTCTCGCCGCTGGCCACCAGCCCGGCCAGGATGAGCGAAGCCGATGCGCGCAGGTCGGTGGCCATCACCGGCGCACCGCTGAGCGCGGGCACGCCGCGCACGATCGCCGTATGGCCTTCGACACGGATGTCGGCGCCCAGGCGCAGCAGCTCCTGCACGTGCATGAAGCGGTTCTCGAAGATGGTCTCGTTGACCACCCCCACGCCGTCGGCGATGCAGTCCATGGCCATGAACTGCGCCTGCATGTCGGTGGGGAATCCCGGATGCGGCGCGGTCGCGATGTTGACCGCGCGCGGCCTGCGACCCTTCATGTCGAGCGAGATCCGGTCGCCGTCGCAATCGAGTTCCGCGCCGGCTTCGCGCAACTTGTCGAGCACCGCGTCCATGGTGTCCGGGCGCGCATGGGTGGCGGTGATCGCGCCGCCGCTCATCGCCGCCGCGACCAGGAACGTGCCGCATTCGATCCGGTCGGCGACGACCGCATGCTCGCCGCCGTGCAGGTGCTCCACGCCTTCGACGATGATCCGGCCGCTGCCTGCACCTTCGATCTTCGCGCCCATCGCGACCAGGCACTCGGCCAGGTCGACGATTTCCGGTTCCATCGCCGCGTTGTCGAGCACGGTGCGGCCCTCGGCCAGGGTCGCGGCCATCAGCACGTTCTCGGTCGCACCGACGCTGACCATGTCGAACACCACGCGCGCGCCCTTGAGGCGTTTTGCACTGGCCTTGATGAAGCCATGCTCGACGCTGACCTCGGCGCCCAGCGCCTGCATGCCCTTGATGTGCTGGTCGACCGGCCGCGAGCCGATGGCGCAGCCGCCGGGCAGCGACACTTCGGCGGCACCGTACTTCGCCAGCAACGGCCCGAGCACCAGCACCGACGCGCGCATGGTCTTGACCAGCTCGTAGGGCGCCACGTGGCTGCGCACGCTGCGCGGGTCGATGCGGATGTCGAAGCTGTCGTCCAGGTGGATGCCGGCGCCGAGTTCGGCCAGCAGCCGCAGCGTGGTCTTGACGTCGTGCAGGTTGGGCACGTTGCGGACCAGCAACGGTTCGTCCGCGAGCAGGCCGGCGCAGAGGATCGGCAGCACGGCGTTCTTGGCGCCGGAGATACGGACCTCGCCACGCAGCCGCGCGCCGCCCTGGACCACGATCTTCTGCATGCTCAGGCGCCCTGATTCTTCGAGGTGATCTCGTCGGGGGTCAGGGTCTTCAGCGCCAGGGCATGGATTTCGCCACCCATGCGTTCGCCCAGGGTCGCGTAGACCAGCCGGTGGCGGGCCAGCGGCAGCTTGCCGCGGAAGGCCTCGCTGACCACGGTCGCCTCGAAGTGCACCCCGTCGTCGCCCCGGACCTCCACCCGCGCGCCTGGCAGGCCCTGTTCGATCAATTGCTGAATGCTTTCGGGGTTCATCGGGTCGGCCACTCAAAGTCGCGTAAAATCGGGCTTCCAGTCTATCCGAAGCCCGCCCATACGATGCCTGCCGCGGCCCAAGAATCCCGCTTCGATTTCGCCGCCAGCGGCCGCCGCGTGCTCGAGGTCGAGGTTCGCGGCCTCGAGGCGATCGCCGCCCGCATCGACGGCGCCTTCACCAGGGCCTGCCAGTTGCTGCTGGCCAACCCGGGCCGGGTGGTCTGCATCGGCATGGGCAAGTCCGGGCATGTGGCGCGCAAGATCGCGGCGACCTTCGCCTCGACCGGAACGCCGGCGTTCTACGTGCATCCGGGCGAAGCCGGGCACGGCGACCTGGGCATGATCACCGACGCCGACGTGGTCCTGGCCCTGTCCTACTCGGGCGAGACCGACGAACTGCTGATGCTGCTGCCGGTGCTCAAGCGCCAGGGCAACGCGGTGATCGCGATGACCGGCCGCCCCGAGTCCACGCTGGCCACCACCGCCGACATCCACCTCGACGTCAGCGTGCCCGCCGAGGCCTGTCCGCTCGACCTGGCGCCGACCACCAGCACCACCGCCGCGCTCGCGCTCGGCGATGCGCTCGCGGTCGCCCTGCTCGAGGCCCGCGGCTTCACCGCCGACGATTTCGCCCGCTCGCATCCCGCCGGCAGCCTCGGGCGCCGCCTGTTGCTGCACATCACCGACGTGATGCACGCGGGAGACGAGATCCCGCGCGTGCATGCAAATGCCACGCTCAGCGAAGCGCTGCTGGAGATGAGCCGCAAGCACCTGGGCCTGACCGCCGTGGTCGACGACGACGACCGCCTGCTCGGCCTGTACACCGATGGCGACCTGCGCCGCTCCCTGGACGATGCCGCCATCGACCTGCGCAACACACGCATCGACGCGGTGATGACGCGCACGCCCAAGTCGATCGGCAGCGACGCGCTGGCGGTGGAAGCCGCGCGGATGATGGAAGCGCACAAGATCAACGCATTGCTGGTGGTCGACGCCGACGGCCGCGTGGTCGGCGCGCTGAACATCCACGACCTGCTGCGGGCGCGCGTGGTCTGATGGCCATCGACCGCATGTCCTTCGATCCTGCCGCCGCCTGCCCCGCCGATGTCCTCGCCCGCGCGGCGAAGGTGCGGCTGGCCTGCTTCGATGTCGACGGAACCCTGACCGACGGCCGTTTGTTGCTGGACGGCGAAGGCCGCGAAAGCAAGGCCTTCCACGTCCGCGATGGCCAGGGCCTGGCGCTGCTCAAGCGCGCGGGGATCGCGGTCGCGTTCGTGACCGCGCGTCCGGGCGATGCCGCCGCGCACCGCGCCGCCGACCTAGGCGTGGAGTCGCACGCGCTGGTCCGGGACAAGGTCGCCTTCGTGCGCGAGCTGGCGCAGGCACGCGGACTGGGCATGGACGAGGTCGCCTTCATGGGCGATGACCTCGCCGACGTCGTGGTGATGCGCGAAGCCGGTTTCGCCGCGGCACCGGCCGATGCGCACCAGTGGGCGCTGCAGCACGCGCACTGGCACAGCCTTGCCCGGGGCGGCGAAGGCGCGGCGCGCGAATTCTGCGACCTGGTGCTGGCCGCACAGGGCCGGCTCGCGGCGCTGCTGCCTTGAGGCCGCACGCGTGAGCTGGCGCACGACGCTGACCATCGTCCTGCTGGTAGCCGCGCTGGTGTCGGGCTGGTCGGTGTGGCGGCATCGCGCATCCCCGGCCACGAGCGACGGGGTCGGCGGTCGTCCCGACTACCTGCTGCACGACCTCGAGCTGGTCGCGCTGGACGACGACGGCAAGGAATCGTTCACCCTGCGCGCGCCGCTGATGGCGCGGAATCCTGACCAGGGCAACATGGAAATGCAGTCGCCGGTGTTCCTGCTGCCCGACAGCGAGGGCAGCTACTGGAACGTCACCGCGCGCAGCGGCTGGGTCGCGGCCGATGGCAAGGAACTGCGCCTGCTCGGCGACGTCACCGTCACCGGCCCGCCGCAGCAGCGCGCGGTGGAAATGAACACCGCGCAACTGAACATCTACCCCGACCGCGACCTGGCGACGGCACCGGGCGCGGTCACCATCACCCAGCCCGGATCTATACTGCGGGGCATCGGCCTGGAGACCAACCTGGCCAGCAAGCGCTACGAACTCAAGTCGCAGGTACGCTCACGCTATGTTCCCTGACCAGCACCGCCGCCGGACAAAGACCCTGCATCGCCACGCACTGGTGGCCGCCGTGGCGTGCGCGATGCTGCTGCCGATGGCGGTCGCGCTTGCGCGCTCGTCGGACCGCAACAAGCCGCTGGACATCGAGGCCGGCAGCCAGTCGGGCGTCTTCAGCAGCGACTCGGTCAACATCCTGTCCGGTGGCGTGCACATCACCCAGGGCACGCTCGACATCAACTCGCAGACCGCGCGCTTGACCATGTCCGGCGGCGAAGTCGTGCGCGCGGTGTTCAGCGGCGGCCCGGTGTCCATGTCCCAGGAAATGGACGACGGCACGCCGATGAAGGCGCGCGCCGACAACATCGATTACAACCTCAAGACCGAGATCGTGGTGTTCACCGGCAACGTCAGCATCGAACAACCGCGCGGCAGCATGAGCGGTGGCCGCGTGGTCTACAACCTGCGCACCGGCAGCGTCGAAAGCGGCGGCGAAGGCAGCGGCCGGGTGCGGATGCGGATCCTCCCCCGCGACACCGACGGGGACGAAGGCTAGATGCTTGTCGCCGAAGGGCTGCGCAAACGCTATCGCTCGCGCGAGGTGGTGAGCGATTTCGGGCTCACCCTCGATGCCGGCGAAGTCGTGGGCCTGCTCGGCCCGAATGGCGCCGGCAAGACCACCTGCTTCTACATGATCGTCGGCCTGGTGCCGGCCGATGCCGGGCGGATCGTGCTCGATGGCAACGAGATCACCGGCGAGCCGATGTACGTGCGGGCCAAGCTCGGCGTCGGCTACCTGCCGCAGGAACCCTCGGTGTTCCGCAAGCTCAGCGTGGCCGACAACATCCGCCTGGTGCTGGAGCTGCGCGAGGACCTGGACAATGCCGGTCGCGAGCAGGAACTCGAGAACCTGATGGAAGAACTGCAGGTCGCGCACGTCGCCGACCAGTCCGGCGCCAGCCTTTCCGGCGGCGAGCGCCGCCGGGTCGAGATCGCGCGCGCGCTGGCGGCCAAGCCGCGGCTGATGCTGCTCGACGAGCCGTTCGCCGGCGTCGATCCGATTTCGGTCGGCGAAATCCAGCGCATCGTCCGCCACCTCAAGAACCGCGGCATCGGCGTGCTGATCACCGACCACAACGTGCGCGAGACGCTGGGCATCTGCGATCGCGCCTACATCCTCAGCGATGGCGGCGTACTCGCCCAGGGCGCACCGGACGCACTGCTGGCCAATCCCGACGTGCGCCGGGTCTACCTGGGCGAATCGTTCCGGCTCTGAGGCCATGAAGCCGAGACTGCAGACATCGCTCGGCCAGCAACTGGTGCTCACGCCCCAGCTGCGCCAGGCGATCCGCCTGCTGCAGTTGTCGGCGGCAGAACTGGAACAGGAACTGGCCGCGGCGATCGAGAGCAACCCGCTGCTCGATTGGGTCGAGCCCACCGACGGGGGCAGCGATGGCGGCGACACCGGCACCGACATGGCGGCCGCGCCCGACCCGGAACCACAACTCGCGGAAGCCTGGTCCGAACGGGAGGAGGCCTGGGTGCCCGGCAGCGCCGCGGGCGGCGACGACAACGCCGCCGAGCGCGTGGCGGAGCCCGAAACGCTGCACGACCACCTGCTCTGGCAACTGCACCTGACCCACCTGTCGCCGCGCGATCGCCTGATCGGCGTGACCCTGGTCGACGCGATCGACGACCAGGGCTACCTGCGCGAAACCCTGGAGTCGATCGCGCAGGCCTTGCTGCCGGAAACCAGCGCCACCATCGACGAGGTCCAGGCGGTCCTGCGCCAGGTCCAGCGCATGGATCCACCGGGCGTCGGCGCGCGCGACCTGGGCGAGTGCCTGTCGCTGCAACTCGCGTTGCTCGACGACACCACACCGGGCAAGGCGCTCGCCCTGCGCATCGCGGATGGCTTCATGGAGCGGCTGCACAAGGCGGGCGTCGCCGGAGCGGCGGCGGAGCTGCACTGCACCGCTGCCGACGTGGAAGAGGCGGTGGCGTTGCTGCGGACCCTGGACCCGCGCCCGGGTGGCGGCATCGGCGCGGTCGCCGCCGAGGCCTATGTCACCCCGGACTGCACCATCTGGCGCCACAACGGCACATGGCGCGTTGCCCTCACCGGCCAGGGCACGCGCCTGACCATCCACCGCGGTTACGAAGCCATGATCGGTGCGGCGAGCGCGACGGACGCAAGCTACCTGCGCGGCCACCTGCAGGAGGCGCGCTGGCTGCTGCGCAACCTGCAGGCGCGCGGCGAAACCCTGCTGCGCGTGGTCGAATGCCTGGTCCACCAGCAGTCGGGCTTCCTCGAGTTCGGTGACCAGGCCTTGCGCCCGCTGACCCTGCGCGAAGTGGCGACGGAACTCGAACTGCACGAATCCACGATCTCCCGCGCCGTCTCGCGCAAGTACGTGCGCACGCCCCGCGGCACCCTGCCGCTGCGCGCATTCTTCGCGTCGGGCATCGACACCGGTGGCGGTGGCGAAGCGTCGAGCACCGCGATCCAGTCGATGATCCGGCGCCTGATCGCCGCCGAGGACCCGCGCAAGCCGCTGTCGGACGCACGCCTGGCCCAATCACTGAAGGCCAGCGGCGTCCCGGTGGCCCGGCGCACGGTGGCCAAGTACCGCGAGGCCCTGAACATTCCTTCTTCCCACGACCGGGTCCGGGTCGTTTAACCTTGTCTTCACAGCTTTGCCGCGGTTCCGGGCGATGCTGGTGTCCCGACAGTCGGCACAGACCAAGGAGATTCAGATGCGCATCGAAACCCACGGCCAGCAGATCGAAGTCACCCCCGCCATCCGCGAGTACGTCGAGACCAAGTTCGCGCGCCTGGGCCGCCACTTCGAGCAACCCCTGGACGTGCGCACCCTGCTCAGCGTGGTCAAGAACGAGCAGCGTGCCGAAGCTACCGTCAACTTCACCGGCCACACCCTGCATGCCGAAACCGACGGTGTCGACGTGTATGCCGCGATCGACCTGCTCACCGACAAGCTCGATCGCCTGCTGGTCAAGCACAAGGAAAAGCAGGTCGACACCATGCGCCGCGCCGAGAGTTCCGGGCGCAGCGGCGACTTCGCCTGACGACATGCCGCTGCAGTCGCTGCTCGCTCCCGCCCGCATCGCCACGCTCGCCGGGCCGCTGGACCGCGACCAGGTCCTGGATGCCGCCGCACGGCTGATGGCCGGCGACATGCCGGCGCTCGAGGCATCGATCGCAGCCTCGCTGCACCAGCGCGAGCGCATGGGCAGCACGGCGATCGGCCATGGCGTGGCCATTCCCCACGGCCGCTGCGGCACGACCCGGGTCGCGCGCGCGGCGTTCCTGCGGCTGGAGCATCCGGTGGCTTTCGACGCCGCCGACAGCCAGCCGGTCGACCTGGTGTTCGCCCTGGCGGTGCCGGAGCATTTCACCCAGCAACACCTGCAACTGCTGTCCGAACTGGCCGGCTATTTCGCGCTGGCGGCGAACCGCGAGGCATTGCGCGCGGCGCCAGGGCCGGATGCGTTGCGCGCGTTGCTGCTTCGCGACGAGGCGGCATGAACGACGCGGGCCACATCGGCATGGACGGCACCATCACCGCCAGCGAGCTGTTCGACCAGCAGCGCGAGCGCCTGGACCTGCGCTGGATCGCCGGCCAGGCCGGCGCGTCGCGACGGCTGGAGACCGGCGACACGGTGGCGCGGCGGCCCTCGCTGGCCGGCTACCTCAACGCGATCTATCCGAACAAGGTGCAGATCCTGGGCACCGAGGAACTGGCGTGGCTGGACGGCCTGGATTCGCGCCAGCGCTGGGAAACGATCCAGAAGATCATGCACTTCGGCCCGTTGGCGCTGGTCATCAGCAAGGACCAGTCCTGCCCCGAGGACCTGCGCATCGCGGCAGAGGAAACCGCGACCCCGTTGTGGTCCTCGCCCAAGCGCGGCCACGAGCTTCTGAACCACCTGCAGTACCACCTGGCCCGGATGCTGGCACCGCGGATCACCCTGCACGGGGTGTTCATGGAAATCTATTCGATCGGCGTGCTGATCACCGGCGAATCCGGCTCGGGCAAGAGCGAGCTGGCGCTGGAACTGGTCACCCGCGGCCATCGCCTGGTCGCCGACGACGCCCCGGATTTCACCCAGATCGCGCCGGACGTACTCGACGGCACCTGCCCGGAACTGCTCCAGGACCTGCTCGAGGTGCGCGGACTTGGCGTGCTCAACGTGCGCGACATGTTCGGCGACACCGCAGTCAAGCGGAACAAGTACCTGCGCCTGATCGTGCACCTGGGCAGGCCTGTCGTCGAGCCGGCCGGTTCGACGTCGGACGGCCTGGAACGGCTCACCGGCGAGGGCGGCTCGCGCCGCGTGCTCGACCTCGACGTACCCACGATCACCCTGCCGGTCATGGCCGGACGCAACCTCGCGGTGCTGACCGAGGCCGCGGCGCGCGTGCATATCCTGCGGGCCAAGGGCGTGGACCCGGCAGCCGCGTTCATGGCGCGCCACAGCCACTTCCTCGAGCGCGCGTCGTGACCACGGCCGCGCCGATGCTGATCGTGGTCAGCGGCCTGTCCGGATCGGGCAAGTCGGTGGCGCTGAAGACGCTGGAGGACCTGGGGTTCTACTGCGTCGACAACCTGCCCGCCGACCTGTTGCCGGACTTCGTGCGCAGCGTCACCAGCGGCGAGAGCGCACCGGCCAAGCTTGCGGTCGGGATCGACGTGCGCAACCGCCACAACGACCTGTCGAGCATCCCCGAGTGGCTGTCCACCGTGGGCGCGATGGGCCTGGATCCGCGGCTGGTGTTCTTCGACACCGACGACACGGTGCTGCTGCGCCGCTATGCCGACACCCGCCGCCGGCATCCGCTCAGCCACCTGGGCCTGGTCCTGGCCGACGCGATCTCGCTGGAACGGCAGGTGCTCAAGCCGCTGCGCCAGATCGCCGACACGGTGATCGACACCACCGCGCTGAACGTCCACCAGCTGCGCCGCCAGGTGATCACCGAATTCGGGCTCGGCGGCGACGAGAGCCTGTCGCTGCTGTTCGAATCCTTCGCCTACCGTCGCGGCGTGCCGCCGGTGGCGGACTTCGTGTTCGACGCGCGGGTGCTGCCCAACCCGCACTGGAACCCGGAGCTGCGTCCGTTGTCCGGGCGCGACCAGGGCGTGCGCGAGTTCCTCGAGCAGCAGCCGGACGTGCTTGCCTACGTCGCGGACCTCTCGCGCTTCCTCGACAGTTGGCTGCCGAAGCTGCGCTCGGACACCCGCAGCTACGCCACCATCGCGTTCGGTTGCACCGGCGGACGCCATCGTTCGGTGTACCTGGCCGAGACCCTCGCCGCGCATTGCCGCGAGCGGGGCTGGGGCGAGGTGGCGGTGCATCACCGGGAGCTGGACTAGCCGGGCCGTGGTAACTTGAAGCATGGCCGTCGGCGTCCTGCTCGTGACCCACAAGGGAATCGGTACCGCCCTGATCGGGGTGGCGGCGAAGCTGTTGCCGCAACTGCCGCTGAAGACCGAGGCATTCGAGGTGGCGTGGGACGACGACCCTGACGCCGTGTTGCCCGCGGCCAGCGCGGCGCTGCGGCGGGTCGACGGCGGCGACGGCGTGCTGGTGCTCACCGACATGTACGGCGCCACGCCCAGCAATGTCGCCGCGCGGCTTGCGCGGCTGGGGACGCCGGTGCGCCGGGTCTCCGCCGCAAGCCTGCCGATGCTGCTGCGGGTGATGAACTACGCCGAGCTCGGCCTGGACGAACTGCCGGCGGTTGCCGCCGCCGGCGCCCGCAACGGCGTCGTCCTGGACGAACTGTAGACATGAACAACAAGCTACCGAGGGTCCCTGTCCCGTGATCGAACGCGAACTGCTGGTTGCCAACCGACTCGGATTGCACGCGCGCGCCACCGCGAAGCTGGTGCAGCTGCTGTCCGGTTACCGCAGCAACGCCACCCTTTCGGCCAAGGGCCGCGAGGTCAACGCCAAGAGCATCATGGGCGTGATGCTGCTGGCCGCGGGCCAGGGCACGCCGGTGCTGCTGCGGGTGGAGGGCGAGGACGAAGGCGACGCGGCGGAAGCCGTGGCCGGCCTGTTCGGACGCCTGTTCGACGAGGAGGGTTGATGCGGCGTGAGCTGCAGGCGCACGGTGCCTCGCGCGGCAGCGCGCTGGGTCGCGCGCGCCTGCGCTTGCCGCGGCTGCTCGAGGTCGCCGAGGAGCGGGTCGACGACGTCGAAGCCGAACTCGCGCGCCTGCAGGCCGCGATCCTGGCGGTGCGCGCCGAGATGCGGGGCCTGCGCGAACGCCTGCAGGGCGCGCTGGCCCAGGAAATCGGCGAATTCCTCGACATGCATGCGCTGCTGCTCGACGACCCGGAACTGCTGCACGGCCTGGACGAGCTGATCCGCAGCGAACGCTATTCGGCCGACTACGCCCTGCGGGTCCAGCGCAACCGCATCGCCGCGGTGTTCGACGGCATGGACGATGCCTACCTGCGCAGCCGGATCGACGACATCGACCAGGTCATCGGCCGCATTCATTCGGCCCTGCACCGCGACAGCCGCGGGCTGGCCGGCATGGCCGGCGAGATCCTGGTGACCGATGCCGTCGCCCCGGCCGAGCTTGCGGAACTGCAGGGCCAGGGCGTGATGGCGGTGGTCACCACCGGCGGCAGCGCGCTGTCGCACAGCGCGATCCTGGCGCGCAGCCTGCACCTGCCGCTGATCGTCGGCGCCACGGCCGCGCTGCAGAAGATCGGCGACGGCGACGTGCTCGCGGTCGATGGCGGCAGCGGCCTGGTCGTGGTCGAGCCCGACGCTTCCGACCTGCGCGCGCACCGCGCGCGCTTGCGCGAACAGGTCCGCGAGCGCAAGCAGCTGCGACGCCTGCGCCGCGAACCCTCGCGCACCCGCGACGGCGTCGACATCAAGCTCTGGGCCAACGCCGAGTCGCGCGAGGACGTGGCCGAGGCGCACGCGCTGGGTGCGGCCGGCGTCGGCCTGTACCGCACCGAATTCCTGTTCCTGGGCAGCAGCGAGCTGCCCGACGAGGAGGCGCAGTTCCGCGCCTATCGCGACCTGGTGCTGGGCATGACCGGGCGCACCACGACCATCCGCACCCTGGACCTGGGCGCGGACAAGGCCGACCGCAGCGGCCTCACCCTGGACTACGAACCGAACCCGGCCATGGGCCTGCGCGGCATCCGCCTGTCGCTGGCGCGCGACGGCCTGTTCGACACCCAGCTGCGGGCGATCGCGCGTGCCTCCGGCTACGGGCCGGTGCGGGTCCTGCTGCCGATGGTGTGCAGCCGCGAAGAGGTGATGGCGGCGCGCACCCGCCTGCGGCGGATCGTGGCGGAAGTCCGTGCCGGCGGCCATGCGGTGGCCGACGACATCGCGATGGGCGCAATGATCGAGGTACCGGCGGCGGCGATCGCCCTGCCCGACTTCATCGGCGCGCTGGACTTCATTTCCATCGGCACCAACGACCTGGTCCAGTACCTGCTGGCCGTGGACCGAAACCACGACGCGCTGGCCGACCTGTATTCGCCGTTGCATCCGGCGGTGCTGCGGCTGCTGCACCGGGTGGTGCGCACCGCGCAGGCCCGCGGCAAGCCGGTGGCGGTCTGCGGCGAGATGGCCAGCGACGCGGCATTCGTCCCCCTGCTGCTGGCGATCGGGCTGGAGGAGCTGAGCATGCATCCGGCGACCCTGCTCGAGGTCCGGCGCGCGATCCGCGACTGCGACCTGGGCGCGCTGCGCGCGCGCCTGCCGGCACTGATGCGCGCCCGCGACCGCACCGGGATCGAGGCATGGATGCAAAAAGCCGCACCGGCAGGCGATAATGGCGGCATGAACGCGTAAACCCTGTCGCGCCACTCGTGGCCGCGACGCGCCAATCCCGACGCCAGTCCCGCAACAAGGGAAGCCCATGGCCGAAGCCGTCCGCCACGACAAGACCGCGCGCCAGCTGCGTCTGCTCTCAGACGCGCTCGACAGCGGCCGTCTTGGCCCGGTCAAGCGCCTGGTCAATACCCTGTCGCCGGCCGAGATCGGCAACCTGCTCGAGTCCCTGCCACCGGGCCAGCGCACCGTCGTCTGGGGCCTGGTCGACGCCGAGGACGACGGCGAAGTGTTGCTGCACGTCGGCGACGAGGTACGCGAGGGCCTGATCGCGGACATGGACCCGGACGAGATCGTGGCCGCGGTCGAGGACCTCGACATCGACGACCTCGCCGACCTGGTCGAGGATCTGCCGGGCACGGTCATCGACGAAGTGCTCAAGTCGATGGACCGCGAGAACCGCGAGCGCCTGGAACAGGTGCTGTCGTATCCCGAGGACAGCGCCGGCCGCCTGATGAACCCCGACGTGGTCACGGTGCGCACCGACACCACCGTCGACGTGGTGCTGCGTTACCTGCGCCTGCGCGGCGAGCTGCCCGACCACACCGACCATCTCTATGTCGTCAGCCGCCGCCACCAGTACCTGGGCCGGATCGCATTGCAGGCGTTGCTGACCCATGAGGCCAACACCCCGATCAACGCCCTGCTCGACGACGAACAGCCGGCGATCGACGTGGTCGAATCGGCCGACGAAGTCGCGCGCCAGTTCTCCGACCACGACTGGATCTCCGCGCCGGTGGTCGACGACAACAACATCCTGCTCGGCCGCATCACCATCGACGACGTGGTCGACATCATCCGCGAACAGGCCGAGCACCAGGCGCTGGGCGCGGCCGGCCTGGACGAGGACGAGGACCTGTTCAGCCCGGTCCGGCGCGCGGTGCGCGGCCGCATGCTGTGGCTGGGCATCAACCTGGTCACCGCGTTCCTGGCATCGAGCGTGGTCGGCCAGTTCGAGGGCACGCTGCAGGAAGTGGTCGCGCTGGCCGTGCTGATGCCGATCGTCGCCGGAATGGGCGGCAACGCCGGTACCCAGGTGCTGGCGCTGATGGTGCGCGGCCTCGCCCTCGGCCAGGTCGGCGCCAGCAACGCGAAAGTCCTGCTGTGGAAGGAGATCCGGGTCGGCCTGCTCAACGGCCTGATGCTCGGCAGCCTGGTCGGACTGGTCGCGCTGGTGTGGTTCCACAGCTGGCAATTGTCGCTGGTGATCGGCGCCGCCCTCACCATCAACCTGTGCGCGGCCGCACTGGCCGGCGTGCTGGTGCCGCTGACGCTCAAGCGCATGGGCTACGACCCGGCGCTGGCCGGCGGCGTGATCCTGACCACGGTGACCGACGTGATCGGATTCCTGAGTTTCCTCGGCCTGGCGACGCTGGTGTTGCTGCGATGAGAGCGATGCGGCGAATCTTGGGCTGCATCTGGCTGGTATCCATGGCGACAAGCGCGACAGCCGCCGCGCAGGAAACCGTGATCACGCGTATCGATGGCTATGCCCAGGATGGCATTGGCCATCAGTATCGCAAGGATGTGGACGCAGCCAATCGCGCCATGCTCAACGGGCAAAACCTGGAGGGTGCGGCTGAACTTCTGGCACCGGTGCTGCGCTACTGCGACCAGCAGCGGCAAGAGCCGGGACGGATCGCCATCAGCGTGGCCAGCGCCGCGGAATACGAGCATTACATCGCCGGACACGGCAATGGCGTCCCGGTGGACTGGATCGACATGGCTTGCCCGATGGCCTACAAGGCGATGGCCTTCATGCACGGGGAACGCAAGGCATACGACGTCGCGTTGCCCTACCTTGATACAGCCATTGCCATGGCGCCCTACTGGCCGGAAGCCCTGATCGAGCGCGGCTTCGTGTTGAATCAGCTGGGCCGGACACTGGAAGGGCTGGCCAGCTATCGCGGGGCTCTGGAATTGACGGAATCGTTCAAGAGCGTCAGTCGCCTGAGGGCAATGGCGCTGCGCGGAACCGGGTATTCGCTGATCGAACTCGGCGATTTCGAAGGTGCGCAAACGGTCTACGAAAAGTCGCTGGAAATCGAGCCGGACAACAAAACCGCAACCGGCGAACTGGAATACATCCGCAAGCAGCTCGAAAAGCGAAACGATCCTTAGGGCCGATCGCCCAACAGCTCCTCGAGCACCGCCATGCGCATCGCCACGCCGTTGGCGACCTGGGCCAGGATCCTGGATTGCGCCCCGTCGGCCACTTCGGCGTCGATCTCGATGCCGCGGTTCATCGGCCCCGGATGCATGACGATCGCATCCTTGGCCGCGAGTTTCAGTCGCTGCTCGGTCAGGCCGAAATCGCGGTGGTAATCCTCGATCGAGGTGACCAGGCCGTCGACCATGCGTTCGCGTTGCAGGCGCAGCATCATCACCACGTCGGCGCCTTCGAGCGCGGCGTCCAGGTCGGCGGTGACGGTGCAGCCCGAGAGCTCGGCGGCGTCCGGGAGCAGCGTCGCCGGACCGCAGACGCGGATATCGCCGGTGCCCAGCGTGCGCAGCGCGTGCAGGTCCGAGCGCGCGACCCGCGAATGCTTCACGTCGCCGACCACCAGCACCTTGAGCGCGCTGAAATCCGCGCCCCTGGCCTGGCGGATGGTGAGCATGTCGAGCAGGCCCTGGGTCGGATGCGCGTGGCTGCCGTCGCCGGCATTGACCAGCGCGGTGCCGGGCGCGGCGATCTCCGCCAGCGCGGCGACCGCGCCAACCTCATGGTGGCGCACGACGAAGCCGTGCACGCCCATCGCCTCGAGCGTGCGCAGGGTGTCGGCCGCGGTTTCGCCCTTCCGGGTCGAGGACGTCGACACATCGAAGTTGACGGTATCGGCGCCCAGGCGCGCAGCCGCGAGCTGGAAGCTGGAGCGGGTGCGCGTGGACGGCTCGAAGAACAGGGTGCAGATCGCGCGGCCGGCGAGCCGGTCGCGCACTCCGGTGCCGCCCTGCGCATGCGAATGCAGTGCTTCGGCGCGAACGAGCAGGCGCTCGAGCACCGCGCGCGGCAGGCCCTGGAGGGTGAGCAGGTGGCGCAGGCGGCCGTCGCCGTCGATTTGTGGGGTCATTGCGGGAGGTCGTTGATGGAAATTGCGTCGTTCGGCGACGCCAGCCAGCGTTCGACGATCACCGCCGCGGCCACCGCGTCGAGCGCGGCCGCGTCGCGGCGACGGCGCCGGCCTTCGGCGCGTTCGCTGGCGAAGCGCTGCGCGGCTTCGATGGAACTGGAGCGTTCGTCGACCAGCACCACCGGCCGGTCGTAGCGCACGCGGAGTTCGCGGGCGAAAGCGTGGGCTACGCGCCGGATCGGCTGGTCGCCACCATCCAGGGTCATCGGGTCGCCGACCACGAACCCGTCCGCGCGCCATTCGCGCTGCAGGCGGTCGATCGCGGGCCAGTCCGGACCCTGGGCATGCACGTCGACCACGGCCAGCGCGCGACCGCCATGTCCGAAGGCGCTGCCGACCGCCACCCCGATCCGGCGCGCACCGACATCGAAGCCGAGCACGGTGCCGTCGCGGCGGATGGTGTCGTCGGGCACGGGGGTATCAGGCATGACCGCTGTAGTCCGCAATCCGCGACATGTCCACGCCGATGCGGCCTGCGGCGGCCTGCCAGCGCGCCTCCAGCGGCAGCGCGAACAACAGCTCCGGATCCGCGGGCGCGGTCAGCCAGCTGTTCTCCACCAGCTCGTGCTCCAGCTGGCCTGCGCCCCAGCCCGCGCAACCCAGCGCCACCGCGGCCGACCCGGGGCCTTCGCCGCGCGCGATCGCTTCCAGCACGTCGCGCGACGTGGTCACGTACAGGCGATCGGCGATCTCCAGGCTCGAGTCCCAGCCGTGCTCGCCATCGTGGATGACGAAGCCGCGCTCGGGATGCACCGGCCCGCCGGCGATCACCTGCTGCGCGCACAGCTGCTCGTCGCGACTGTCGATGCCCATCTGCCGGAACACTTCGCCCAAGGTGTACTCCGAGGGCCGGTTGATGACCACCCCCATCGCGCCCTCCGCATCGTGCTGGCAGATCAGGGTGACGCTGCGCGAGAAATTCGGGTCGGCCAGGGTCGGCAGCGCGATCAGGACCTGGTTTGATAGGGTCGACGGGGCGTCCATGCAGCCATTCTAGCCTGCGCTACGATGACAGCCCCCTGACCGACGTGGAGCCGCCCGTGACTGCCATCCCTCGCACCCTGCTGCTGGCCGGCCTCGTGGGCCTGGTCCTGTCCGGCTGCCAGCGCGACGCCGCGCCGCCGGCACCGGCTGTACCCGCGGACGCCCAGCCGGTAGCAGTCGAGAGCTATGCCGAACAGCACGCCGGCGACTACGCCACTGTGCAACTCAAAGCCGACCTCTCCACCTTCGACGCCGACGGCAAGCGCATGATCGCGCTGCTGGTCCAGGCCAGCCAGGTAATGGATGACATCTACTGGAAGCAATCCTGGGACGGCGACCGCGCCGCGTTGCTGGCGCGGGCACCGGACGACGCCACGCGCGAACTGATCGCGCTCAACTTCGGGCCCTGGGACCGGCTCAACGGCGACACCCCGCTGCTGGAAGGCATCGGGCCGCGCCCGCCGGGCGGCGTGTTCTATCCGGCCGACATGACCCGCGCCGAGTTCGAACAGGCCCCGCTGGTCGACAAGACCTCCTGGTACACCCTGCTGCGCCGCGACGAGGCCGGCAAGCTGGTGACCGTGCCCTACCACGTCGCCTACAAGGCCGACCTCGAGCGCGCCGCGGCACTGCTGCGCGAAGCGGCCGCCATCAGCGCCGACAGCGAGTTCGCGAATTACCTCACGATGCGCGCCGACGCCCTGCTCGACGACGACTTCCGGCCCAGCGACATGGCCTGGATGGACATGAAGAACAACCCGGTCGACATCGTGATCGGCCCGATCGAGAGCTACGAAGACCAGCTGTTCGGCTACAAGACCGCCTACGAGGGCCTGGTCCTGATCAAGGACCAGGCGTGGACCGAGCGCCTGGCGCGCTTTGCCGAATTCCTGCCCGAGCTGCAGCGCGGCCTGCCGGTGGACGACAAGTACAAGGCGCAGAAGCCCGGCTCGAACGCCGACCTCGGCGCCTACGAAGTCGTGTACTACGGCGGCAATGCCAACGTCGGTGCCAAGACCATCGCCATCAACCTGCCCAACGACGAGCATGTGCAGCTGGCCAAGGGTACCCGCCGCCTGCAGCTGGAAAACGTGATGCAGGCCAAGTTCGACACCATCATGGTGCCGATCGCCAGGCAATTGATCGCGGAAGACCAGCTCGACCACGTCACCTTCGACGCGTTCTTCCAGAACACCATGTTCCATGAGGTCGCGCACGGCCTGGGCATCAAGAACACGCTGGACGGCAAGGGAACCGTGTCCGCGGCGCTGAAGGACTACGCCTCCAGCTTCGAGGAAGGCAAGGCCGACGTGCTCGGGCTGTACATGATCGACGCGCTGGCCAACAAGGGCGAACTCGAGAAGTCCAAGCTGATGGACAACTACGTCACCTTCCTCGCCGGCATCCTGCGCTCGGTGCGCTTCGGTGCCACCGATTCGCACGCCAAGGCCAACATGGTGCGCTTCAACTTCTTCGCCGAGCACGGCGCGTTCGCCCGCGACGCGCAGACCGGCCGATACAAGGTCGACTTCGAGAAGATGCGCGAGGCCATCAACGCGCTCAGCGCCAGGCTGCTGACCATCCAGGGCGATGGCGACTATGCCGCGGCCAAGCAGCTCACCGACAGCAAGGGCCAGGTCGGCACCGAGCTGGCCGCCGACCTGGAGAAGCTCGACGCCGCCGGCATTCCGATCGACGTGAAGTTCGAGCAGGGCCTGGACGTGCTGGGGCTGGAAGCGCCGTAACCTGCACGCCGGCTGCACCGGCATGCCGCGAAGATCGCGGCATGGCCATCCGCATCGGCATTTCCGGTTGGCGCTACGCACCGTGGCGCGGCGTGTTCTACCCGGACGGCTTGCCGCAGCGGCGGGAGCTGGAGTACGCCGCCGCCCGTTTCGGCAGCATCGAGATCAACGGTTCGTTCTACTCGCTGCAAAGGCCGACCAGCTATTCGGCCTGGCACGACGCGACGCAATCCGATTTCCTGTTCTCGGTAAAGGGGCCGCGCTTCATCACCCACATGCTGCGGCTGCGCGAGGCCGACAAGGCGCTGGCGAACTTCCTGGCCTCGGGGCTGCTGCGGCTGGGCGCGAAGCTCGGCCCGATCCTGTGGCAGCTCCCGCCCAACATGGCGTTCGACGCGGAGCGGCTGGACGCGTTCCTGTCAATCCTGCCAGGTGACACCGGCCAGGCTTTGGCGCTGGCCCGGCGTCGCGACGTCGCGCGCATGCGCGGCCGCAGCGCGTTGTCCATCGATGCGGTGCGACCACTGCGGCATGCGCTGGAACCGCGCCATGAAAGCTTCCGCAGCCGCGAATGCATCGATTTGCTGGTGCGGCACGGCGTCGCGCTCGTGGTCGCAGACACCGCGGGCAAGTTTCCCTTCTTCGAGAAGGCCACGGCCGACTTCACTTACGTGCGCCTGCACGGCGACGAGCAGCTCTATGTCAGCGGCTATTCCGACACGGCATTGCGGCGCTGGGCGACCAGGTGTCGCCGCTGGGCGAAGCGCGGCGACGTGTACTGCTATTTCGACAATGACGCCAAGGTCCACGCGCCGTTCGACGCGCTGGCGCTGATGGCGTTGCTGGGGCAGGACACCGATAACGCGCCAGTACGGCCGGAAGGCGCGCATGGCGAGGAAGCGAGAACGCGCTGGCCTGTCGTTACTTCGCCTCGGAAACCTCGACCCCGTCCAGCCCCGCCGACAACGTCTTCGCGTCGCCGCCCTGGGCCAGCTTGATCCGCAGGCGCACCTCGTTGGCCGAGTCGGCGTAGCGCAGCGCATCCTCGTAGCTGATCTCGCCGGCCTGGAACAGTTCGAACAGGGCCTGGTCGAAAGTCTTCATGCCCAGGTTGACCGATTCCTTCATCACTTCCTTGAGCTTGCCGACCTCGCCGTCGCGGATGTAGTCCTGGACCAGCGGCGTGCCGAGCAGGATCTCCATGGCGACGCGGCGGCTCTTGCCGTCCGGGGTCGGGATGAGCTGCTGGGCGACCACGCCCTTGAGGTTCAGCGAAAGGTCCATCAGCAACTGGCCGCGGCGGTCCTCGGGGAAGAAGTTGATGATGCGGTCCATCGCCTGGTTGGCGTTGTTGGCGTGCAGGGTGCACAGCACCAGGTGGCCGGTTTCGGCGAAGGCGATGGCGTGGTCCATGCCTTCGCGGGTGCGCACCTCGCCGATCATGATCACGTCCGGCGCCTGGCGCAGGGTGTTCTTCAGCGCCGCGTCCCAGCTGTCGGTGTCGATGCCGACCTCGCGCTGGGTGATGATGCAGCCCTCGTGCTTGTGCACGAACTCGATCGGATCCTCGATGGTGATGATGTGCCCGGTCGAGTTCAGGTTGCGGTAGCCGATCATCGCCGCCAGCGAGGTGGACTTGCCGGTGCCGGTGGCGCCGACGAAGATGATGATGCCGCGCTTGGTCATCGCCAGCGTCTTGATGATCGGCGGCAGCGACAGCTCGTCAACGCTCGGGATCTTGGACTCGATCCGGCGCAGGACCATGCCGACCTGGTTGCGCTGGTAGAAGCACGACACGCGGAAGCGGCCCACGCTGGCCACGCCGATGGCGAAGTTGCACTCGTGGGTGCGCTCGAACTCCTCGCGCTGCGGCGGGCTCATCACGTTCAGCACCAGGTCGCGCGCCTGCTGCGGCGTCAGCGGATTCTGGGTGATCGGGGAGATCTTGCCGTTCACCTTCATCGACGGCGGCATGCCGGCGGTGATGAACAGGTCGGAAGCCTTCTGGTGCGCCATCAGCTTCAGGAACGAAGTGAAGTCGATGCCGCTTCCCGGGGTTGTGCTCATTGCCTGTCTGCTCCTGCGGCCGCTCAGTCGAACAGCCGCTTGTCCTTCGCATAGTCGCGCGCGTGCGCCTTGGTGATCATCGAACGCTTCACCAGGTCCTGCAGGTGCTGGTCGAGGGTCATCATGCCGGCCTGCTGGCCGGTCTGGATCGCCGAGTACATCTGCGCGACCTTGTCCTCGCGGATCAGGTTGCGGATCGCCGGGGTGCCGACCATGATCTCCCACGCTGCGGTGCGGCCGCCGCCGTTCTTCTTCAGCAGCGCCTGCGAGATTACCGCGCGCAAGCTTTCCGACAGCATGCTTCGCACCATCGGCTTTTCGCCGGCGGGGAACACGTCGATGATGCGGTCGACGGTCTTGGCCGCCGACGAGGTATGCAGGGTGCCGAACACCAGGTGTCCGGTTTCCGCCGCGGTCAGCGCCAGGCGGATGGTCTCCAGGTCGCGCATTTCGCCGACCAGGATGATGTCCGGGTCCTCGCGCAGCGCCGAACGCAGGGCCTCGGCGAAGCCGTGGGTGTCGCGGTGCACTTCGCGCTGGTTGACCAGGCACTTCTGCGAGGTGTGCACGAATTCGATCGGGTCCTCGACCGAGAGGATGTGGCCGTACTCGGCCTTGTTGATGTGGTCGATCATCGCCGCCAGCGTGGTCGACTTGCCCGAGCCGGTGGGGCCGGTGA
>JALYWW010000161.1 GCA_030852515.1 Pseudomonadota bacterium
GCGCGAGATCACCGCGCATGGTGCGGGCGGCGAATACCGCATCGAAGCGGACGGCGACACGGTCACGGTCTCCGGCGCGCGCCTGGCCGCATTGCCTCCGGCAGGGCCCGGCCTGCGCGGGCCGGATGCGTCCGCTTCGACCATGGCCGCCACGGGCCTCGGTGCGCGTTTCGATGGTAGGGGCCGGCGTTACCGCGTCGATGCCGATGCGCGCCGGATACTGCTGCACGACGGGGAACGGCGCTGGCGCTACGAGCGCGTGCCGGCCTACCAGGCGGAACACGCGGGTGCGGAGGGCAGCGGCGACCAGGTCGTCGCGCCCATGCCGGGCCGCATCGTGCTGGTCCGAGTCGCGGGCGGGGACAACGTGGTGCAGGGACAGGAACTGCTGGTGATGGAAGCGATGAAGATGGAACTTTCCCTCAAGGCGCCGCGCGATGGCGTGGTCGCCGAGGTGCGGGCAGCGGAAGGCGAATTCGTCGACGCCGATGCCAGCCTCGTCGTGCTGGAAACCTGAGCATGGCCCTGCCTGCGTCCGTCCGCATCGTCGAGGTCGGCCCGCGCGACGGGCTGCAGAACGAAAAGACGATCATCCCCACCGCCGCCAAGATCGAACTGGTCGACCGGCTGTCGGCCACCGGCCTGCAGACCATTGAGGCGACCAGCTTCGTCAGCCCCAAATGGGTGCCGCAGCTGGCGGACGCAGCGGAGGTCTATGCCGGCATCAGCCGCCGGCCGGGCGTGCGCTACCCGGTGCTGGTACCCAACGAACAGGGCTACGAGCGGGCGCGCGCCGCGGGCGCCGACGAGATCGCGGTGTTCACCGCGGCTTCGGAGGCCTTCAACAAGGCCAACACCAACGCCACCATCGACCAATCCCTGGCCCGCTTCGCGCCGGTGCTGGCGCGCGCCCGGGCCGACGGCATCCCCGTGCGCGGCTATGTCTCCACCGTGCTCGGCTGCCCCTACCAGGGCGAGGTGCCGGTCGCCGAGGTGGTGCGCGTCGCCTCGGCGTTGCATGCGCTGGGCTGCTACGAGATCTCGCTGGGCGACACCATCGGCGTCGGCACGCCGGGCAAGGCGCGCGCGATGCTGCGCGCGGTGGCGGAGGCCGTGCCGATGCCGGCGCTGGCGGTGCACTTCCACGACACCTACGGCCAGGCGCTGGCCAACATCCTGGCCTGCCTGGAGGAAGGCGTGGCGGTGGTCGACGCGGCCGTCTCCGGCACTGGCGGCTGCCCCTACGCCAAGGGCGCGACCGGCAACGTCGCCAGCGAAGATGTCGCGTATATGCTGCACGGCATGGGCATCGTGACCGGCATCGACCTCGCCGCGCTCAGCGACACCGGTCGCTGGCTCGCCGCCCTGCTCGGCCGCGACACCGGCAGCAAGGTCACCCGGGCCCGAACCGCGCCATGACCACGGGCGGCCGGCTGCCGGAGGAAACTTCGAGGCTGTCGGCCAACGATGGCACGGCGCAGATCGCACTGGCGCTGGACACGGCCTGCCGCGACCTGGCAATCCCCGCCGACGTCCGCCAGTTGCTGGCCGAGGCCCGCGACGCGCTGCGTGCGGCCAGCAGCGATGCCGAGACCGCGCGCCTGCGCTACCACGCCCTGTTCGACGCGGTGCCCGATCCGGTCAGCATCCTCGACGAGCGCGGCATCGTGCTCGACCTCAACAAGGCGGGCATGGTCGCGTATCGGCGACCGCGCGAGGAGATCGTCGGCCAGTCGATCGAAGTGCTGAACCCGGACCTGCCAAAGGGCCACCTCGGCCCCGTCTGGGACACCATCAACCGCGGCCGCACCTACGTCATCGAAGTCACCAACATGCGCGCCGACGGCACCCGGTTCCCGGTCGAGGTGCATTCGGCCGGCTTCCAGCACGACGGGCGCAAATGCCTGGTGGCCGTGGCCCGCGACCTGAGCAGCCGCCAGGAAGCCGAGCTGCGCTACCGCGAGCTGATGGAGGTGATCGACAAGGGCATCGTGGTCCAGGACGAATTCCTCAACTTCACCTACGGCAACTCCGCGGCGCTGCGCCTGCTCGGCATCGACGGCAGCGAATCGCTCGACGACGCGATGCGGCTGCAGCACTGGATGCTGGTGCGCGAGGACGGCACGGTGATGCCGGAAGCCGAATATCCGGCGATGCGCGCGATGCGCGAAGGCCGGATCATCGAGAGCACCCTGGTCGGCCTCTACCATCGACAGCGGCGGCAGCTGAACTGGCTCTCGGTCACGGTGGTGCCGCAGTTCGCCGCCGACGCCGACAAGCCGCACCAGGTGCTGTCGATGTTCAGCGACGTCACCGAGCTCAAGCGCGACAGCACGCTGTTCGACCGGGTCCAGGCGCTGGCGCACATCGGCGGCTGGGAATGGGACGCCACCAGCGACCAGCTCTACCTCACCGACGAATCGGCGCGCATCCTCGCCCAGGACACGCC
>JALYWW010000162.1 GCA_030852515.1 Pseudomonadota bacterium
TACCACGACAACTGCAGCAACCGCCCCCGCAGCGCTGCCTCCTGTCCGTCGGCATCATCGACACGGAACCGGAACCGGGTGCGTCCGGACTCGTGCTGCGGCAAGTCGACCACCTGCCCGCTGGCGACCAGGTCCGCGCCCTCCAGCGTCGCCGGAAGCCGCATCGACAGCGCTGCCGATGCATGCAGCGACGCCAGGGCGAAGCCGCATAGCACTGCACCCAGGCAACGCGGCCACCCGCCGCGCCACCACAACGCGATGCCGGCGGCGAGTGCCGTCGCGGCCCATGCCACGGGCGGCAGCGCCGGCATGCGCAGGCAGGCCGCGACGCCGCCGAACAACGCAGCTGCGACAGCCAGCCCGAACGGCGCGGCATCGGTCCAGCGGTCGCGGGTGTCGGGCATGGTATTGGGCATGGCCCAGCGTCGACTGGCCCGACGGCAGCGACCATCCGTGCAGGCCGCGGCGCTGCGTCGGTATAGTCCGAACCATGCCGATGCGCCGCCACTTCATCGCCCTCGCCTGCACCCTTGTCGTGCTGGCCACGACGGGCTGCGCCACTGCCAGGATCGCGCTGCAATGCGCACCCGGCCAGGATGCCGCGATCGACGAGCGTCTCTATTTCGGCACCCAGCGTCCCGACGGCGTGGTTTCGGACCTCGAGTGGGAAGCTTTCATCGACGAAGTCATCGCACCCGCGTTCCCCGCCGGCTTCACCACATGGCCGGCGCAAGGCGCGTGGCGCGACGCCAGCGGCCGCACCACCCGCGAGGCCAGCCACGTGCTGGCCGTGGTCCACGCGGCCAGCGAGACCAGCGCTCCCGCGATCGCCACCGTCATCGCCGCCTACAAGACGCGCTTCGCCCAGGAAGCCGTCCTCCGCACCAGCACCCCGACCTGCATGTAGAAACAGGGGTCAGAGCTGGCGGAGCTTGCCTTCGTGCAGTTCGAGGACGCGGTCGAGCTTGCGGGCCAGGCTGCGGTCGTGGGTGACCAGGACCAGGCTGGTGCGGTGGGCGCGGTTGAGTTCGAGCATCTGCCCGAAGACGGTCGCCGCGGTCTTTTCGTCGAGATTGCCGGTGGGCTCGTCGCCCATCACGCAGGCCGGCTTGTTGACCAGGGCGCGCGCGACCGCGGTGCGCTGGCGCTCGCCGCCGGACAGTTCACCCGGCTTGTGCCCGAGGCGATGGCCCAGGCCCACCGATTCCAGCAACTCGCTCGCGCGCGCCGCGGCGTCGGGCACCGATGCACCGCCGAGCAGCACCGGCATCATCACGTTCTCCAGCGCGGTGAACTCCGGCAGCAGGTGGTGGAACTGGTAAACGAATCCCAGCGCACGATTGCGCAACTGGCCGCGCGCAGCGTCCGACAAGGCGCTCATCTGCTGCCCGGCCACGAAGACCTCGCCGGCGGTCGGCGTATCCAGCCCGCCCAGCAAATGCAGCAGCGTGCTCTTGCCCGCCCCCGACGCACCGAGGATCGCGACCGTTTCGCCAGCGTGCACCTCAAAGTCCAGACCGTCGAACACCGGCGTCCGCATCGACCCTTCGGCGTACGTCTTGGCCAAGCCGTCCGCCCGGATAACGCTCTCCGATTCCCGGCTACTCATAGCGCAACGCCTCCGCCGGTGCCGTGCGCGCAGCCCGCCACGCCGGATAGATGGTCGCCACGAACGCCATCGCCAGCGCGACCAGCGCGATCCAGGCCACGTCGACCGGATCGAGCTCGGTCGGCAGACCGGTGATGTAGTAAACGTCTTCCGGCAGCAGAACGACGCTGAAAATGCGCTCGATCAGCTGCAGGATGTTCTGCAGGTTCAGCGTCAGCACGACCCCGCCGACCACGCCGAGCACGGTGCCGATCACACCGATCATCGAGCCCTGGACCATGAACACCTTCATGACTCCGCCCGGCGACAGCCCGAGCGTGCGCAGGATCGCGATGTCGGCCTGCTTGTCGGTGACCAGCATCACCTGCGAGCTGACCAGGTTGAACGCACCCATGGCGATGATCAGCGACAGCAGGATCGCCATCATCGTCTTCTCCAGCTTGAGCGCGCGGAACATGTTGGCGTTGTCCTGGGTCCAGTCGCTGACCCGGTACGGGCCCTCCAGGCGCAGGGCCAGGTCGCGGGCGACGTCGAAGGCCTGGTCCATGTCGTGCATGCGCAGGCGCACGCCGGTGACGCCGCTGCCCATCCGCGTCACTCGCTGGATGTCCTCCATCGCCACCACGGCCAGGCCCTTGTCGTATTCCTGGTAACCGGCCTCGAAGATGCCGCTGACGGTAAAGCGCTTGAGTTGCGGAATCCCGCCCATCGGCGTGGACTGGAACGAGGTGGTGACGATGACCTTGTCGCCGACGCCGACGCCGAGCCAGGTGGCCAGTTCGATGCCGAGCACGATGTTGTAGCTGCCAGGCGCCAGCTGGTCGAGCCGGCCCTGGAC
>JALYWW010000103.1 GCA_030852515.1 Pseudomonadota bacterium
GGGGCGCCCCTGGCCGCCGCCGGGCTTCTTGCCGTAGGGCTTCTTGGGGCCGCGGCCGTCGGCGTTGCGGTGCCCGCTGGGGCCGGTGTCGACGCCGTCGGGCACGTACCAGGTGCGGAAGGCGGCGGGATTCTCCTGGCCGCCACCACCGGGCTTGCCGCGGCGCGCGTTCTGGCCGGGCTGGCGCGGGCCCTTGGGCTTGAACGCCTTGTTGGCCTGCTTGGCGGCGGCTTCGCCGCTGACGGTGAGGCCGCCGTGCGGCTTCTTGCCGCCACGGCCGCGACGATCCTCGCGCACGTGGTCGAAGCGTCGCAGCTCGCGGCCTTCATCGGCGGTGTTGTGGCCGCCGACATAACCCGAACCGCTGCGTCCGCCGACATGCACGGTCGACTTGCTCGCCTTGCGCTGGCCGATCACCGGCTGCAGCGTCAACGCCGACGGCGTGCCGTCCTCGAGGCCGAGCTGCTTGCGCAGCGCCTCGACGCGTTCGGCCGCCAGTTCCTGCGAGTGTCCGCGCAGCAGCGGCTGCGGCAGTTCGACGCTGCCGTAGCGCACGCGCTTGAGGCGGCTCACCTGGCAACCCTGCGACTCCCACAGCCGGCGCACTTCGCGGTTGCGGCCTTCCTTCAGCAGGACCCGGAACCAGTCGTGGCTGCCTGCATCGGACGCGCCCGTGTCGCCGATGCGCTCGACTTCGTCGAACTTCGCCGGGCCATCCTCCAGCGCCACGCCGCGGCGCAGGCGATCGGCGATCTTGTCGGAAACGGTGTCCTCGCCCTCGGGGGCGCGCACGCGGCACACGTATTCGCGCGCGACTTCGTGCGATGGATGCATCATCGCGTTGGCCAGCTCGCCGTCGGTGGTGAGCAGCAGCAGCCCGGTGGTGTTGATGTCCAGGCGCCCGATCGCGATCCAGCGCGCGCCCTTGAGCGCGGGCAGGGCTTCGAAGATGGTCGGCCTGCCTTCGGGATCCTCGCGGGTGGTGACCTCGCCTTCGGGCTTGTTGTACATCAGCACCCGCGAAGGCTCGCTCAGCGCGCTCGCGACGAAGGTCTTGCCGTCGATTTCGATCCGGTCGCCGCCCTTCACGCTCGAGCCGAGCTGCGCGACCTCGCCGTTGACCTTGACCATGCCGTCGACGATGCGCTGCTCGAGCGCGCGGCGCGAGCCCAGGCCGGCCTGCGCCAGCACCTTGTGCAGTCGTTCTTCCAGGCGGGACGCCGGTACATCGGCCTCGGTGCGCTTCAGGGTCAGCTTGCGCGCGGGCTTGTCTTTGGTGTTGCTCATTCGGTTTCTTCTTGGGGAATATTGTCTTGGGGCATGTCGTCGTCGGTGGCGATGTCGCCGATGGGCATCGCGTCGTTGCCCTCGTTCCGGTCGTCGCCATCGAACGACAGCTGCGGATCGAGTTCGCCGAAGTCCTTGAGTTCGGACAGCGGCGGCAGGTCCTCCAGGCGCCTGAGGCCGAAGTAATCGAGGAAGCCCTTGGTCGTGGCCAGCAGTTCCGGCTTGCCGGGCACGTCGCGGTGGCCGACGACGCGGATCCACTCGCGCTCTTCCAGCGCCTTGATGATGTTGCTGTTCACCGCCACCCCGCGGACCTGTTCGATCTCGCCGCGGGTGATGGGCTGGCGGTAGGCGATCAGGGCCAGGGTTTCGAGCGTGGCGCGGGTGTACTTGGTCTGCCGCTCCGACCACAGGCGCGCGACCCACTGGTGGACCTCGGCCTTGACCTGGTAACGGAAGCCGGAGGCCAGCTCGACCAGCTCCACGCCGCGATCGGCGCACTGTTCGCGCAAGGCGTCGAGCGCCTGTTCGATGCTGCCGTCGGGCGCCGGCTCGTCGAGCGGAAACAATCCGCGCAGTTGCTGCAGCGTCAGCGGCTGGCTGGCGGCGAGCAGCGCCGCTTCCACGATCCGGGTGATCAGTCGTTGATCCATTGGTTCAGTCGTTCTCGTCGAATTCGCTGGTGAGTTCGGGCGGGTCGGCGCCGTCGCCGTCGTTGGCCGCGGTCGCCAGGGACTTGATGTAGATGGGTGCCAGCGGCGCCTCCTGGACCACGTCGAGCAGGCGCTCCTTGGCCAGTTCGAGGATGCCGAGGAAGGTCACGATGACGCCCAGGCGGCCTTCGCGCGGCTCGAACAGCGATTCGAAGCGGTGGAACGCCCCGTCCTGGAGCCGGGCCAGCAGCTCGCCCATGCGCTGGCGCACGCTCAGTGCATCGCGCTTGATCGCATGCTGGGTGTACAGCTCGGCGCGCTTGAGCACGTCGTGCAGGGCCAGCAGCATCTCGCGCAGGTCCACCGGCGGCGGCGGTCGCGCCACGGACCGATCCGGGACGAAAGCCCCGGCCGGGCTGGTGTCGCGGTCCTGGCGGGGCAGGGCGTCGAGGTCTTCGGCGGCCTGCTTGAAGCGTTCGTACTCCTGCAGCCTGCGCACCAGCTCGGCGCGCGGGTCGCCTTCCTCGTCCAGGGCCAGCTCGGAGCGCGGCAGCAGCATCCGCGACTTGATCTCGGCCAGGATCGCGGCCATGACCAGGTATTCGGCGGCCAGCTCGAAACGCATCTCGTGCATGGCCTGGATGTAGTCGACGTACTGGCGGGTGATCTCCGCGACCGGGATGTCGAGGATGTCCAGGTTCTGGCGCCGGATCAGGTACAGCAGCAGGTCCAGCGGCCCCTCGAACGCATCGAGGATGATCTCGAGGGCATCCGGGGGGATGTACAGGTCCTGCGGGATCTGCAGCACCGGTTGGCCAAGCACCATCGCCAGCGGCATTTCCTGCTGCTGGGGACGGGTGTTTCCATCATGGACGGCGGTCGCTTCCGCGACGGTGCCGGTGGGGCTTTCGGATGTCATCGATGAACCATCGACCCGTGGAGCGGTACCCGGGACGCCATGCGCCATACGCCGCGCAACAAGGCGGCGGGATCGGCGGAAAGGTCGTCGGCGAAGGAGCGAATCGGCCGTGGCGCGGCGCTGCCCCGAACTATTGGCAGACAGGTTACGGGCTGGGCGGGGGCCTGTCCAGCACCGGATGAACGGCAGGCCGTGGCCTGCCGCCGGTACAATCCGCGGCCACGGCAGGACGACAGGCTGGGCACGAATCCATGTGGTACGCGATCGAGGGACACGACGGCAACGATGTACTGGCGCAGCGGCTGCAGGCGCGGGCAGCGCACCTGGCCCGGCTGCATGCCCTGCGCGATGCGGGACGGTTGTTGCTGGCCGGCCCCTGTCCGGCCATCGACGCCGAGGATCCGGGCCCCGCGGGGTTTTCCGGGAGCATCGTGATCGCCGAGTTCGAATCGCTGGACGCGGCGCGCGACTGGGCGGCCGCGGACCCCTACGTGGATGCCGGCGTCTATGCCCGGGTCGACGTGCGCCCGTTCCGGCCGGTGCTGCCATGAGCGTGCCGGACAACAGCGGCCGCATCGTGCGCATGCGCGCATTGCTGGAGCAGGCATTCGCGCCGCAGCGCCTGGAGATCTCCGACGACAGCCATCGCCACGTGGGGCACGCGGGCGCCCGCGACGGCCACGGACACTTCAGCCTGGAGATCCGCAGCGCAGCCTTCGAGGGCATGACGCCGCTGGCGCGGCACCGCGCCGTGTACGCCGCGCTTGGATCGATGATGCAGGACGACATCCATGCGCTGGCCATTCGCGCGACCACGCCTGACGAATAAATGATTCGCGCACGGCTGATGGTGCGCTGCACCATATGCCGTTCCCGCCGCCGCGAGGCAAGCCCGCAACGCAAAAGGATTTTTCCATCCGGCCAGCGGTTTCCCGCAGGCATTCATGTAACCGGTTGCGTTGCCGTCCGCCGGGCAAACGACTAGGTTGGGTCGCTTGTCCGAGGACGGAGAAGGGAATGGGCGCAGCCAGCCCCACGATCAGGGATGTCGCGAGGCTCGCGAACGTGTCGGTAGCCACGGTGTCGCGTGCACTCAATGGCCATGACAACGTCGCCGAGGCGGTCCGCACGCGGGTACTGGAGATTGCCAGTACGCTCGATTACAGCCCGCACCATGCCGCCCGCAGCCTCAGTCGCGGACGCACCCACACCATCGGCGTGGTCCTTCCCGACCTGCCGTGCGAATTCTTCGCCAGGCTGATGTGCGGCATCGATGCGTCGGCGCGCGAGCGGGGCCTGCAACTGCTGGTCTCCGGCCACCATCGCAGCGCCGAAAGCCAGGCCGCGGCAGTGCGGGTGATGCGCGGACGGGTCGATGGCCTGCTCGCGATCTCGCCTTATGCCGGACTGGACATCGCGTCGGCCAACCTGCCGCGTTCGCTGCCGGTGTTGCTGCTCGACAGCGATCCTTCCGCGGAAGGCGTTTCGACCCTGGGCGTGGACAACCATGCCGGCGCGGTCGCGATGATGCGACACCTGGTCGATTGCGGTTACCGCGATATCGCGTTCATCTCGGGCCGGGTGCCGCACTTCAATGCCAGCGAGCGCCTGCGCGGCTATTTCGATGCCATGGAAGCCTTGCTGCCTGGCGTGTCGCCGCGCGTGATCCAGGGCGACTTCGACGTGCAATCGGGCTCCCGTGCGGGCGATGAGCTGCTCGCCGGGCCGAAGCGCCCGGATGCCGTGTTCGCGGCCAACGACATGATGGCCCTGGGTTGCATGTTCGCGTTCCAGCGCGCCGGCCTGCGGGTGCCCGAGGACGTCGCCGTGGCCGGGTTCAACGACATCCCGCTGGCCAGCCATACGTCGCCGCCGCTCACCAGCATGCGCATCGACATCTCGCGCCTGGGCAGCGATGCCTTCGACATGCTGCTCGAACGCATGGAGGGCGACGCCAATGACGGCGCGCGCATCGTGCAGCCGGAGCTGGTGGTGCGCGGCTCGACCGCCAGGCGCTAGACGTCAGGGGCTCCAGTACACCTGCAACTGTGCGCCAGGCACCTGGAAGGCGATCCGTACCGGCATTTCCAGCGGATCGCTGCCATCCAGGGCCCGCTGGAAGACTTCGCGCTTGTCGTCGCCGCGCAGCAACAGGAGGCGCGTATGGGCCGGCGCCATCCCGGCCGGCGTCAGGCTGATGCGTCGCGGCCACGGCCCGGCGCCCGCGCATCCGGTCGCGTCCACGGCGACATAGGGACGGGGACTGTCGAGGGCGTCGCGCAGGCCGCGCATGCGCGGGAACAGCGATGCGACGTGTCCGTCACCGCCCATGCCCAGCAGCAGGATCCCGGCTGGCTGGCTGGCGCGCAGGTTGGCGTCGGCGACCGCCGCTTCGATGCCGCGGCCGGGCCTGGTCAGGGATTCGAACCGGGCCGCCGCCGCATGTCCCTGCAACAGGTGTTCGCGTACCAGGTGGGCGTTGCTGTCGGGATCCTCCGGAAGCAGCCAGCGCTCATCGACCAGGGCGATGTCGACACGCTCCCAGTCCAGGGGCGCCTGCGCCAGTGCGCGGAACACCGGCGCCGGCGTGCTGCCGCCGGACACCAGCAGGCGCGCGCGCGGGTGCACGCCCAGGTCCCGGCGCAACGCTGCCGCGACCGCGACTGCGCCGGCCCATGCCCATTGGTCGTCGTTGCGGAACTCATGCAGGGTCACGGGTGCTGGGTGCACGGGTTTGTGGACATGGGTGTCGCGGCCGCGGGTCACGACGATTCTCCGGACAGGGCCGCGGCCCCCAGCAACCCCGGTTGCGGATGCAGCACCGCCAGGGCCGGCACCGTCGCCATGGCGCTGGCGTAGCGACCCTTGTCTTCGAAACGCTCGCGAAAGCCGGGACCCTGCAGCACCGACAGCAAGGCCGGCACGAGGCCTCCGCTGAGATAGATGCCGTCCCAAGCGCCGAACGTCAGCACCAGGTCGCCGGCGACCGAAGCGAACACATCGCGGAATGCCTCGACGGCGCGCCGGCTCAAGCGGTCGCCGCTGGCGGCCCGCGCGGTGACGTCCTCGGGCGAGGGCGCCGCGGTCCCGGCCAACCCTTCGATCCGGCCCAGTGCGCGATGCAGGTTGACGAGCCCGGCGCCACTGACCAGGCGCTCGTTCGAGACGCGTCCGAAGTCGGCCGCGAGTTGTTCCAGGATTCCGATTTCGGTCGGGGTGGCGGGCGCGAATCCGGCATGGCCGCCTTCGGTGGCCAGCGCGGACCAGCGGCCGTCGCGACGCAGGAGCAGGGCCACGCCAAGTCCGGTCCCGGCGCCGGCCACGGCGAAAGTGCGATCGCCACCGTCGTCATGCCGCGGCAGGGCCGGCGCTCCGATCGTGGCCAGGTCCGCGCGCCCCAGCAGCGGGATGGCCCGGGCCTGGGCCACGAAGTCGTTGACCAGCAGCACCGACTCCAGCCCGAGCTCGGTGCAGAGGCGCGATCGCGACACCACCCAGCGGTGGTTGGTCATGCGTGCCGTGTCGCCATCGATTCGTGCAGCCACGGCCATGACCGCGCGCGAGGGTCGTGCGTCCATGCCTTCGAGGTAGCGCTCCGCGGCCTCCGCGAGCGAGTCGAAATCATCCACCAGGAACGCCCGGACGCTGCCTGCAAGCAGGGGTTGGGCGCTGTCGGCACCGGCGAGCGCAAAGCGGGCATGGGTGCCGCCGATGTCGGCCAGCAGGATGGGTGGAGACGCTGGGCGGTGGGCGGCAGGCATCGCCCCAGACCATAGCAAACGCACATGCCAACAGCCCGCTATACTCGTTCTCGACACCGGCGTTGGCGCTGGCTGTCCGCAAGCAGAATCAATTACTTGCGAGATGAAATTAATCCATTTTCACTTTATCGCGATCCGGGCGGCCACCGTCCGTCATCGCCGGGGCCCGACGACCGCCGCATGCGCCTGTCCACGATCAAGCTTTCCGGTTTCAAATCCTTCGTCGATCCGACCACGCTGCACCTGCCGACCAACATGACCGGTGTCGTTGGTCCGAACGGTTGCGGCAAGTCCAACATCATCGATGCGATCCGCTGGGTGATGGGCGAAAGCGCGGCCAGCCGCCTGCGCGGCGACTCGCTGACCGACGTGATCTTCTCCGGTTCCTCGGCGCGAAAGCCGGTGTCGCAGGCCACCGTCGAACTGATCTTCGACAACTCCGACCACACC
>JALYWW010000163.1 GCA_030852515.1 Pseudomonadota bacterium
GCCCTGCCGACGGCCGCGGCGGCGGCGCTGGCGAGGGCCAAGGCGCGCGCGGCGGGACGCAAGGAGCCGTGAGCGCGGCGGCGCGCAAGCCGGCAGCGCGGCGCCGGGTATCGAAACTGCGCGCGGACGAAATTCGCGAACTGTTCTCGCGCCTGGCCGAACTCGATCCGGATCCGAAGACCGAACTGGTGTATTCGACCCCGTTCGAGCTTCTTGTCGCGGTGATCCTGTCGGCCCAGGCAACCGATGTCGGGGTCAACAAGGCGACCAAGCGCCTGTTCCCGGTCGCCAACACCCCGGCGGCGATCCTCGCCCTCGGCGAGGACGGCCTGAAGCGCTACATCTCGAGCATCGGCCTGTACAACGCCAAGGCCGCCAATGTCATCGCCATGTGCCGGCGACTGCTGGAACTGCACGACGGCCAGGTACCGCGCACCCGCGAAGCGCTCGAAGCGTTGCCCGGCGTCGGCCGCAAGACCGCCAACGTGGTGCTCAATACCGCATTCGGCGAACCCACCATCGCGGTCGACACCCATATCTTCCGCGTCGCCAACCGTACCGGGCTGGCACCGGGCAGGAACGTCCGCGAGGTCGAGGACGGATTGCTGAAGGTGGTCCCGGCCGAATACCTGCAGGGCGCCCACCACTGGCTGATCCTGCATGGCCGCTACACCTGCAAGGCGCGCAGGCCCGAATGCTGGCGCTGCCCGATCCGCGATCTTTGCCGCTACCCGGACAAGACGCCGTCACCTTAGCGCAACATTCACGCCATACCCTGCGCCACGTCCCCACAATCTCCAGGCGCCCATGAAACTTTTCCCCAGCCTCCTCAGCGTCGCCCTGCTTGCCGCCCTGGCCAGCCCGATCGCGCATGCCGAAGTTCCGATCGATTCCATTGGCGGTTCCGACATCAGCTTCGAAGGCCTGTTGCAGGCCGACGGCTATTGGTACGACAGCGATGTGCTCGACCTCGACCTCGACGCCGATGCCGGCGACGGCCTGGATACCGACTTCGGCTTGCGCCGCGCCGAGATCGCATTCAAGGGCAAGGGGCCCGGCAACTTCGAATGGACACTGGGTTACGACGCGTCGGGCGATGGCAAATTCCTCGACGCCTTCGCCAAGTACAAGCTCGGCGGCAACTCCAACCGCTACATCCAGGTCGGCCAGTTCAAGCAACCCGGCGGCCTCGAGGAATTGTCCTCCTCCAAGAACAACGACTTCGTCGCCAAAGCGATGGTCACCAATACCTTCGTGGTTTCGCGCCGGCTAGGTGTCGGCGCCGGCATCGGCGAAGCCAACTGGGGCGTCAGCGGCAGCGTGTTCGGACGCGAGCTGACCCGCAACCGCGCCCACGGCAGCGGTTATGCCGCACGCGGCTACTGGGCACCGACCAACGAGAAGGGCAAGGTTTTCCACGTGGGCCTGTCGCATGCCGGCTACGACACCGACGCCGACACCCTGCGCCTGCGGGTTCGCCCGGGCGCGGACATGTCCGACCGGTTGATCGACACCGGTAACATGACGGATACCGACCGCATCTCGACCACCGGCCTGGAAGGCCTGTGGATCAACGGGCCGGTCAAGCTCCAGGCCGAGTACATGCGTTCCGATGTCTCGCGCTATCGCGCTGGCTCCAGCGATTTCACCGCCAACGGCGCCTATGCCAGCGCGCTGTGGAACCTGACTGGTGAAAGCTGGGGCTACAAGAACGGCACGCCCTCCACCGGCCTGCCCGACAACCCGGCATCGGGCATGTGGCAGCTGGGCCTGCGCTACGACACCCTCGACCTGGACGACAGTGGTGTCTCCGGCGGAAGCATGGACACCCTCACCGCCGGCGTGAACTGGTATTGGCGTTCCAACTTCAAGTTCATGCTGAACTACGTGAAGGTCGACAGCGACCGTGGCGGTGTCAGCGACGACCCGTCGATCCTCGAGGCGCGCGCCCAGTTCTACTGGTAGTGCCCTAGTTCCTCGGCAACACGGTCAGCACCCGTTCCACGAACAGGTGCAACTCCTTCATGTAGTTGCCGAGGAACTCCGCGGTCGAGTCATCCGTGACCTTGCCGTTTTCGTCGATCAGGCCCGGCTTGAACTGGATGTAGGCCTCGATCGTGTTCATCAGCGGCGAATTGCAGAAGCACAGCACGCCGCGCAGCTGCTGCTGGGCGACGGCCGTCCCGATCGACCCCGGCGACGTGCCGATCACGCCCGACGGCTTGCGCGCGAAAGAGTTCTGCCCCCAGGGCCGGCTCGCCCAGTCGATCGCATTCTTCAGCGCGCCGGGTATCGAGCGGTTGTACTCCGGGGTCACGAACAGGACCGCGTCGACATCGGCGATTGCCTGCTTGAAAGCGCGCGCGACCGGCGGATAGTCGGCGTCGTAGTCGTAGCTGTACAGCGAC
>JALYWW010000034.1 GCA_030852515.1 Pseudomonadota bacterium
TGCTGAAGAACTCGAGCTGTTCTTCCCAGTTGGCGCTGGCGATCGAATAGGCGCGCAGCAGCGGCTTGCCGCCCTCGGTGGCCAGTCCGATCATCACGAACTGGCCGTTCTCGAAGCGGAAACCGTCGTCGCGGGTGGTGGTGAAGCTGAAGTAGTCGTCGGTCCAGTGACGGACGTCCAGCACGGTTTCGGTGCCGAAGGCGGAGGACATTATTCGGGGGGAGTTCTGCGGAAGTCCTATTGTATCGGCTCGCGGCTTCCGCCGCTCCCACATCAGCGCGGGCCGCGTTCTTCGCGCGGCTTGGCGCGGCGGTCGCCCAGCAGCGCGCTGAGGACGATCGCCAGGCCCAGGCCGGCGCCGACCAGGAACAGCACCAGCGCGATCGCCGGATAACCGAACAGGCGGGCGCCGGCTTCGGTGTCGACCCGCATCATCATCGCCGAGGCGACGATCAGCGCGGCGGTGACCAGACCGGCGCTGATCCGGTTGGCGATCTTCTGCAGGCTTTCCATCAGCGGCGAGTCGGCCAGGCCGTCGACCCGCACCTGCATCCGGTTCTCGGACAGCAGCGACAGCAGGTCGGAGATCTTGCGCGGCGAGTCGCGCACCAGCGCCTGCACTTCCATCAGCTCGCTGGCGATGTTGGACGGCGACAGCGACTTCTTAAGCCGCTCGCGCATCACGTGCTCCAGGTGGCGCTCGACCACGCGCTTGACGTCCAGGCGCGGATCCAGCGCGTCGGAGACCTGCTCCAGGTTGAGCAGGGTCTTGCCCAGCAGGCTGAGCTCGGGCGGCGAGCGCAGGCCGCTGGCGGTCGACAGCGCGACCAGTTCCAGCATCAGCCGGCCTTCGGACTGCGAACCGGAGCGGCTGTGCGCGGCATAGCGCGCGACGGTCTGGCCGACTTCGCGCATGAAGCGCTCCTCGTCGTAGGACTCCAGCCGCGTGCCCATGGCGATGGTTTCGCAGGCGACTTCCTCGCCGCGGCCGTCGACCGCCGCGAACAGCAGCTTCAGCAGGCGCTCGCGCTGGCGTGGCGGCACGTGCGCGATCATGCCCAGGTCGAACAGCGCCAGGCGCCCGTCGTCGGTGAGCAGCAGGTTGCCGGGGTGTGGGTCAGCGTGGATCTCGCCGTGCACGAACACCTGGTCCAGGTAGCCGCGCACCAGCGCCGAGGCCAGCTGCGAAAGATCGTGTTCGGTACGGTGCAGGCCGCTGATCGAAGTGACCTTGGTCCCGTGGACGAGTTGCATGGTCAGCACGCGTGTGGCGGTGTAGTCCCACAACGGCGCCGGCACGAACAGCTCGCGGTAACCGCGCAGGTGTTCGCCGAACCGCTCCAGGTTCTCGGCCTCGGCGCGGTAGTCGAGTTCGGCCAGCAGGGTCTTGCGGAACTCGTGCACCCAGTCGGCGAAATGCACGCGGCGCCCCAGGTCGGTGAAACGGTCGGCCTTGCCCGCCATCGCGGCGATCGCGTCGAGGTCGGCGCGCACCTGCTCGGCGATGCCGGCGCGCTGCACCTTGACCGCGACCGGATAGCCGTCGCGCAGGGTGGCGCGATGGACCTGGGCCAGCGACGCGCAACCCAGCGGTTCCTCGTCGAAGCTGGCGAACAGCTTGCCCAGGCGTGCGCCCAGCGCGTCCTCGATGGTGGCGCGGATTTCCTCGAACGGCACGGGCGCGACGTTGTCCTGCATCCGTTCCAGCGCGGCGATGTACGCCGCCGGCACCATGTCGGGGCGCGTCGACAGCGCCTGCCCGATCTTGACGAAGGTCGGCCCGAGCGCTTCCAGGTCGTCGACGAATTCCTCCGGCTTGCCCGTGGTCGGCGGCGGTTCGGTGCCGGGCGGCGCGGACGCGTCCAGGTCCAGGCCGGTGAAGACCCCGGCGCTACGGTACTTGAGCAGGAAGCGCAGGATCTGGGCGGAGCGGGCGAGGCCGTGGCTGGCTTCGGTCATGACGTGGTCGTCCGGCGGGATTGCAGCCAGCGTAGTCGTGGTGGCGTCAAGGCAGCTTCATCGCCTCCGGTGCATGCTGTGGCCATGCAGGTCGAACCCGGCATCCTGTGGACGATCGGTCATTCCACCCGCCCGTGGGAGGAGTTCGTCGCGCTGTTGCAGGAGAACGCCGTTGCCTGCGTCGCCGACGTGCGCCGCTTCGCAGGATCGCGGCGCAATCCGCAGTTCTCGCCGCTGGCGATGGGGCCGGCGCTGGCCGAGGCGGGAATCGAATACCTGCCGATGCCGGACCTGGGCGGCCGCCGCGATCCCGCGCCGGATTCGCCCAACGGCGCCTGGCGGGTGGCGGCATTCCGCGGTTATGCCGACTACATGGCGACGCCGGAATTCGTGGCGGCGCGCGAACGGTTGATGGCGCAGGCGCGCGACGCGCGCACCGCGGTGATGTGCGCCGAGGCGGTGTGGTGGCGCTGCCACCGGCGCCTGGTCGCCGACGACTTCACCGCGCGCGGCTGGCAGGTCCTGCACATCATGGCCCCCGGCAAGACCCCGGCGCACGAACTCAACGAGAACGCCCGCATGGTTGGCGACGTCCTTCGCTACCCGCCGCCCCAGGAAAAGCTCTTTTAGCCACAGATTTCACAGATTGCACAGATGAAAAAGCTTCAAGATTGTATGCGGCTCGGGCTGGCCATGGAATCAATCGCGGCCCACGCGCACGGCTTTTCCGGGCGGGCCCGCGGAGGCTGAGCCGTCGTCGACGCGGATCTCGTTGCGCACGTCGCGCGCGCCGCTGGTGGCGGCGGCGATGTCCTCGGCGCGATGCTTCATCGCCCGCGTCGGGACATTGCCGGCAAGGGTGACGATGCCTTGCTCGACCTGCAGCAGGATTTCGGTGGCATCGAGCGTGTCGTCATGGGTCATGCGGTCGTAGATCTCGTCGGCGATGCCGGTGTCGGAGCGCACGTAGCCTGACGGTCCCTTGCCGCGGTGGCCGCGCGCGGGGCGGTCGGGGGCGTGCCTGCCTTCAGCGGGCGTGGTGAAGTCGCCGTAGCCACGCAGTCCGGGCGCGCCGTAGGTCTCGGCACCGCTGCTGCGGTCCGGGCCCCAGCGGCGCTCGGTCACCGAAGGCATGCCGTTGTACAGGGATTCGCGCGATTTCTGCCTGGCCATGCGGAGACTCCGGACTGGTTGGAAGATGCACCCAGCCTAGGCCAGCCCCCGTTAGCGGCGCGAAAAAACAGGGGTCTGACCCCTGTTACTTGACCCCTGTTACTAGCGGTAGCCGGCGGCCTGGAGTTCGAACAGTTCGGCGTAGCGGCCGCCCTGGGCCATCAGCTGGTCGTGGGTGCCCGAGGCCTCCAGCCTGCCCTCGGCCAGCACCAGGATGCGGTCGGCCATGCGCACGCTGGAGAAGCGGTGCGAGATCAGCACGGCGGTGCGCTGGTCGGACAGTTCGCGGAACCGCTGGAATACTTCGAACTCGGCGCGCGCATCCAGCGCCGCGGTGGGTTCGTCGAGGATCATGACCTGCGCGTCGCGCATGTAGGCGCGCGCGATCGCGATCTTCTGCCACTGGCCGCCGGACAGGTCGACGCCGGTCTTGAAACGGCGGCCGACCAGCTGCTCGTAGCCCAGCGGCAGGCCGACGGCGACCTCGTCGGCGCCGGAGCGGTGTGCGGCCGCTTCGATCCGCGTGCGGTTGTACATGTCCTCGACCTGGCCCACGCCGATGTTCTCGCCCACGGTCAGGTGGTAGCGCACGAAGTCCTGGAAGATGACGCCGATGTTGGCTCGCAGGTCCGCCAGGTCGTAGTCGCGCAGGTCGCGGCCGTCGAGCAGGATCCGGCCTTCGTCCGGGTCGTACAGCCGCGCCAGCAGTTTCACCAGGGTGGTCTTGCCCGCACCGTTCTCGCCGACCAGGGCCAGCACTTCGCCTGCGCGCAGTTCGAAATCCAGGCCGCGCAGCGCCCAGCGCGCCGCATCGGGATAGCGGAAGCCGACGTTCTCGAACACGAAGCCACGGTCGATCGGCCGCGGCACCGGCACGGCGTCGGCGTTGCTGCGGATTTCCGGGGTGATCTCGAAGAACGAGTACAGATCGTCCAGGTACAGCGCTTGCCCGGCGACTTGCGAGAAGCCCACCAGCAGGCCTTCGAGGAGTTGCCGCAGGCGGCGGAAGCTGCCGGCCAGGAAGGTCAGGTCGCCGATGCTGAAGTCGCCGCGCACGGTGCGCCAGGCGATGTAGGCGTACGCGATGTAATAGCCCAGCGTGCCCAGCGCGGCCAGCAGCGTGCCCCAGGCCGCACGCTTGCCGGCCAGCGACTTGTTGGCCAGGTAGAACTTGTCCGACAGTTCGCGGAAGCGGGCGATGAAGAAGCGGTTGAGGCTGAAGATCTTGACCTCTTTGGCCGTTTCCACGCTCGCGCCCATCTGCCGCAGGTACTCGAGCTGGCGCCGCTCCGGGGTCCAGGCGAAGTTGAGGCTGTAGTTGAGCGCGTTGAAGTGCGCCTCGCCGACGAAGGCCGGCAGCAGCGCGATGGCCAGCAGCACGATCAGCCAAGGCGCATAGACCAGCAGGCCGGCGGCGAAACTGATGACGGTGACGATGTCCTGCGCCTGCCCGAACAGCTGGCCCATCAGGCTCATCCGGCCCATGGTCTGGCGTCGCGCGCGGTCGAGCTTGTCCTGCAGGTCCGGATCCTCGAAATCCTCCAGGTCCAGGGTCGCCGCGTGTTCCATCAGGCGGATGCTGATGGCGTTGGTGAGTCGCTCCGACAGCAGACCATCGCAGTAGCCGACCAGCCGTCCCGACAGGTCCGAGGCGATCGCCAGCAGGAATTCGGCGCCCAGCAGCAGGGCAAGATGATCGAGCGCGCCACCGCGCCAGGCGCTGCCCAGGTCATCGAAGCCCAGCCCCGCACCGACCAGGCGCACCGCCTCGTCGATGATCAGCTTGCCGATGTACAGGGTCGCGATCGGCATCAGCGCACGCAGCAGGCGCAGGCCCAGCGTGGCCACGGTCAGCGGCTTGCTGGTGGCCCAGACTTCGCGCAGGAACGGCGGCAGGTTGCGCAGCGCGCCCACGCGTTCGCGCAGGGTCGGACGGGGATTGGCGGACGGAGGCGAGGGGCCGGGCATCAACCGATTCTGCACCGGATCGCTTCACGCTTCGATCAAGGGCACATCCGGACCCTGTGTCGATGCGCGCGAAGCGAACCCTGTACGTGTTGCCGGCCACCGGTTTCGCCGGGGCCAACGACCATACCGCGGCCACCTGCCGCGACCTGGCGGCGCGGCTGGCCGTGATCCTGGATCATCATTTCGGTGGCGAACTCGAGCGCGGCGAGGTGCCCGCGCCGGGCGCCTACTTCGTTCCCGGTGCAACGTTGCATGCGGACCAGGCAAGCGCATTGGGCATCCGAAGCGAAAACGACCTGCTTGGCGGCGTGGTGCCGCGCGCGTTCCTGGCCACCAAGACCATCAGCCATGCGGCGATCGGGCCCGAAGCGGTGGTGCCCGAAGGGTGGTCGCACGATCTGGCGCGCGCGCTTGGCGACGCGGTGCTTCCGGGCTATTCGGCATTCTCGATGGACGAAGCGCGGGTGGCGGGCCGGCGCCTGTTGCCGCGCGGCGCGGTGCGGGTGAAGCTGGCCAGCGGGGTGGGCGGGAGCGACCAGCACACCGTCGTCGACGGCGATGGCCTGGACGTGGCGCTCGCCGGATTCGTCCCCGGAGAAGTGCGCCGGCATGGCGTCGTGCTCGAACTCGCCCTGGACGAAGCGGTGGCCTACAGCATCGGCCAGCTGCGGGTGGCAGGCGAATGCATCGCGTACCACGGCGTCCAGCACAACGTCGTCGACGCACGCGGGCGCGAAGTCTATGGCGGTTCCGAGCTGACTGTTGTCCGTGGCAACTTCGATGCGCTGTTGCAGCTGTCGCTGCCGTCGTCGCTGCAGCACGCGGTGGAGCGGGCAATCCGCTACGACCGCGCAGTGTCGGCTGCCTATCCGGGAATCCTCGCCTCGCGCCGCAACTACGACGTGGTCGCAGGCATCGATGCCGACGGCGCCAGCCACTGCGGCGTGCTGGAGCAATCCTGGCGCATCGGCGGTGCCACGCCGGCGGAACTGGCCGCGCTTGCCGCCTTCCGCGCCGATCCGGAGCGGCGCGTGGTGCGCGCTTCCTGCCACGAAGCCTGGTCGCATGCGCCGCCACCGGCCGGCGCGACGGTCCACTATCGCGGCGATGACGGCGTGGCTGGCATGGTGTGCAAGTACAGCCTGGTCGAGGAACCGGCATGAGCGTACGCCTGGAAACCGTCGAGATCCCGGTCGAGGACCAGCGCCTGGATGGCACCGTGCTGTCGCCGGCGCGACGGATCCCCGGCGTGTTGTTCGTGCATGGCTGGGGCGGCCGCCAGGCCCACGACCTGAGTCGCGCCCGCGAGGTGGCCGGCCTCGGGGCGGTGTGCCTGACCTTCGACCTGCGCGGGCATGAGCGCAACGAAGACCAGCGCCGTACCGTCAATCGCGAACAGAACCTGGCCGACCTGTGCGCCGCGTACGACTGGCTCGTCGGCGAGCGCAACGTGGATCCCGAGGCGATCGCGGTAGTGGGGATCAGCTACGGCGGCTACCTGGCGTCGATCCTGAGCACGCGGCGCAAGGTGCGCTGGCTGGTGCTGCGTTCCCCTGCGTTGTACCAGGACGAAGGCTGGGACCTGCCCAAGCGGCAACTGCATGAGCAGATCGACCTGGACGCCTGGCGCCGGCGACACATCGACTGGCAGGAGAACCGCTCGCTGCAGGCGGCTGCTGCGTTCACCGGCGATGTGCTCGTGGTGGCGGCGGAGAACGACGAGACCATCCCGCGCCAGGTGATCGACAACTACGTGGCGGCGTTCCGCCAGCCGCGATCGCTGACATCGCGCGTGCTCGCCGGCGCCGACCACGCGTTGAGCGGCAAGACGATGCAGAACGACTACAACGCCGTGCTGGTGAAATGGCTGACCGAGATGATCGTCGGCGCGCGCGCGGGCGATGCCGCCTCGCAGGTCGAACGGCACAAGCAGACCAACCCCAAGCCACCTGCGGGGAGCGGCCGGTAAGCCAGATCCTCCCGCCTGCCGGGCAGCGATACAATGGGCGCCTTCCGTCCCGGACCGCATCCCCGCCGTGAGCCAGCCGCGCAAGCCAGCCTCCATCCGACAGGAGGACCTGATCCAGTCCGTCGCCGACGCCCTGCAGTACATCAGCTATTACCACCCGGTCGACTACATCAGGAGCCTTTCGGCGGCATACGACCGCGAGGAGTCGGCGGCGGCGAAGGACGCCATCGCGCAGATCCTGATCAACTCGCGCATGTGCGCCGAGGGTCACCGGCCGATCTGCCAGGACACCGGCATCGTCACCGTGTTCCTCGAGATCGGCATGGACGTGCGCTGGGACGACGCGACCATGGGCGTGGAGGACATGGTCCACGAGGGCGTCCGCCGCGCTTACAACCACCCGGACAACAAGCTGCGCGCCTCGGTACTGGCCGATCCCGCGGGCAAGCGCGTCAACACGAAGGACAACACGCCGGGCGTGGTCAACGTCAAGGTCGTGCCGGGCAATACCGTCGAGGTGATTGTCGCAGCCAAGGGCGGCGGTTCGGAAGCCAAGTCGAAGTTCGCGATGCTCAACCCGTCCGATTCGGTCGTCGACTGGGTGCTCAGGACCGTGCCGACCATGGGCGCGGGCTGGTGCCCGCCGGGCATGCTCGGCATCGGCATCGGGGGCACCGCCGAGAAGGCGATGCTGCTGGCCAAGGAATCGCTGATGGAGGCGATCGACATCACCGAGCTGCAGGCACGCGGGCCGTCCAACCGCGCCGAGGAGTTGCGCCTGGAACTGTTCGAGAAGGTCAATGCGCTGGGCATCGGCGCGCAGGGTCTGGGCGGGCTGACCACGGTGCTCGACGTCAAGGTCAAGGATTACCCGACCCACGCGGCCAACCTGCCGGTGGCGATGATCCCGAACTGCGCAGCCACGCGGCATGCGCACTTCACCCTCGACGGCAGCGGTCCGGTGATGCTGGATCCGCCGTCGCTGGAGGACTGGCCGAAGCTGACCTACAGCCCGCAGAACGCGCGCCGCGTCGACCTGGACAGCGTGACCCGAGAAGAGGTCGCTTCGTGGAAACCGGGCGAGACCCTGCTGCTCAACGGCAAGTTGCTGACCGGCCGCGACGCCGCGCACAAGCGCATCGTCGGCATGCTCGACAAGGGCGAGGCCTTGCCGGTCGACCTGCGCGGCCGCTTCATCTATTACGTCGGTCCGGTCGACCCGGTGCGCGAAGAGGTCGTCGGTCCCGCCGGCCCGACCACCGCCACGCGCATGGACAAGTTCACCGAACAGGTGCTGAAGCAGACCGGCCTGATGGGCATGGTCGGCAAGGCCGAACGCGGTCCGCTCGCGATCGAGGCGATCCGCAAGCACAAGTCCGCGTACCTGATGGCGGTGGGCGGCGCGGCCTACCTGGTGTCGAAGGCGATCAAGGCCGCGCGCGTGGTCGCTTTCGAGGACCTGGGCATGGAAGCGATCTACGAGTTCATCGTGCAGGACATGCCGGTGACCGTGGCCGTGGATTCCAGCGGCGAATCCGTGCACGCCACCGGCCCGCGCGAGTGGCAGGCGCGCATCGGCAAGATTCCCGTCCTTACAACAGCGTAGCCAGGCGCTTGAGCTGTTTGCGGGTGGTGGCCTTGGCCAGGTAATCGCGGGCGACGGCTTCGAGCGCGGCGATATTCGTCTCGCTGACGTCGTCCATCTCGTCCATGCCGATCGCAAGTTCGGTCTGCAGCCGGAAGTAGCTGTCGCCGACCAGGTGGCGGGCGATGTAGTCGACCGAGTCGGCGTTGCCGTCGAACAGCACGTCGATGATCGGCACCGCCCATTCAAGCGCGCCCCATTCGCGCGCGGACTTGAGGTCGATGCTGCGGGTGCGCGCACCGGTGCCGATCGACAGCACCACCAGGTCCTGCGGCACGCCGGCGCGGGCGTCCTTGCGCAGCGCTTCGGCGATGGCGCAGGCGGTGGGATTGTTGGCCACCACGCCGCCGTCGATCACGGCGCATTGCCTGCCTTCGATCTTCATCCCGTGCGCGGGGAAGTAGGTCGGTGCGGCGGCCGAAGCGCGGCACACTTCCCACAACGGCAGGTCCTGGTGCTCGGGCTTGAAGCTCTTGAAGATCACCGGCGTGCGCGAAATGGTGTCGTAGCCGGTGATGAGCAGCGGGACCTTGACCTGCCCAAGGCGGGTATCGCCGAAGACCTTCTTCAGCACCTTCTCCAGGCCCTTGCCGTCGTACTGCGGTGCCGACGGACCGGCGCTGAACAGGCGCGTCGCCCGCGACCACAGCCGGTTGGCCATGCCCGGGAAAATGGTGTGGCGGTTGTCGCGATACATCGCCGCCATGGCGTCGGGCGACAGCCCGATCGCCAGGCCACTGGCGATGATCGCGCCGGTCGAGCTGCCCGCATACAGGTCGAAGCTCTGCATCAACCCCGGCTTGCCCGCGGCCAGCAGCGCGTCCTCCGCGCCGGTGAGCCAGCGGCAGGTCACCAGGCCGCGAATGCCGCCGCCGTCCAGTGACAGGATCCTTCGTGCCTTCATGGCGATGCCCCTTCCTGTTTCTCAGTACCACTCCATCAAGGAGATACCGAGGCCAACGTAAGTCGTGCGGTGGTTGTAGTCGATCATGCTCTCGCCGTAGCCGTCGAAGACCTGCAGGTGGCCGCGGAACGAATCGAGCAGGGGAAACGCCCAGTCGAACTGTACCGCGCCATGCGAGCGGTCGCCGCCGCGCAGCGAGTGGCGCAGGCCGAGCGAGAACTGGTGGCCGTTGGGCAGTACCCGGACCAGGGTGGCGTCGCCGCGCCCCATGTAATCGGAGATGTCCGGATTGTCGTCGTCGTTGCCGTCGGAGATCCGGATCCACGGACGCAGGTTCAAGGCCCAACCCTCGCGGTCCAGGCCGATGTTGAAGACCACCCGGTTCCAGCTGCGCGAGTAGGGATCCTCGCGGCCATTGGACTGGTGGTTGATGCCGACCGCCGCCAGCCGGCCCTTCCAGCCCAGCAGGCTGTAGCCGGTGCGGAACGCCAGCATCACTTCCGGCTCGTAACTGGTCTCGCGGAACGGCCGCGATTCCTCGCCGTTGTAGACCTGCCAGCGCGAGCTCTGGGTATAGGCGGTCCAGATGTCGCCGTTGTCGCCCAGCAGGTTCTCCACCACCTTGGTCTTGAAGCTGATCTGGAACTTGGCCTCGATCCGGTCCAGCGCCGAGTGCTCGCTGGCGGTGTTGTCCGGATTGGGCGAGTGCGGTCGGGTATTGGTTTCCGCGGTCCAGAACACCGGGAACAGGTACACCGGTTTGTAGGCGCGGAAGTTGAACAGGCCGAGCTTGGAGTCGCGTGCCAGTTCCCAGCGGCTATCCAGCAGCGAGCCCTTGCCGGCATTGGCCAGCGCCGCGTCCACGCGCTGATCGGTCGGCGTCTGCGGGTCGCTGCGAAACAGGTTCAGCCGACCCCGGTCGGCTTGCTCCTGGTATTGCCGCGCGCGCTCGGCGGCGGCATCGGCCTGCACCGGGGTGCGCTTGTCGCGACCGGCGACGGTGTCGTAGCACGCCAGGCGCAACGCATCGCTTTCCATCGCTACGCAGGCGTCGAGGGACCTGGTGTCGTCGGCGGGGATGTCCTGGGCAACGACCGAACCGGCGACCAGCATCAGCGAACCGGCGAACAGGGCAGGGCGCACGTTCACTTCGGCGTCGCCGGGGGCGGCGTCAGCAGGTCGCTGTCGCTGGCGCGTTGCGCCGCGGCCAATTGCGCATCGATATCGCGGTTGACGGAAGTGTCCACCACGGCGTCCTCGTGCGCGGCGGGCTTGTCTTCCCGTCGGTAACGCACCGCTTCCGGACCATGCACGTCGACGCGCGCGAACGCCCCGCGCACCGCGCGCAGTGCTTCGCTGCGCACCTTGCCCACGTCGTTGCTGCGCTGGTCGACCCAGCCAAAGAAGCGCAGGTCCAGGCCCTTGGCCGCATAGCCGTCCGCCGACCACGATGGCCCCGGATCGGCAAGCACGCCGTCGACCCTGGCCATGGCCTCCAGCGCGAGGTCGCGCGCACGGCTCAGCGATTCGCCCGGATCCACCGGCAGCGCGAAGTCGAAGCGCCGCTTCGGGTTGGCGGTGAAGTTGGTCACCACCGAGCGGAATACCAGTCCGTTCGGCAGCGACAGCTCGTTGCCGTCCAGGGTCATCAGCAGGGTGGTACGGGCGGTCACCGCGATCACCTTGCCTTCGTATGGATCGATCAGCAGATGGTCGCCTGGCGCGAACGGCCGGCGCAGGCTCAGCAGCACGCCGGCGATGTAGTTCTCGGCCACGTCCTTGAACGCGAAGCCCAGGACCAGGCCGACCACGCCGGCCGAGCCGAGCACCGCGCCGACCAGGGCGGTGGCACCGAGCAGGTTCAGCGCCAGTACCAGCCCGATGATGACCACCAGCGCCTGGGCGACGCGCCGCAACAGCCCGTCCAGGTAGGGGTTGTCGCTGCGGCCCGGCAACCAGCGCAACTTGCGCCGCCCGACGCGTCGCCCCAGCCACCAGGCCAGGACCACGATCGCGATGGCGACGACCAGCAGCGGGATCGCGGCGACCAGGCGCAGCAGCTTGTCCTGGGCCTCGACCAGCGCCGCGGACAGGCGGGTCCCCAGGTCCGAGCTGATGGCGATGCCGTTGTCGACCTCGCTGACGCCCTCGACCTCCTTGGCCAGGGTCGCGGCGAGGGTCCGTTGCTCGGTCTCCAGCACTTCGCCGCCGAGCTCGACCACGCCCGAGGCGACCTGCACCGTCACCGATTGCAGTGCCGGCTGGCGCAACAGGCGCGCGCGGACCGCTGCGGCGATGCGCGCGTCCTGCCGGGTATCCGTGGCCACCGCCGCGGCCAGGGCTGCCGCATCGGGATCCGGCGACTGCTGCGCCGCGACGGCGGAAACCGGCGCCAGCAGCAGCGCCGGGACGAGCAAGAAGACCAGCCCGAAGACCAGCCCCCGCGCCCGGCTCAGAGTTGCGAACGCAGCGGGAGGATGAACATTTCCGCGAACTTTTCCGTCCAAGGCCGGTTTTCCCAACTTTCGTAGGTGTAGGGCTTGCCCTGCGCGAGGTCCGCCTCGAAGACCGCGGTCATGCGCTCGGCGAAGTCCCGATCATAAACGTTGAGGCTGGCCTCGTCGTTGAGCTGGAACGAACGCAGGTCGAAATTGGTCGACCCCACCGAGACCAGCTCGTGGTCCACGATCAGCATCTTGTTGTGGAACATCGTCGGCTCGTATTCCGAGATCTCGACGCCCGCCATCAGCAACGGACCCCATCCCGACTTGGAGGCCATCCGCGCCGCATCCGAGTCGGTGTTCTCGCCCGGCAGCAGGACCCGGATCCGGACCCCACGATGGCGGGCGGCGACCAGCGCGTTGGTGATCAGTTCGTCGGGGATGAAATAGGCCGCCGCCAGGTCGATGCTGTGTTCGGCCGCGGCAATCGACATCAGGTACATCAGGTGCATGCTTTCGCTGCCGCCGGCGGGCGAACTGATGAACAGGTGCGCCGCCATGTCGCCGGCGGGTTCGATCGACGGGAAGTAGGCCTTGCCGTTGAGGATGCGGCCCGTGGTCTTGATCCAGTTGTCGTTGAACGCCGCCTGCATCTGCGCCACCGCCGGGCCTTCGATGCGGAAGTGCATGTCGCGCCAGTGGTCCGGGTCCTGCGCATTGCCCTGCCACGGGTCGCCGATGCCAACGCCGCCGGTGAAGCCGACCGTGCCGTCCACCACCAGCAGCTTGCGGTGGGTGCGGTTGTTCATCCGCGCCAGGTTGTACCAGTGCAATGGACGGTAGCGCTGGATGGTCACGCCCGCCTGTTCCATCTCTTCCAGTTGCGACTGGTCCATGCGCACGCTGCCGACCCAGTCGATGGTGACGTTGACCTCGACACCTGCGCGCGCCCGTTCGCTCAGCGCATCGGCGAACCATTGGCCGACTTCGCCTTCCCAGTAGATGTAGGTTTCGAAGGTGATGGTGTCCCGTGCGCCGCGGATCGCCTCGAGCATCGCCGGAAAGATCTCCACGCCGTTCTGCAGGCTGGTGACGTGGTTGCCGGGCAGGATCGACGGCCCCAGCATTACCCCCATCTCGCGCCGGAACTGTGGCGAGGACACGGGATAGCGGTGTTCGATCTTGCGCTCCAGCTGCTTGCTGGGCGTGGCGAAGTTGAGGCCGATGACCACCACCAGCGCAGTCAGCGCAGCGGTTACAACGATGGTCCAGATCATGCGCTTGCGACTCCAGCGAAAAGGCATGTCGCCCCCGGGTTCGATACCCGGCGCATCATCCGCGAGCCGCATTCAGCAAGGCGTGAACGTCAGCGCCACCATCCCCAGGCGAACAGGCCGAGCATCGCGAACGCCAGCATCAGCTTGAGCGCGATGCCGAACACGATTCCCAGCCAGGTGCCGAAGCCGACCCTGGCCGCCAGGCCCATGCCGTCGGCATCCAGGCGTCGACCGTGCAGCAACTGGCCGATCACCGCACCGGCGAACGGACCGACGAACAGGCCCAAGGGTCCGAAGAACAGGCCGGCGAACGTACCGATGACTGCGCCGATGATCGCCATGCGACTGGCACCGACCCGCCTGGCTCCCACCGCAGCGGCCCAGAAGTCCACTGCAACCGAAAGCAGGGTCATGACCCCGAGCGCGACCAGCAACCCGACGCCGATCTTGTCGAAGCCGTCGGTCCAGGCCGCCAGCAACATGCCGGCGAAGATCAACGGAATGCCGGGCAATGCCGGCAGGATGATCCCGGCCAGGCCGACCAGGACCAGGATCGCGGCGATGATGTAGAAGATCGTCATGCCGCGATCCTACCGCGCGGGAGCGGCTACCGCGTGGGAGCGGTGGAAACCGCGATCAGCGCAGCCAGGCCTTGCCGTCATAGACGCGGACGTACGACCCTTCGCGGATGCCGCCCAGGTCGTTCTGGCTGACGACGGTGGTGCGGCCGTTGTCCATGCGCACGTACACGTTGTAGCTGCTGTTGTTGGCCTGCGAGCGGTTCTGGATCGCGTTGCCGATCGCCGCGCCAGCGACCGCGCCGGCGACGGTCGCGGTGTTCTGGCGGCCTTCGCTGTCGGTTTCGCGCTTGGCAATCTCGCGACCCGCCGCGGCGCCGACCACGCCGCCAAGGATCGCACCGGTGGCATTGGGGACGTTGCTCTCGCCGACGGCCGATACTTCGATCCGGGTGACCGTGCCGCAGTCATAGCAGGCGCCGCTGGTGGGCGGCGGTGCGTTGTAGCCGCCGCCGTAACCCGGGGAGGTCGTGGCGCAGCCGGCCGCGGCCAGGCAGGCGAGCAGCGCAGCGGCGCCGGCAAGGCGGATGGGGGCGTGCTTGTTCATGCGACTCTCCTGCGGGGATGACCGGGCCATCCTCGGCAGGCAGTCGTGAACGAGCGGTCAACCGCCGCCGACGCGTTGCCGACCGTTCACCCGCGGAAATCCTGATGGCACGCCTTGCAGTCCGCCCCGACCTTCTTCAGTGCGGCCTCGACCCCGGCGCAGGCCAGCGGCGGACTCGACAGCACCCCGTCCAGGCTCGCGCGCAGGTCGCTGGCATGGCCCGCGAACCGCGCATCCTCGCGCAGGTCGCCGAACGCCGGTTCGATGTCGTTGGCCATGGTCCGCAGCGTCTGCAGGTGGGGCAGGGTGTCGGTGGCCGCGCAACGATTCTGTTCGACGTTCTTGTACAACGCCCCCAGGTGCGCGGACATCACTTCCATCACCGACTCGGGGAAGTGGTCCTTGCGCTCGTCGAGCGCACGCATCGCCATCACGGTGGCCACCGCCCCGACCGCAAGGCCGAGCACGAACAGGAACAGGTAGCGCGCGGCGGCGTTGCCAGAAGGTTTCGTGGATGTCTGGTTTGGCGTGGTGCTCAAGGCGGTCTCCCCGTTTCCATTGATCTGCAGGGCCGAACGTTAGCATGCGAAAATGGCCCATGCGCCAGGACCTCCTCGACCGATTCGCCGGCATCGACCGCCTTTATGGAACCGGCGCGGTCGCGCGCCTGGCCGGCGCCCGCGTTGCCGTGGTCGGGTTGGGCGGCGTGGGTTCGTGGGCGGTCGAAGCACTGGCGCGCAGTGCCGTCGGCCACCTGGCCCTGATCGATGCCGACGACCTGTGCCTGTCCAACACCAGCCGCCAGTTGCCGGCGCTTGCCGGCCAGTACGGACGCAACAAGGCGCGGGCGATGGCCGAACGCTGCCTGGCGATCAATCCCGCGATGGAAGCGGTGGCGGTCGAGGCGTTCCTGACCCCGTCCAACCAGGCGCAACTGCTGGACAACGGTTACGACCTGGTCCTGGATGCCTGCGACAGCTTCCGCACCAAGGTCGAGGCGATCGCCTGGTGCCGCCGGCGCAAGCAGCCCATCGTCACCGTCGGCTCCGCGGGCGGGCGCACCGATCCGACCCAGGTGCGGGTCCGCGACCTGTCGCGTACCGAGCACGACGCGATGCTCTCGCTGATCCGCAGGAAGTTGCGCGGCGAGTTCAATTTCCCGAAGAACCATGACCGCTACTTCGGCGTGCCGGCGGTGTACTCGCTGGAAAACGTGAAGTATCCACAGGCCGACGGCAGCGTCTGCGGCATCCGCCCGAACCTCGACAAGGACGCCGCGCTGAAACTCGACTGCGGCGCAGGCCTCGGCGCCGCCACCCACATCACCGGCGCCTTCGCCTTCGCCGCCGTCTCCAGGTCCCTGGAAATCCTGCTCAAAGGCAAGAGATAGCCACAGATTTCACAGATTGCACAGATTGAAAAAGCACTCTCTCTTGCTCTTCCAATCTGTGTTCATCTGTGAAATCTGTGGCTAAAAAGCTTTCTTACGCCAAGGCAAAGAGGCGTTCGGCGTTGGCGGTGGTGGCGGCGGCGATGGCGGCGGGGGATTCGTCGCGGAGGGCGGCGATGCACTCGAGGACGGTGGTGATGCGCGCGGGTTCGTTGCGCTGGCCGCGATGGCCGGCGTCGGGCTGGTCGGGGGCGTCGGTTTCCAGCAACAGGTATTCGAGCGGCATGGTCGCGGCCAGCTTGCGCAGCCGCCGCGCGCGTTCGTAGGTGACCGGGCCGCCGAGGCCGAGCATGAAGCCCAGTTTCCACAGTTGTTCGGCCTGCTCGCGGCTGCCGGAGAAACTGTGGACCACGCCGCGCACGCCGCCGACCTTGCGCACCGCGGCGATCACTGCGTCCACGGCGCGTCGCGCGTGCACGATCAGCGGCAGGTCGAATTCGCGCGCCAGTTGCAGCTGGCCTTCGAAGAATGCGCTCTGGGCGTGGCGGTCGAGATCCTCGACGAAGTAATCCAGTCCGCACTCGCCCACGGCATGCGGGCGTTCGCGTTCGATCCACTGGCGCAATTCGCCCAGGTGCTCGGGACGATGGCCGTCCAGGAACGTCGGGTGCAGGCCGTAGACGGGGAACAGCCCGGGCGCGGCCGCGCAGACCTCGCGCAGCTTCGGCCAGCTGGCTGCGTCGACGGCAGGCACCAGTTGCCGGGAGACGCCGGCGGCCAGTGCGCGGGCGACCACGGCGTCGCGGTCGGCATCGAACTCCGCCGCGTCCAGATGGCAGTGGCTGTCGACGAGGATCAAGGCTTCCTGCGGTCCTTCCACGCGGCGAACACCAGGGCGCCGACGCCGAGCAGGATCTCGTCGATGAAGGGGATCGGGTCCGGCACGACCAGGTTGACCAGGAAAAGCACCGCGAACAGGCCGAACAGCTTGGGAAAGCTCAGGCGGCCGACCCAGCGCATGAACGGGGCGACAAGTGGATTTGGCATGTGCTGCTCCTTTGGATTCGCGACTTTACGCCGTTCCGTTCACGCCCCGCTAATGGAAATCATCGGATTCGCGGTACCGGTTCAGGGTGAAGGTGCTGCAATCGCTGCGCACGCAACGCAGGAGAAAAGACGTGAACAACAATACCCTCGCCATTGCCCTGGCCGCGCTGCTGGTCGGCGGCGTCGCCGTTGCAGCCTTCAACAACAACCGCGACGGTTTCGGCCCGGGCGGCCTCGAGTACGCCACTGTCCTCGACGTCGAGCCGGTGACCGAGAAGCAGGAGCTGTATGCGCAGGTGCTCGGCTCCGAGCCGGTGCGCGAAACCAGTACCACCACCACGCCGCGCGAGGTCTGCAACGACGTGGTCGTTTCCGAACGCATGCCCGAGCGCGACGGCAACGTCGGCGGCACCGTGGCCGGTGCCATCATCGGCGGCCTGGTCGGCAACCAGATTGGTGGCGGCAACGGCAAGAAGCTGGCGACCGCCGGCGGTGCCGTGGCTGGCGGCATGATCGGCAACCGCGTGGACCGCAACCATGTCGGCGGCCAAGTGGTGAACCGCACCCAGCGCGACTGCCACACCACGACGTCGACCTCGGAAACCTCGAAGATCGTCGCCTACAAGGTGACCTACCGCAACCCGGACGGCACCACGGGAATGATGCGTACCGACGAGAAGCCGGGCGAAACCATCGCCCTGGGCACCGAGGACGTACCGGTGGCCTATGACGTGACCTACGAATACGACGGCCAGGAACGCACCGTGCGCCTGCCGGAGCGGCCGCTCGATGGCCGCCTGCCGGTAGTCGACGGCGAGGTCGTCACCCAGGTGGCTGCCGTACCCGGTACCGATCGCCAGTAGGCGACCACGGGATGCGGTGACCCCACGGGTCCGGCGGCGTCGCCGGGCCCGTGTCTTTTGGGCGACAATGTTGGCTTCCGCGCCTAGAAGGAACCCGCATCGCCATGGCCCTGCACCCCTACGACCTGTTCGACGTCCGCTCCCTGCTTTCGGAGGAGGAGCGCGCGGTGCAGGACACCGTGGCCCGGTTCACCAACGAGCGGGTGCTGCCGATCATCGGCGACGCCTTCGACCAGGGCCGGTTCCCGAAGGAACTGGTGCCGGAGATCGCCGAGCTCGGCCTGTTGGGATCCTCGCTGCCGGAGCAGTACGGCGGCGGTGGCCTCAATGGCGTCAGCTACGGCCTGATCTGCCAGGAGCTTGAGCGCGGCGACAGCGGTATCCGCAGCTTCGTCAGCGTGCAGTCCTCGCTGTGCATGTACCCGATCTTCGCCTACGGTTCGGAAGAGCAGCGCATGCGCTGGCTGCCGGACATGGCCGCGGGCAAGGTCATCGGCTGCTTCGGCCTGACCGAGCCGCATGGCGGATCGGATCCGGCCAACATGAAGACCTCGGCGAAGAAGGACGGCGGCGACTGGGTCCTCAACGGCTCCAAGATGTGGATCACCAACGGCAACGTCGCCGACATCGCCATCGTCTGGGCGCAGACCGACGACGGCATCCAGGGCTTCGTGGTCGAGAAGGGCATGGCCGGCTTCAGCGCCCAGGAGATCAAGCACAAGATGAGCCTGCGCGCGTCGGTGACCAGCGCGCTGTTCTTCGACAACGTGCGCGTGCCGGAGGCCAACCGCCTGCCGAACGTGAAGGGCCTGAAGGGTCCGCTGGGCTGCCTGACCCAGGCCCGCTACGGCATCACCTGGGGCCCGATCGGCGCGGCGATCGCCTGCCTGGACGAGGCCCTGAACTATTCCAAGGAACGCATCCTGTTCGACCGCCCGGTGGCGGCGACCCAGAGCGCCCAGCTCAAGCTGGCCGACATGGCCCGCCGCATCACCCTGGCGCAGCTGCTGGTGCTGCAGCTCGGTCGCCTCAAGGACGCCGGCAACATGGCGCCGGCGCAGGTGTCGCTGGCCAAGTGGAACAACTGCCGGATGGCGATCGACATCGCCCGCCAGTGCCGCGACCTGCTGGGCGGCGCGGGCATCACCACCGAGCACGCCGCGATCCGCCACGCGCTGAACCTGGAGTCGGTGATCACCTACGAGGGCACCGAAACCGTGCACCAGCTGGTGATCGGCCGCGAGCTCACGGGCATCAACGCGTTCTGACCGTGGAACTGCAGACCCCGCGCCTGCTCCTGCGCATTCCGCAGGCCGCAGACTTCGATCGGTACGCGCAGACCCTCGGCAACGAGGAGGCCGCGCGCTACATCGGCGGCCATGTGTCGCGCGCGGCCGCCTGGCGTCGCTTCCTGCAGATGCCTGGCGCCTGGGCACTGCAGGGATTCGGCATGTTCTCGGTGATCGATAAGGCCAGCGGCCTCTGGGTGGGCCAGGCTGGCCCGTGGCGACCGGAAGGTTGGCCGGGCAACGAAATCGGCTGGACCTTCCATCCCGACGCCTGGGGCAAGGGGTATGCGACGGAGGCGGCGAGCGCCGGCATGGACTACGCCTTCGAAGTGCTCGGCTGGGACAGCGTCATCCATTGCATCGATCCGCAGAACCTGGCCTCGGCGCGCGTCGCCGCGCGGCTGGGGTCGCACAACCTGGGGCCAGGCAAACTGCCTGCGCCGTACGAGGATTCGCCCACCAATGTCTGGGGCCAAGGGCGCGAGGAATGGCTGGCCCGCCGCAACGGAAGCAGGGCGTGATCACGGTCTACGGCTACTCGCTTTCGGGCAATTGCCACAAGGTGAAGCTGCTGCTCGAGCAGCTCGGCAAGCCATACCGCTGGATCGAGACCGACAGCAGCCGCGGTGAAACCCGCACTCCGGAATTCCTGGCGAAAAACCCCAACGGCCGCGTGCCCTTGATCGAGCTCGAGGACGGCCGCCGCATGGCCGAATCCAACGCCATCCTGTGCTGGCTGGCCGAAGACACACCGTACTTCGCCGGCGACGCATGGCAGCGCGCGCAGGCATTGAGCTGGATGTTTTTCGAGCAGTACAGCCACGAACCGTACATCGCAGTGGCGCGTTTCATCTGCGGATGGACGCCGGCCGACTCGCCGCGTCGCGCCGGCCTGCCGCAGCTGCGCGAGCGCGGCCACCAGGCCCTGGCGGTGATGGAGCGGCACCTGCTGTCCGCGCCGTGGTTCAGCGGCGCCGCCTACGGCATTGCCGACATCGCGCTGTTCGCCTATACCGACGTCGCCGATGAAGGCGGCTTCGATCTTGCGGCATATCCTTCGGTCCGGTCGTGGCTCGCACGCGTGCGCCAGACGCCCGGCTTCCTCCCCATGTCTCCCAGGAACACCGCATGACCGCCGTTGCTGCCAAGCCCATCCCCGCCCGCATGCGCGGCCTGAACCGGGCCGAGATCTGCGACGTCAATTTCCAGGAGTTCGTGCGCGACTGGAATGGTGCGCGCAATGCGGTGCTCGAGGACGGCGCGCTCGACGCGCGCGGCTTCCGCGAGCTGTTCGAGTCACAGCTGGTCAGCCGGCATCTTGATTTGATGGCGCGCGTGCTGCGCGTGCAGAACAAGGTCTTCTACACCATCGGTTCGTCCGGCCACGAGGGCAACGCGATGGTCGCCCGCGCGACGCGGCATACCGATCCCGCGTTCCTGCACTACCGCTCCGGCGGCTTCATGGCCGAGCGCTTCCGCAAGCTGCCGGGCATGGACCCGGTGATGGACTCGGCGCTGTCGTTCGCTGCGTCCAAGGACGACCCCGCTTCGGGCGGGCGCCACAAGGTGTGGGGGTCCAAGCCCTTGTGGGTGCTGCCGCAGACCTCGACGATTGCTTCGCACCTGCCCAAGGCCTTCGGAACCGCGATCGCGATCGAGCAGGCCAGGCGCATCGGCCATGCGCTGCCGATTCCCGAGGACAGCATCGCCATCTGCTCGTTCGGCGATGCCTCGAGCAACCATGCCACCGCGCAGACCGCGTTCAACGCCGCGGCCTGGACCGCGTACCAGAAGCTGCCGGCGCCGGTGCTGTTCGTGTGCGAGGACAACGGCATCGGCATTTCGGTGAAGACGCCGGACGGCTGGGTGGCGCGCAACTTCGCCCGGCGCGCCGACCTGGATTACTTCGCTGCCGATGGCCTGGACCTGGCCAGCGGCTATGGCGACGTGCAGCGCGCCGTCGAGCATTGCCGCAACACGCGCCGGCCGACCTTCCTGCACCTGCGCACCACGCGGATCATGGGCCACGCCGGCACCGATTTCGAGATCGAGTGGCGTTCGATCGAGGAGCTGTGCGCGGTCGAGGCGACCGACCCGTTGCTGCGCAGCGCGGCGATCGCGCTCGAGTCCGGGCTGATGTCGAAGGACGAGATCCTCGCGCTTTACGAGGAGACCCGGAAGAAGTGTTTCGCCGCGGCCGAGGACGCCGACAGCCGTCCGCGCCTGTCGTCGCTGGAGGACGTGATGGCGCCGCTGGCGCCGTACACGCCCGATGCGGTCAAGGCCGAAGCAGAGCGCGTACCTTCGCCGGAAGCGCGCATCAAGGCGTTCGGTGGCGAGGCGAAGTTGCCGGAGAAGCAGGCGCCGAAGCACCTGGCGATCCAGATCAACCAGGCCCTGCACGACCTGTTCGCCAAGTATCCGGAAACGCTGCTGTTCGGCGAGGACGTGGCGCAGAAGGGCGGCGTCTATACCGTCACCAAGGGCCTGCAGAAGGCGTTCGGATCGCGCCGCGTGTTCAACACGCTGCTCGACGAGACCGTGATCCTCGGCCTGTCCCAGGGTTTCGCCAACATGGGCATGCTGCCGCTGCCGGAAATCCAGTACCTGGCCTACCTGCACAATGCCGCCGACCAGATCCGCGGCGAGGCCGCGAGCCTGCAGTTCTTCAGCAACGACCAGTACCGCAACCCGATGGTGGTGCGCATTGCGTCGCTGGGCTACCAGCGCGGTTTCGGCGGCCATTTCCACAACGACAACTCGATCACCGCGCTGCGCGACATTCCCGGCCTGGTGGTGGGTTGCCCGTCGCGCGGCGATGACGCGGCCATGATGCTGCGCACGCTGGCGGCGCTGGCCAGGGTCGATGGGCGCGTGTGTGCGCTGCTGGAGCCGATCGCGCTGTACATGACCAAGGACCTGCACGAAGCCGGCGACGGTGGCTGGCTGACCGAGTACCCGGCGCCCGACCAGGCCATGACCCTGGGCGAGGGCAGGGTGTATCCGTCCGCATCGAAGCGCCGTGGCGACGACGACCTGGTGATCTTCAGCTTCGGCAACGGCGTGCCGATGAGCCTGCGCGCCGCGCGCAGGATCGAGCAGCAGCACAAGTGGAAGGTGCGCGTGGTCGACCTGCGCTGGCTGGTGCCGCTCAACGATGCCTTCATCCGCGAGCAGGCCGCGACCGCAAAGCGCATCCTGATCGTCGACGAGGGCCGGCGCAGCGCCGGCGTGGGCGAGGGCGTCATCACCGCCATTACCGAAGGCGGCTACGGCGCGCGCCCGTTCCGTCGCGTCGTCGGCGCCGACACCTTCACTCCGCTGGCCGGTGCTGCCTTCCTGGTCATCCCGTCCGAAGACGACATCGTCTCCGCCGCCAACTCGCTCTAGATCACGGCGAGGATGAGGTTGCCGGCGGTGCTGACGACGGTGCCGACGGCATCGCCGTCGCGCACTTCCGCGCCCGGTTCCAGCGGCGTGTCGGTTTCCAGCAGGACGAGCTTGCGCTTGGCCTTGCCCAGGAAGTGGGTGCGGGCGACGATTTCCTGGCCGGGATAGCAGCCTTTCTTGACGCTGTAGGCAGCCAGGCGCTCCAGCGACAGTTGCTGCGGCGTCCACTTGTCGTGCTGCGAGGCGGGCAGTCGCGGGATGCCAGCCCGTAGGTCGTCGGCCTTCCAGCGGGCGACGGCGTCGTCGTCCGGAATGCCCGGATCTTCGGAAATGCGAATCATTCGCATGTCCGCAGGGGCGGTGGAAGCCGCGAATGCGATCAGGGCTTCGC
>JALYWW010000164.1 GCA_030852515.1 Pseudomonadota bacterium
GAGTACTTTTTCTCAGCGGCGCTGAGAAAAAGTACTCTGACCCCTGTTCTTTTCCGGCAGCACGCAGCGGTAACCCAGCGCGGCCATCCGCTCGAGAAGGGCTTGCACGGCTTCGGCGCTGCGGCCGTGTCCCGCGCCTTCGTGCATCAGGATGATCGCGCCGGGCGCGAGGTCGGATTCGATCCGCGCGACGACCTTCGCCGGGTCCGCGGTCACGGTGTCGAAGCCGCGGGCGCTCCAGGCCACGCGAGCCAGGCCCAGGCGGGAAAGCGATGCGGACACGAACGGATTGGCCATGCCCACCACGGCGCGAAACCAGCGGGGTTCGACGCCGGCCAGGTCGCGCAGCGTGGCCTGCGCGCCTTCGATCTCGCGCGCCATGCGTCGCGGGCCAAGCATCCAGAACGTTGCCGACGGGTGGCTGGCGCTGTGGTTGCCCAGTTCATGGCCGCGACGGAGGATTTCGCGCAGCAGGTCCGGGCGCGCCGCGGCGCGTTCGGCGACCACGAAGAAGGTCGCCTTCGCCGCATGCGCGTCGAGCAGGTCGAGGATCGCGGCGGTGTCGTCGGAAGGACCGTCGTCGATGGTCAGCCAGGCCACTTTCTCGGTGGCAGGCAGCCGTGCCAGCACCGGCCCGAACAGCGCCGAGCGCGGTCGCAGCGTGCCCCACACGAACACCAGGTGCGAGGCCAGCAGCAAGGGCAGGCCGACGCGCCAGCCGTAGTGCCACCACGCCAGCGCGACCACGACCTGCGACAGCAGCAAGGTCCAGGCCCAGGCGTGCGGCCAGCGCGGCGGCTGGTGCAGTGGTGCGGGGGCCTGGCGCACGGGCGGGTTCGGTTCCATCCACCGGAATCATGCACGACGGCGGCGTAGAATGCGGGGCCCCACGTACCGGACTGCCGCCATGTCGCTCGACCCTGCCCTGCGCGCGCGCATCGACGCGCTGCTCGCCGCCAACCCGGTGGTGCTGTTCATGAAGGGCGAGCCGCGTGCGCCGCAGTGCGGCTTCTCGGCCAAGGCGGTCGGCGCGCTGGCGGCGATCGGCCTGGACGAATACGCCCACGTCGATGTGCTGTCGGATCCGGAGATCCGCGAAGGCATCAAGGCCTACGGCGACTGGCCGACGATCCCGCAGCTGTATGTCGGCGGCGAACTGCTCGGCGGCTGCGACATCATCGAGCAGATGGTGTCCAGCGGCGAGCTGCAGACCGCGCTCGGCCTGCCGCCTCCGGATCGCACTCCCCCATCGATCAGCATCGCGCCAGCGGCGGCAGACATGCTGCGCAAGGCGCTGGCCGACGCGGGCGAAGGTTTCGCGCTGAAGGTGTCGGTCGACCCGCGTTTCAACGCGCAGCTGCAGGCGGCGCCGCTGGACCCGGCGGCGATCGCGACCGAAGTCGCAGGCCTGCGGGTGCAGTTCGACCTCGCCTCGGCGCGGCGCGCGAATGGCCTGTCGATCGACTGGGTCGACGACGAGCGCGGCCGCGGCCTGGTGATCGAGAATCCGAACGCGCCGCCGAAGGTGCGCCCGCTGTCGCCTGCCGATGCGTCCGCGAAGCGCGCTGCCGGCGCGGTCACCGTTGTCGACGTGCGTCCGGCCGACGAGCGCGCAGTCGCGCAGCTCGACGGCGCTTACGAACACCTCGACAACGGTACCGCCGCACTGGAAGCGCTGCCGAAGGGCACGCCGCTGGCCTTCCTCTGCCACCACGGCGCGCGCAGCGCCCAGGCCGCGGAGCACTTCCGCCAGCTCGGCTTCACCGAGGTCCACAACATTGCGGGCGGCATCGACGCCTGGGCGGATTTCAACCCGTCGATCCCGAAGTACTGACTACCAGCCGCCGCCAGCGTCGAGCCAGGCCTGTTCTTCGGGCGTGTTGGTCCGGCCCAGGGCGGCATTGCGGTGCGGGAAACGGCCGAACTTGCGGATCGCCTCGCGGTGGTTGATGGCGTAGGGCAGGAACGACTTGTCGCCGGCCGCCTCGAACAGCGCCACCGAGCGGTCCTGGTCGGCCAGGTCTTCCGAGTGCTCGAACGGCAGGTAGAAGAAGGCGCGCAGTCCGGTGTCGAAGGCCTGGTCGTGGCCGGCCTCGATCGCGCGGTTGGCGTAGTGCCGGGCCAGGCCATCGCTGGCCCAGGAATGGGCGCTGTTGCGGAAGATGTTGCGCGGAACCTGATCCAGCAGCAGTAGCAATGCCAGCGCGCCCTCGGGGGCGTCGATCCAGTCCTCCAGCTCGCGCCGCGAAGCCGCCATGTGCGCCTCGCCCAGCACGTCGCGGCACCGCGCGTCGAACGCCGCGCCGCCGCCGAACCACTTGGCCATTCCCGCGTCGCGCCAGAACGCAACGACTTCCGCTGCGGTGATCATGGGGTCAGAGTACCTTTTCTCAGC
>JALYWW010000006.1 GCA_030852515.1 Pseudomonadota bacterium
GTCCGAGAAGGCCCAGAAGCAGCTCCGCGTCCAGGAGTCGCTGACGGTCTCCGCGCAGATGGACCTGTCGCCGTCGTGGATCGAGGTCGACGCCAAGAAGTTCGCCGGCGTGTTCAAGGCCGTGCCCGACCGGGCCGACCTGCCGACCGACATCAACGAAGCGCTGATCGTCGAGCTGTACTCGAAGTAATCACATCACGGATCCCCGTCCCCCCGGGGTTCCGCAGGAGACACCACGAATGACGGTTACCGCCAACCAAGTCCTGCGCCCGCGTGGCCCGCAGATCGAGCGCCTCGCCGGCAACCGCGCGAAGGTCGTGATCGAGCCGCTGGAGCGTGGCTACGGCCACACGCTCGGCAATGCGCTGCGCCGCGTGCTGCTGTCCTCAATCCCGGGTTTTGCCATCACCGAGGTCGAGATCGACGGCGTGCTGCACGAGTACAGCACCATCGAAGGCCTGCAGGAAGACGTGCTCGAGGTGCTGCTCAACCTCAAGGACATCGCCATCCGCATGGGCACCGGCGACAGCTCGACCCTGAGCCTCTCCAGGCAGGGCCCCGGCATCGTCACCGCTGCCGACATCAAGACCGACCACAACGTCGAGATCCTCAATCCCGAGCACGTCATCGCCCACCTGACCAAGGATGCGGCGCTGAACATGCGGTTGAAGATCGAGCGCGGTTTCGGCTACCAGCCGGCCGCCGCCCGTCGCAAGCCGGACGAGGAAACCCGCACGATCGGCCGGCTGATGCTGGACGCGTCGTTCTCGCCGGTGCGCCGCGTCGCGTACGCGGTCGAGGCCGCGCGCGTCGAACAGCGCACCGACCTGGACAAGCTGGTCCTGGACATCGAGACCAACGGCACCATCGACGCCGAGGAAGCCGTGCGCACCGCCGCCGACATCCTCAGCGACCAGCTCTCGGTGTTCGGCGATTTCACCCACCGCGACCGCGGTGCGGCCAAGCCGGCCACCGCCGGCGTCGACCCGGTGCTGCTGCGCCCGATCGACGACCTGGAGCTGACCGTGCGTTCGGCCAACTGCCTCAAGGCCGAGAGCATCTACTACATCGGCGACCTCATCCAGAAGACCGAGGTCGAACTGCTGAAGACGCCGAACCTCGGCAAGAAGTCGCTCACCGAGATCAAGGAAGTGCTCGCCCAGCGCGGCCTGTCCCTCGGCATGAAGCTTGAAAATTGGCCGCCGGCGGGCATCGCCTCGCACGGCATGATGGGATAAGGGAAAAAAGCCATGCGCCACCAGAAATCCGGACGCAAGTTCAGCCGTACCAGCGCACATCGCAAGGCGATGTTCGAGAACATGGCTGCCTCGCTGATCAAGCACGAGCTGATCCGCACCACCCTGCCGAAGGCCAAGGAACTGCGCCGCGTGGCGGAGCCGCTGATCACGCTGGCCAAGACCGACGGCGTGGCCAATCGCCGCCTGGCGTTCTCGCGCCTGCGCGACAAGGAAGCGGTCGGCACCCTGTTCACGGTGCTCGGCCCGCGCTATTCCGCCCGCCCGGGTGGATACCTGCGCATCCTCAAGTGCGGTTTCCGCGCCGGCGACAACGCGCCGATGGCCTACGTCGAACTGGTCGACCGCCCGCAGGCGGCGGCAGAGTAAGCGTTGATGTAGAGCCGAGCCATGCCCGGCTTGCAATATCCGAAGCCCCGGCCACGTGCCGGGGCTTCTTTTTTTGCGTATCTTGAGCGCATGATCGCCAACCCCCTCCGCTGGTCCTTCCGCAGCCAATGCTTCGCGGGCTTTGCCGTGTGCGCCCTGCTGATCGGCTACGCCGTGTTCCTGCAGTTCACCGCGTACCTGGAACCCTGCCCGTTGTGCATCTTCCAGCGCATCGCCTTCGCCGCGCTCGGCCTGGTGTTCCTGCTGGCGGGCCTGCATGCGCCGCGTACCACGCGGGGCCGCCGCGGGTGGGGCGTGCCCGCACTGCTCGCCGCCGCCACCGGCATCGGCATCGCCGGCCGCCATGTCTGGCTGCAGCACCTGCCGGCGGACGAAGTGCCGATGTGCGGGCCCGGGCTCGAGTTCCTCACCGAGATGATGCCGCTGTCCAGCGTCATCCGCACCGTGCTCACCGGCTCGGGCGAATGCGCCAGGGTGGACTGGACCTTCCTCGGCCTGTCGATGCCGGAATGGAGCCTGGCCTGGTTCGTGCTGCTTGCGGCCTGGGTCGTCGTCGTGATGCTCCTGCCGGGAAAGGGCCGCCATGTCCGCGCCTGACCGTCCGCAACCGGTGAACCTGCCTGCCGGCTGGACGCCGGCGTCGTGGCAGGCGCGCCCGTCGGCGCAGATGCCGACGTACCCGGACGCCGAAGCCCTGCGCGATGCCTTGCAGGAACTGCAGGCGCTGCCGCCCCTGGTCACCTCGTGGGAGATCCTCGCGCTCAAGCAGTCGCTGGCCGAGGCCCAGGAAGGCAAGCGCTTCCTGCTGCAGGGCGGCGATTGCGCCGAGAGTTTCGCCGAGTGCAGCGCCGACGTGATCTCCAACCGGCTCAAGGTGCTGCTGCAGATGAGCCTGGTGCTGGTCCATGGCCTGCGCCTGCCGGTGGTGCGGGTCGGCCGCTTCGCCGGCCAGTACGCAAAGCCGCGCTCGACCGACACCGAAACCATCGACGGCACCACGCTGCCCAGTTATCGCGGCGACATCGTCAACGCGCCGGCGTTCACCGCGCAGGCGCGCACGCCCGACCCGCGGCGCATGATCAAGGCGCATGCGCGCTCGGCGATGACCATGAACTTCGTGCGCGCGCTGATCGACGGCGGGTTCGCCGACCTGCACCACCCGGAGTACTGGGACCTGGGCTGGGTCGGTCATTCGCCGCTGGCCGAGGAGTATCGCGACATGGTCGCCGGCATCGGCGACGCGGTGCGTTTCATGGAGACCCTTTCCGGCAGCGAGGTGCACAACCTCAACCGGGTCGAGTTCCACACCTCGCACGAAGCATTGCTGCTGCCCTACGAGGAGGCGCAGACCCGGCAGGTGCCGCGGCAGTGGGGCTGGTTCAACCTCAGCACCCACTTCCCGTGGATCGGCATGCGCACCGCGGCGCTGGACGGCGCCCACGTCGAATACTTCCGCGGCATCCGCAATCCGATCGCGCTCAAGGTCGGACCGTCGGCGACGGTGGAGCAACTGCTGCGCCTGGTCGAGGTGCTGAATCCCGACGACGAACCCGGTCGCCTGACCCTGGTCCACCGGATGGGGGCCAGCGGTGTCGCCGAGAAGTTGCCGCCGTTGCTCGAAGCGGTGCGCAGGGAAGGGCGCCGCGTGCTGTGGGTCTGCGACCCGATGCATGGCAACACCGAGACCACCAGCAACGGCTACAAGACGCGGCGCTTCCGCAACATCCGCAGCGAGCTGGAACAGGCGTTCGAGATCCATGCCGCGATCGGCACCCGCCTGGGCGGCGTGCACCTGGAACTGACCGGCGAGGACGTGACCGAATGCACCGGCGGTGCCCGGGACCTCACCGATGCCGATCTCGCACGCGCCTATCGCTCGACCGTCGATCCGCGGCTGAATTACGAACAGGCGCTGGAAATCGCGATGCTGGTCGTGCGCAAGCAGGCCCAGCTCACCACCCCCGCGTAGGAGCGGCGGAAGCCGCGACTGGAGACCCCGCATGCCAAGACAGCTCCTCGCCTCGACCCTGATGTTCCTGCTCGCCGGCACCGCTTGCGCCCAGGCCACCATCGCCCCGCAGGTCTCGGGCGTCGACGTCCGCCTGCGCGGCATCTCCGCGGTCGACGCGAACGTGGCCTGGGCCAGCGGCCGCAAGGGCACGGTGCTGCGCACGACCGACGGCGGCGCGACCTGGCAGTCGGTCAGCGTGCCGGGCGCAGGCGAGCTCGACTTCCGCGACGTCGAAGGTTTCGATGCCGACACCGCGGTGGTGCTGTCGATCGGTCCCGGCGAGGCCTCGCGCGTCTATCGCACCGTGGATGGCGGCAAGACCTGGTCGCTGGCGCTGCAGAACGACGATGCGCGCGCCTTCCTCGACTGCATGGCCTTCGAAGGCCAGCATGGCTGGATGCTCGGCGACCCGGTCGACGGCGCCTTCCAGGTCTACGAAAGCAGCGACGGCGGCGCGAGCTGGACGCTGCAGGCCGGCGGGATGCCGCCTGCGGCAAAGGACGAGGCCGCGTTCGCGGCCAGCGGCACCTGCATCGCCACCACGCCGTGGGGCCGGCGCGTCGTCGTCACCGGCGGCGGCGCGGCGCGGGTGATCATGGACAACGCAGGATCGACGGAGTGGGGCGCTCACGCGACGGCGGTGCCGGCGCGGGTACCGGCTGCGGGCATCTTCTCGGCCGCGCCGGCCGGCGACGACATGCTCCTGGTCGGCGGCGATTTCGAGCACGAGGCCACCGGCAGTGCTGCGCTGGCGATCCCCGGCGACGACGGCAGCCTGCGGGTGTCGCGCCTGCCGGATCCGCACGGTTACCGCTCCGGCGCGGCCTGTGCCGGCACGGTGCAGCCGCGTTGTGTCGCGGTCGGGCCGAACGGCGTCGACCTGCTGGTGAACGGCCGCTGGCAATCGCTGGCGACAACCGGCTACGACGCCGTCGATCTCGCCGGCAACATCGGCTGGGTCAGTGGCGACCAAGGCCGCATCGCCCGCATCCAGTTAGCCGCGTCCCCGTAGGAGCGGCGGCAGCCGCGATCCTAAATCTCGCTTGCGAGAGGGGCGCCGCGGAAAGCCCTTGCCCAAGTCGGGACACGCCGTGAACCCATCCATGGGGGCTTGTCGTCGACATCCATGTCTCCGACAGTCCCGCCTTGGGCAAGACCTTTCCACGACGCTATGACAAGCGAGTGGGTCGATGCTTCGGCACTCTCCCGAAGCGACACACACATCCGCTGCGCCCAATCACGCAAGCGAAGTCATGGTTCCAGGGTCGGAATGAACTGTGGCGGCTTGCGCGCGCGGGTCGCCTGCTCGAAGGCGTAGGCCATCGCGATCAGCTGCGGCTCGCTCCAGGCGCGGCCCATGAACGTCAGCCCCAGCGGCAGGCCGTGCGACTCGCCGGCCGGCACCGTGATGCTCGGCGTGCCCGCGACCGCGGCCATGCCGTAACCCGCACCGACGAAATGGTCGCCGAGCACGTGGTCGGTCAGCCACGCCGGCGACATGCTCGGCGCGATCAGCGCATCGAGTTTGTGCGCCTCCAAGGTCGCAAGCAGGCCCTCGGCACCGGCCATCCGGCGCGCCTTCTCGCGTGCATCCAGGTAGGCCTTCTCGGTCAGCGGGCCCTTGGCCTGGGCCTGCTCGAAGATTTCCTGGGCGAAGAACGGCATCGCTTCGCCGGCATGCGCCTTGTTCCAGGCGATCAGCGCTTCCAGTGAGCCGTGCTCCGAACCGGACGCGGCGAGATAGGCGTTCAGCCCGTCCTTGAACTCGTACAGCAGCACCTGGTACTCGTCGGCGTTCCACTTGTCGTAGTTGGCAACCTCGACGTCCACGACCTCGGCGCCCGCGGCCTCGAGCGCGGCGATCGATGCATCGGTCATGGCATCGACATCCGGGTGGTAGCCCATCGCCTCGCGCAGCACGCCGATGCGCTTGCCGCGCAGGGCATCGGCGTCGAGGAAGGCGCTGTAGTCGGCCGCAACATGCCCGCTGGCGGCAGGTCCCGACGGATCGCCGGCATCCGCGCCCGCCATCGCTCCGAGCAGGGCAGCGGCATCGGCCACGGTACGCGCCATCGGGCCGGCGGTGTCCTGGGAAATCGAGATCGGAATGATGCCGTCCCGGCTGACCAGGCCGACCGTCGGCTTGATCCCGACCAGGCCGGCGACGGCCGCCGGGCAGATGATGCTGCCATCGGTCTCGGTGCCGACGCCCACGGCCGCCAGGTTGGCGGCGATGGCGGTGCCGGTGCCCGCGCTGGAGCCGCAGGGATTGCGGTCGAGCACGTAGGGATTGCGGGTCTGGCCGCCGCGCGAGCTCCAGCCCGAGGTCGAGCGGGTGGAGCGGAAGTTGGCCCATTCGCTGAGGTTGGTCTTGCCCAGGATCACCGCGCCGGCATCGCGCAGGCGCTGGACCAGAAAGGCGTCGTCGCCCGGGCGGTTGCCGGCCAACGCCAGCGAACCGGCGGAGTTCACCATTGGCACTGCGTCGATATTGTCCTTGAGCAGCACCGGGATGCCATGCATGGGTCCGCGTACCTTGCCGGCCGCGCGTTCGGCGTCGCGCGCCGCCGCTTCAGCCAGCGCATCGGGATTGAGTTCGATGATGGCGTTGAGCGCCGGGCCGGCGTCGTCGATCGCGGCGATGCGCTCGAGGTAGGCGCGGGTCAGCGCCTGGCTGTCGAGGTCGCCCGCGTGCATTCGTGCCTGTAGTCCGGCGACGGTGGCTTCGTCGAATGCGAAGCCATGGTCGGAAGCGAAGGCCGTCCCGGCAAGCAGGGCACAACCCAGGAACATGGAAAGCGTGCGCATGGCGATTCCCCGGTCGCAGGTGACCGGGGCAGGATACGCCAGGAGTAACCTCAGGCGGCGCGCGAGGCGCGCTTGCGGTCGGTCTCGGTCAGGAACTTCTTGCGCAGGCGGATTTCCTTCGGGGTGACTTCGACCAGCTCGTCGTCCTCGATGAAGTCCAGGGCCTGCTCCAGCGTGTACTTGATCGCCGGGCTGAGCTGGATCGCATCGTCCTTGCCCGAGGCGCGCATGTTGGTCAGCGGCTTGGGCTTGATGACGTTGACGGTGAGGTCGTTGTCCTTCGAGTGGATGCCGACCAGCTGGCCCTCGTACACGTTGTCGCCTTCGGCGGCGAACAGGCGGCCGCGTTCCTGCAGCGGTCCGAGCGAGTACGCCGGTGTGGTGCCGGGCGCGTTGGCGATCATCACGCCGTTGATGCGCTTGGCGATGGATCCGGTTTCCCTCGGGCCGTAGTGGTCGAACACGTGGAACAGCAGGCCCGAGCCCTGGGTCAGGGTCTTGAACTCGTTCTGGAAACCGATCAGGCCACGCGCCGGGATCATGTAATCCAGACGCACGCGACCCTTGCCGTCGGATTCCATGTTCTTCAGCTGCGCCTTGCGCGTGCCCAGCTTCTCCATCACGCCGCCCTGGTGCACTTCCTCGACGTCCACCACCAGCTGCTCGATCGGCTCCATCTGCTGGCCGTCGATCTCCTTGATGATCACCTCGGGGCGCGACACCGCCAGCTCGAAGCCCTCGCGGCGCATGGTCTCGATCAGCACCGACAGGTGCAGCTCGCCGCGGCCCGACACCAGGAACTTGTCGGCGTCGGCGGTCTCCTCGACCTTGAGCGCGACGTTGTGCAGGGTTTCGCGCTGCAGGCGCTCGCGCAGCTGGCGGCTGGTGATGAACTTGCCGCCGGAGTGTTCCTTGCTGCCGGCGAACGGCGAGTTGTTGACCTGGAAGGTCATGCTGATCGTCGGCTCGTCCACGGTCAGCGCGGGCAGCGCCTCGGGCGTGTCCAGCGCGCACACGGTGTCGGAGATGCCCAGGTCCGCGATGCCGGCGATGGCGATGATGTCGCCGGCCTCGGCCTCCTCGACCTCGATCCGCTCCAGGCCCATGAAGCCCAGCACCTGCATCACCTTGCCCTGGCGCTTCTTGCCCTCGCGGTCGATCACGCTGACCGGCTGGTTCTTGCGCACCTTGCCGCGCTGGATCCGGCCGATGCCGATCAGGCCGACGAAATTGTTGTAGTCCAGCTGGCTGATGCGCATCTGGAACGCGCCGTCCATGTCCACGCTCGGGGCCGGCACGTGCTGCATGATCGCTTCGTACAGCGGGGTCATGTCGCCTTCGCGCGCGGCGTCGTCGAGGCTGGCGTAGCCGTGCAGCGCCGAGGCGTACACGATCGGGAAGTCGAGCTGCTCGTTGGTGGCGCCGAGCTTGTCGAACAGGTCGAACACCTGGTCGATGACCCAGTCCGGGCGCGCGCCCGGGCGGTCGATCTTGTTGACCACCACGATCGGCTTGAAGCCCATCGCGAACGCCTTCTGGGTCACGAAGCGCGTCTGCGGCATCGGCCCGTCCATCGCGTCGACCAGGATCAGCACCGAGTCGACCATCGACAGCACGCGCTCGACCTCGCCGCCGAAGTCGGCGTGCCCGGGGGTATCGACGATGTTGATGCGGTTGTCCCGCCAGGTGATGGCGGTGTTCTTGGCCAGGATGGTGATGCCGCGTTCCTTTTCCTGGTCGTTGCTGTCCATCACGCGCTCGGCGAGCACGGTGCGCTCGTTCAGCGTGCCGGACTGCTTCAGCAGGCAATCGACGAGGGTGGTCTTGCCGTGGTCGACGTGGGCGACGATGGCGATGTTGCGGAGGCGTTCGATGGACATTGGATTCAGTTGGGCGCGGATTTCTGGAGGACGCCATCGGCGCCGGAGGACGCCTTGGGCAAGGCGCCGGGGGGAAGGCTTCGGGGGAAGCCGGGTATTATAACCGGCTGCCGGGCCGGCCGTCGGTCCCGCGGTTCATCTTTCCCAGGAGCCCCCCATGTCCCTGTTCGCACTGTTCGAAACCGACCGCGGCCCGATCAAGGTCGAGCTCTACCCCGACAAGGCGCCGCTGACGGTCGCCAACTTCGTCAACCTGGCCAAACGCGGCTTCTACGACGGCCTCAACTTCCACCGGGTGATCCCGGACTTCATGATCCAGGGCGGCTGCCCCGAGGGTTCGGGCCGTGGCGGCCCGGGCTACAAGTTCGAGGACGAGACCGGCAACGGCGTCGCCCACGACCGCGGCGTGCTGTCGATGGCCAATGCCGGCCCCAATACCAACGGCAGCCAGTTCTTCATCACCCACATCGCCACCCCGTGGCTGGACGGCAAGCACACCGTGTTCGGCAAGGTGGTCGAAGGCCTGGAAGCGGTCGACAAGGTCCAGCAGGGCGACCACATCCGCAGCGTGCGCATCGAGGGCGACGCAGATGCCGTGCTGGCGGCCAGGGCCGACCGCGTGGCCGAGTGGAACAGGATCCTGGCTGCCTGAGCTGCTAAAATCAAGTAGTTAAGCCAAGCGCACTCCCACGAGGTCAGCATGCCCCAGTTCGCCAGCCGCATCGGTCGCGCCAAGCCCAGCGCGATCATGGAAATCGCGGAGAAGGCCAAGCGCCTCAAGTCCGAAGGCCGGGACATCATCAGCTTCTCGATCGGCGTCCCGAACTTCCTGCCCGGCGACCATGTCTACGCCGCCGCGCGCGAGTCCCTGTCCCGCGATTCCGGCCAGTACGGCAGCAACCGCGGCAGCGACGCGCTGCTCGACGCGTTCCTCGCGCACATCGCCGAAATCGGCCTGGACGGCTACACCCGCGCCAACGTCGCCACCGGCATCGGCGCAAAGCATGTCATCTACAACCTGGCCGAGGCGCTGCTGGAAGAGGGCGACACCATCGCCTTCGCGGTGCCGTACTGGACCAGCTACCTGGACATCGCCGAAATCGTCAACGCCAGGGTGCTGCTGCTGCCGTGCCCGGCGGAGCAGGACTACAAGCTCACGCCCGCGCAGCTCGATGCCGCGCTGGCGACGAAGCCCAAGGTGTTCCTGTTCAACAACCCCTCGAACCCGACCGGCATGGTCTATTCGAAGGAAGAGATTTCCGCGCTGGCCGACGTGGTCGCGAAGTACCCGGATACCTGGGTGATCACCGACGACATCTACAACCGCATGGTGTTCGACGGCGTGGGGTACCACAACTTCGTCCATGCCCGTCCCGAACTGCGCGACCGCGTGATCTTCATCGACTCGCTGTCCAAGACCTATGGCATGCCGGGCTGGCGCGTCGGCTTCATGGCCGGGCCGGAAAGCGTGGCCAAGGCCGTGGTGACGATGAACTCCAACCACATCACCAGCCTGCCGGAAGTGATCACCGCCGCGGCGGTCGCGGCGCTGTCCGGTCCGCAGGACATCCCGGACGGAAAGCGCGAGGAGTTCCAGGCCAAGCGCGACCAGGTGATGGCCGTGTTCGACGCCATCCCCGGCGTGGTGTGCCCGCGGCCGCAGGGTGCGTTCTACGTGTTCCCTGACGTCAGCGTGTACTTCGGCAAGACCCACGGCCCATCCGGCTTGAAGGTCGGCAACGACGTCGACTTCTGCAGCGCGTTGCTGGAGACCAAGGGCGTGGCCTGCGTGCCGGGCTCGGCTTTCGGCGAGCCGCGCGCGCTGCGCATCAGCTACACCTGCCCGACGCCGCAGTTGGCGCCCGGCATCGAACGCATCCGCGAATTCTTCAACGAACTGTCCTGACGGAGTTGCCCCCACGATGAAGTCCCCCATCCGAGTTGCCGTCACCGGCGCTGCCGGCCAGATCGGCTACGCCCTGTTGTTCCGCATCGCTTCGGGCGAAATGCTGGGCAAGGACCAGCCGGTCATCCTGCAGATGCTCGAGCTGCCGATGGAAAAGGCCCAGGCCGCGCTCAAGGGCGTGATGATGGAGCTCGAGGACTGCGCGTTCCCGCTGCTGGCCGGCATGGTCGGCACCGATGACCCGATGGTCGCGTTCAAGGACGCCGACTACGCCCTGCTGGTCGGCGCGATGCCGCGTGGTCCGGGCATGGAGCGCAAGGACCTCTTGCTGAAGAATGCCGAGATCTTCACCGTGCAGGGCAAGGCGCTGGACGCGGTGGCCTCGCGCGACGCCAGGGTGCTGGTGGTCGGCAACCCGGCCAACACCAATGCCTACATCGCGATGAAGTCCGCGCCCTCGCTGCCGGCGAAGAACTTCACCGCCATGCTGCGCCTGGACCACAACCGCGCGCTGTCGCAGCTGGCCGGCAAGGCCGGCGTTGCGGTTGGCGACATCGAGAAGTTCGCCGTCTGGGGCAACCACAGCTCGACCATGTATCCCGACTACCGCTTCGCCACCGTCAACGGCGAATCGCTGAAGGACAGGATCAGCGACGCCGACTGGAATGCCCACACCTTCATCCCGACCGTCGCCAAGCGCGGCGCCGCGATCATCGAGGCGCGCGGCATGTCCTCGGCCGCTTCGGCCGCCAATGCCGCCATCGACCACATGCGCGACTGGGCGCTGGGCACCAACGGCAAGTGGGTGACGATGGGCGTGTCGTCCGACGGCAGCTACGGCATCCCGGAAGGCGTGATCTACGGCGTGCCGGTGACCTGTGCCAATGGCGAGTACACCCGCGTCGAGGGCCTGCCGGTCGACGACTTCAGCCGCGCGGCGATGGACAAGACCCTGGCCGAGCTCGAGGAAGAGCGGGCCGGCGTGGCGCACCTGCTCTGATGCCGCGCCAGGACTCCGCCGGAGCCGCCTTCCGCGCCGCGCTCGCGGCGGAGTCGCCGTTGCAGGTGATGGGTGCGATCACCGCCTATGCCGGCATGATGGCCAGGCGCACCGGTTACAGGGCGCTGTACCTGTCCGGCGGCGGCGTCGCCGCCAACTCGCTGGGCATGCCGGACCTGGGCATCTCGACGATGGAAGACGTGCTGACCGATGCGCGCCGGATCGTGGAGGCCACCGGCATGCCGCTGCTGGTCGACATCGACACCGGCTGGGGCGGTGCGTTCAACATCGGCCGCGCCATCCGCAACTTCGAGCGCATCGGCGTTGCCGCCGTGCACATGGAAGACCAGGTCGGGCAGAAGCGCTGCGGCCACCGCCCGGGCAAGGAAGTGGTGCCGACCGGCGAGATGGTCGACCGGGTCAAGTCCGCGGTCGATGCGCGCAGCGACGAGTCGTTCGTGATCATGGCGCGCACCGATGCCGCCGCGTCCGAAGGCATCGACAGCGCGATCGAGCGCGCGGTGGCCTATGTCGAGGCCGGCGCCGACATGATCTTTCCCGAGGCGATGAAGTCGCTGGGCGACTACCGCCGCTTCAAGGCCGCGGTGAAGGTGCCGATCCTGGCCAACCTCACCGAGTTCGGCTCCACTCCGTTCTTCACCACGGACGAACTGCGCGACGCCGGCGTCGACATTGCCCTGTACTGTTGCGGGGCCTACCGCGCCATGAACAAGGCCGCGCTGCATTTCTACGAAACCGTGCGCCGCGAAGGCACGCAGAAGAACATCGTCGACACCCTGCAGACCCGCGCCGAGCTCTATGACTTCCTGGGCTACCACGCCTACGAGGACAAGCTCGACGAGTTGTTCAAGAAGGAAACGAAATGACCGAACAGACCCTGCCCAAGCCGAAGAAGTCCGTTGCCCTGAGCGGCACCCCCGCCGGCAACACCGCGCTGTGCACGGTCGGCCGCAGCGGCAACGACCTGCACTACCGCGGTTACGACATCCACGACCTGGCGACGAAGTCGACCTTCGAGGAAGTCGCGCACCTGCTGGTGCATGGCGCGCTGCCGACCAGGCCGCAGCTCAAGGCGTACAAGGCCAAGCTCAAGCGCCTGCGCGGACTGCCGGCGATCGTCAGCGAGGCGCTGGAACTGGTGCCCGCCAACGCGCACCCCATGGACGTGCTGCGCACCGGCTGCTCGGTGCTCGGCACCGTGCTGCCCGAGCGCGACGGCCATCCCGCTTCCGAGGCGCGCGACATCGCCGACCAGCTGATGGCCAGCTTCGGCTCCATGCTGTTGTACTGGTGGCACTTCACCCGCAACGGCCGCCGCATCGACTGCGAGACCGACGACGACTCGATCGCCGCGCACTTCCTGCACCTGCTGCATGGCGAGCCGCCGTCGAAGCTGCACGCCGAGTCGCTGGACAAGTCGCTGGTCCTGTACGCCGAGCACGAGTTCAACGCCTCGACGTTCACCGCGCGCGTCATCGCCGGCACGGGCTCGGACATGCATTCGTGCATCACCGGCGCGATCGGCGCGCTGCGCGGCCCCAAGCATGGCGGCGCCAATGAAGTGGCGATGGAGATCATCAGCCGCTATTCCACGCCGGACCAGGCCGAGGCCGACATCCGCGCGCGCATGGAGCGCAAGGAGATCGTGATCGGCTTCGGCCACCCGGTCTACACCATCGGCGACCCGCGCAACCCCATCATCAAGGAAATCTCGCGCAAGCTGTGCGACGACGGCGGCAACCAGGCCTTGTTCGACATCAGCGAGCGCATCGAGACCCTGATGATGGACACCAAGAAGATGTTCCCGAACCTGGACTGGTACAGCGCCAGCGCGTACCACATGATGGGCATCCCGACGCCGATGTTCACCCCGCTGTTCGTGGTGGCCCGCACCTCCGGCTGGAGCGCGCACGTCATCGAACAGCGCGAAGACGGCAAGATCATCCGCCCCAGCGCCAACTACACCGGCCCCGAAGACCGCCCCTACGTCCCAATCGAGAAACGCTAGAAACGTTTTAGGTCACAGATTTCACAGATAAACACAGATAAACGCGGATAGAGCAAAAGAGGAGTGGTGCCAGGCGCTTTCAGCGCTCCTGGAACCACTCCTCTCTTGTTTTGCCTTGTCTGTGTTTATCTGTGAAATCTGTGGCTAAAAAAGCTCTCGTTCTAGTTGAACGAGGCGAGGTAGCCGGACGTCTGGATGGTCTTGAGCAGGGGTTCGGTGATCTTGACGTTGCCGGCGATGACCTGGCGGCCGCGGGATTCGGCGATGTCCATCCTGCCCAGCGCTGAGCCGCGGAAATCGGCGACCCGGCCACCGGCTTCGCGCACCATCAGCACGCCGGCGGCGATGTCCCACGGCTGCAGGCCAGCTTCGAAATAGGCGTCGGCACGGCCGCAGGCGACGTAGGCCAGGTCCAGCGCGGCCGAACCGGTGCGGCGCACGTCTTCGGCTTCGGCGAGCATGCCGCGCAGGCACTCGAGCTGCGGCGCGGCCCGCGCGCGTTCGCGCGGCGGGAATCCGGTGATGAGCATCGCGCCGCCCAGGTCCTTGCGCTCGCTGACCCGGATCCGGCGCTCGTTGAGCGTCGCGCCGCTGCCGCGGCTGGCGGTGAACAGCTCGTTGCGCAGCGGATCGAAGATCACGCCATGGGTCGGCTCGCCGTTCTCGACCAGGGCGATCGACACGCACCAGTGCGGCCAGCCGTGCAGGTAATTGCTGGTGCCATCGAGCGGATCGATCACCCAGGTACCGCGGCTCGGGCCGCCGCGGCCCTTCTGCGCGCCGCCTTCCTCGCCCAGGATCGCGTACTCGGGGTTGGCCCGGCGCAGCTCCTTGATGATCGCTTCCTCGGCCAGTCCGTCGACTTCGCTGGCGTAATCCATCCGTTCCTTCTCGACGATGTTCAGGGCGTCGAGCTTGTTCATGTGCCGCAGCAGCACGCCGCCGCCGGCGCGGGCCGCCTTGATCATGACGTTGACGGCGGGCTTGAGCATGGCGGAACGACCTCGGGGAGGGACAGGCGGGCGGGGATAAAGAGCAGCCCCGGCGCAGCGGCCGGGGCGCGGAGTTTAACATTGCGCCATGGACGATCCTTCATTCGCCGCCGCCGCGCGCATCCGCGTGGTCCTGGTCGGCACGCAGCACCCGGGCAACATCGGCTCGGCCGCCCGCGCGCTCAAGACCATGGGCCTGTCGCGGCTGGCCCTGGTGGCGCCCGAACGCTATCCGCACCCGGACGCCAATGCCCTGGCCGCAGGGGCGGACGACGTGCTGGCGGAGGCCAGCCTGCACGCGACCCTGGCCGAAGCGGTCGCCGACTGTCGCCTGGTGCTGGGCTGCACCGCGCGCAGCCGCCGCATCGCGCTGCCGGAACAAAGTCCGCGCGAGGCTGCCGCGACCTTGCTGGCCGAGGCGGGCGGCGGGGCGGAAGTCGCGCTGGTCTTCGGGCGCGAGCGCACCGGCCTGGAGAACGAAGAACTGCAGCTGTGCCACGGGGCCGTGCACATCCAGGCCAATCCCGGCTACAGCTCGCTCAACCTGGCCGCGGCGGTGCAGGTACTGGCCTACGAGCTGCGCATGGCGTGGCTGGCCGGTGTCGCGCCCCAGGCAGCCGACGACGGACACGAGGCCGACCCGGAGCGCGACCAGCCGGCCACGCACGAGCAAATGGAAGGCATGTTCAGCCAGCTTGCCGAGACCCTGGACGCGATCGACTTCCACAAGGGCAGGGCGCCCGAGTCGGCCATGCGCAAGCTCAGGCGCCTGTTCCTGCGCAGCCGCCTGGACCAGCGCGAGGTACGGCTGCTGCGCGGCATCCTTGCAGACGCGCAGCGAATGGCGAGGCTGGCGGGTTTCCAGTAGGCTCGCCGCGAGGTACCAGGGGAATCCGGTCTTGAAACGCTTCCGCAAGCGACTGTGTGGCCTGGTGGCCGGCATGCTGCTGGCCGTCGCCATGCTCCCCGCGCACGCGGCCGATCCGCACGTCCTGGTGCTGGGCAGGATCAGCGACGATCCCAAGGCGCACTACGAGCAGCTCAAGCCGCTGCTCGACTACGTGGTGCCACGGATGGCCGACGTCGGCATCACCGAGGGCCGGATCCTGATGGCCCGCGACATGCAGCAGATGAACAGCTACCTGCGCCGCGGTCGCGTGGACTGGGTCACCGAAACCTCGGCCAACGCGATGCGCCTGCAGGAGCGTGCCGGCGCCGAACCGCTGCTGCTGACCGAGCGCAACGGCGTGGGCACCTATCGCAGCGTCACCTTCGTGCGCAACGACAGCGGCATCCGCTCGCTGGCGGACCTTCGCGGCCACAGCGTCGCGTTCCAGAACACCTCGTCCACCAGCGCCTATGTGCTGCCGGCGATGCGGTTGCTCGAGCACGGGCTGCCGCTGCAGATCCTGCTGTCGCCGATGGACCGGCCCGACCCGCGCTCGGTCGGCTACGTGTTCGCGCGTTCGGAACTCAACATTGCCACATGGGTGCACAAGCGGCTGGTCGACGCCGGCACCTTCAGCAACCTCGACTGGGACGACCCGAGGCGGATGCCGCCGCCATACCGTGCCGACTTCCGCATCATCGACGAGAGCGAGGAAGTCCCGCGCGCGCTGGAGATGGTGCGCGGCGACCTCGACGCGCGGGTACGCGAGCGCCTGCGTGAAGTGCTGGTCGAGGCGGGTTCCGACCCGGATGCGCGCGAGGCGTTGCTGCGCTTCTTCCGCACGACCCGGTTCGTGCCGATCGATGCGGGCACCGGTGAAACCCTGCGCCAGCTGCGCGCAGGCGTGGCCCGCGTCCGCGAGGAGGCGGAGTGAGCCTGCGGTGGCGGCTGCGCGGACTGCAGGCGAAGTTCGTCGTGCTGGTCGGCGTGACCCTGCTGCTGATGCTGGCGATGGTCGCGTTGATGCTGCAGCGCCAGGGCGCGATGCAGGACGAGGTGGTGGGAAAGAGCCGCGAGGCGATGCATACGCTGGTGTTCGAACGCCTGCGCCAGCATGGCCAGGCGCAGTCGGCGCAGGTCGCCGACTCGCTGGTCAATCCGCTGTATTACTTCGACCTGGACGCGATCGGGGTGATCGCGCGCAACCTGCTGCGCCAGCCCGACGTGCGCTACGTGCTGGTATACGGCACCAACGGCGACATCATCCACGACGGCTCCGGCGACATCCCGACCTTCGGCCAGGCCATGCGCGATCCGCTGGCGTACGAAGCGGTGTCGGCCAACGGCGTGCATGCGCAATGGACCGACCGCGTGCTCGACATCTCCAGTCCGGTCAAGGTCGGCGACCAGCGCCTGGGCGGCGTGCGCATCGGCTATTCGCTGGATGCGGTGCGCGCGGACGAGACCACCGCATCCACTGCCCTGGGCGAGAGCCTGGGTTCGATCGGCACGCGCCACCTGTGGTGGATCGGAGTTGCCCTGCTGGGCCTGGTCGCACTGGGTGCATTGGCCAGTTTCGCTTTGCAGCGCGCGCTGGTGCGGCCGATCCGCGAACTGGCCGACGTCGCCCGCGAAATCGAGACCGGAAATTTCGCCGCCACCGTGGCGCCCAGTGCGCGCAACGACGAACTCGGCGACCTGATGCGCGCGTTCGGGCGCATGGGCGACAGCATCGCCCGCCATGATCGCGACATCCGGCGCATGGCCTATACCGACGCGCTGACCGGCCTGGCCAACCGCCTGGCGTTCCGCGAGAGCCTCGACCAGCGGCTGATGCAGTTGCGCGGGCAGGGCCGCTCACTGGCCCTGTTGTTCGCCGACATCGACGATTTCAAGCGGGTCAACGACACCCTAGGCCACGATGCCGGCGACGAAGTGCTGGTGCAGTTCGCCAACCGGATCGCGTCGGCGGTGGAGCGCTACGGTACCGATGACACGCTGCTCGCCCGCTTCGGCGGCGACGAGTTCGTCATCCTGTTGCAGGGCGGCCTGCTCCAGGGCGGCAGCGCCGGCGACGACGTGCGCGGCCTGGCCGAAGCACTGGCCGAAACCCTGGTGGCGGAACTGGCGCGGCCGCTGGTCGTGCAGGGGCGCCAGGTGTTCCTCGGCACCTCGGTAGGCATCACGTTGTTCCCGGAGGACGCAGCCGGTGCCACCGCGCTGATGAAGAACGGCGACATCGCGATGTACCAGGCCAAGGTGGCCGGCAAGAGTTGCCATCGCTTCTACAGCCGGGCCATGGACCAGGCGGTCGAGCGCAGCGTGCGCATGGAGCAGGACCTGCGTGGTGCCTGGGGCCGCGGCGAACTGAGCCTGGTGTACCAGCCGATCTACCGCCTCGCCGACGGCAGCCTGGTCGGCGCCGAGGCGCTCCTGCGCTGGCGCCATCCGGAGCAGGGCAACGTCGCGCCGTCGGTGTTCATCGACGTCGCCGAGCAGAGCGGACTCATCGAAACCATCGGTCCGCGGGCATTGCGCACAGCCTGCGAGGACGCGACCCGTTGGCATGGTCGTTCGGCCCGCGGCGCCGGCCTGTTCGTGTCGGTGAACGTTTCGGCGCGACAATTGCGCAGTGGCGAACTGCCCGACCAGGTCGCGAGCGTGCTGCGCGACACCGGCCTGCCGGCGTCGCAACTGCACATCGAGCTGACCGAGACCGCGGTGCTCGGCGACGAGATGCACGCCAGCGCCTTGCTGCAACGGCTGCGCAGCACCGGGGTCAAGGTCTGGCTCGACGACTTCGGCACCGGCTTCTCCGGGCTCAGCCACCTGCGCCGGGTGCCCGCCGACGGGGTGAAGATCGACCGCAGCTTCATTTCCGACGTGCTGCGCGATCCGGACGACCTCGCCCTCACCACGGCGATCATCGCCATGGCCCATTCGCTGGGCATCACGGTCGTGGCCGAAGGCGTGGAGACGGAGGGCCAGTACGCGATCCTGCGCGAGCGTGGCTGCGACCTGGCCCAGGGCTACTGGATCGGCCACCCGGTCCCGGCGCACGAGTTCGAGACCCTCCTCGGTTGACGCTTCCCCGTTCAGCTTGCATGCCGTAGACTTCGCCAGTCCTGCGCGCGGCTGATCCGTTTTCCATCCCGCACGCCTTTCGTCGCGCAGGCACGGCCCGGAGCATCCGGCGCCGTCAATCAGATTCGCTCGCAGCGCGGTTCAAGGAACGCTCCGGGTGAGGCCCACGCAACGCGCGGGTCCCTTACGGAGTTCCAAATGACGTTCGAAACGCTCGGGCTTTCGCCCGCATTGCTGCGTGCGCTTGCCGAAAACGGCTTCGCTTCGCCCACCCCGATCCAGACCCAGGCCATCCCGCTGGCGCTGGCCGGCCACGACCTGCTCGGCGGCGCCCAGACCGGTACCGGCAAGACCGCCGCGTTCGGCCTTCCGCTGTTGCAACGCCTGTCCAAGATCACTCCCGCCAAGGGTCCGCGCAAGCCGCGCGCGCTGGTGCTGGTGCCGACCCGCGAGCTCGCGGTGCAGGTCGCCGACAGCATCAAGACCTACGGCCGCCACCTGCACCTCAACGTGACCACCATCTACGGTGGCGCCGGCATGGGCCCGCAGGTCGACAACCTGCGCCGCGGCGCCGACATCCTGGTCGCCACCCCCGGCCGCCTGATCGACCACATGGAGCGCGGCAGCGCCAAGCTCGACGCGATCGAAGTGCTGGTCCTGGACGAAGCCGACCGCATGCTCGACATGGGCTTCCTGCCGCCGATCAAGCGCATCCTCGGGCGCGTGCCGAAGGAGCGCCAGACGCTGCTGTTCTCGGCCACGTTCGAGCCGCGGATCAAGGCGCTGGCGCTGGAATTCATGCGCAACCCGCAGCAAGTGCAGGTGGCCGCCAACAACACCATCGCCGAGACCATCGTCCATCGCGTGCATCCGGTCGACGGTTCGCGCAAGCGCGACCTGCTGGTCCAGATCCTGAGCAAGCGCCACACCGACCAGGTGCTGGTGTTCGGCAAGACCAAGCACGGTTGCAACCGCCTCGCCGAGCAGCTGGAAGGCGCGGGCCTGCGCGCCGTCGCGATCCACGGCAACAAGAGCCAGGCGCAGCGGCAGAAGGCGCTCAACCTGTTCAAGGCCGGCAAGGCCCGCGTGCTGGTGGCGACCGACGTCGCCGCGCGCGGCCTCGACATCCCCGACCTGCCGCTGGTGATCAACCACGACCTGCCGATGGTCGCGGAGGACTACATCCACCGCATCGGCCGCACCGGCCGTGCCGGTGCGCAGGGCGAGGCGCTGTCGCTGGTGTCGCCGGAAGAGGGCGGCCTGCTCAACCAGATCCAGCGCATGCTCAAGGTCGACCTGTCGATGGAAGTGGTCGATGGCTACGCGCCGAGCAAGCCGATCCGCCTGGATACGCCGATCCCGAAGAACGGCGGCGGTGGCCAGCGCCAGGGCCAGCGCCCGGGCGGCAAGCCCGCGCACCGTCCGCACGGCAAGCCCGCCGCACGCGGCGCGCATGCCGGAAGCCCGAAGCGTTCCGGCCAGGGTGCCTGGACAGGCAGGCGCGACAGCCGCGCCTGACGCGGTTTGGTTGGAGCGGCGGAAGCCGCGATCGATGAATCTGGAAAGGGCCGGCATTGCCGGCCCTTTCTTGTGTCCCGTCAGTCGCGGGGTTGCAACCTGGCGATCAACAACCGCAGCAGGCCGATTCCCGCCAGCAGGAAACCCACGGGAACGAGCACCACCATCAGCAGCCCCAGCCCGATCGGATTGCCGTCGGCGGGCCCGAGCATGGTGTAGAGCGCGATCGGCAGGAAGCCGACGGCCATCAGCAGCAGCCCTGCCTTGATGAAGGTGGCGCCGCTCCAGCGCTTCACCAGTTTGTGTTCGAAGTCGGCCATCGCTTCCCGCCTCCTACATCGCCGCAGCGTGTTCGCGCAATTCGTCCGCGCGCTCGCGGCCCAGGTAGCGATGGATGCCCGCGCGCGCCAGGTACAGCAGCGGGATCAGCGCGATCGCGGCTAGCATCTTGTACCCGTAGTTGAGCGTGCCCACCGCCAGGAACAGCGAGGTCGGCCACTGCTGCGGGCCGATCACGAAGGCGATGTACAGCACCACGAAGCTGTCGACCAGCTGCGACACCGCGGTCGAGCCGGTCGCGCGCAGCCAAGCATGGCGCTCGCCGGTGCGGCGGCGGATGCGGTGGAACACGTGCACGTCGATCAGCTGGCCCACCATGAACGCGACCAGCGAACCGCAGATCGTCCACATGCCTTGCCCGAACACGGCGGCGAACGCGGCCTGGTAGTCCGGCACGCCCTGGTCCTGGACCACGGTCACCCACCACGATGCCGGCGCGAGATGGATCGCCACGAAGGCGAAGACGAAGCCGTAGACGATCAGCCCGGCGGCGAGCCAGCTGATGAAGCGCACGCCGCGCTTGCCGAAATATTCGTTGACCGTGTCGGTCATGATGAACACGATCGGCCACAGCAGCGTGCCGGCGGTGAAGTTGAGCGAACCGGTCTGGCCGAACAGGTTCCATTCCCACGGACGCAGGCCGAGGGTGTCCTCGAGCGCGAAGATCTTGACCCCGATGAACTCGGCCAGCACCGCGTTGGCGCAGAAGAACGCGGCCAGGCCGATGAACAGCCGGGTGGCGCGGTCGCCGAGCAACCCCTTGCCCGGCGCGGACCTCAAGCGCGCGGCTCCCCGGAAGCGGCGGGCACCGAGAACGGAATGCTCTCCGGCGACACCGCGCCGCCGGAAATGATGAAGCTCATCGCCTGGTCGACGGTCCAGTCGGTCGGAGTGATGTTTTCCACCGGCACGATCTCCAGGTAACCGGAGGTCGGGTTGGGCGTGGTCGGCACGTACACCGCCGCGAGTTCGCGGCCGGTGCCCTGCTCGCGGATCACCCGGGTGACGAAGCCGACCGATTTCATCTTGTCGTGCGGGAAGTCGATCAGGACCACGCGCTGGGTGCCGTCAGGCTGGGTCTGGAGGATGTCGAGCAGCTTGCGCGCGCTGCCGTAGATGGTGCTGGCCAGCGGGATGCGCGCGATCAGTGCCTCGAACCAGCGCAGCAGGCGCTGGCCGAACACGCGCCGGGCCAGCCAGCCCGTGGCCAGGATCACCGCCAGCGTCGCCGCCAGGGCCAGCGCGGTCTGCACCCATGGATCCAGCAACCAGGCCAGTGCCCGCGGTTCCAGCGCCGAGGCGCGGACCAGCAGCGGATCGACCAGCGGCCGGCTCAGGCCGGACAGCAGCTTGAACACGAAGGTGACCACGATCCAGGTCAGCCACAGCGGCAACAGGGTCAGCAGGCCGGTCAGGAACAGGCGCTGCAGGCGGAGTCCCAGGGAGGGCGTGGCGGGCATGCAGGCGATTGTAGGGGAACTCAAGGCCCTGTAGAGCCGGGCCGTGCCCGGCTACTTCCCGCGCTTCCTGCGCACATAAAGCTGCTTGCGCACCATCGCCACCACGTCGCCGTCGGCATCGCGCACCGGTGCATCGAACCAGCGCAGGACCTTGTCGCCGCCCGCGGCCGCGGCGCGCAATTCGTCCAGCACGCCGTCCTCGAGCCGGAACTCGGCGCTGACCGTGCCGCGCCCGGGCTTTTCGAACTCGATGGTGCCTGCCTTGTCCCAGACGATGTACTCGTCGCCGATGGTGTTGAGCACCAGCAGCATCCAGAACGGATCGGTCATCGCGAACAGGCTGCCGCCGAAGTGGGTGCCGACGTAGTTGCGGTTCCACGGACGCATGCGCAGTTCGACCCGGGCATGGCGGAAGTCGTCGCCGATGTCGACCACGCGGATGCCCGCGAACAGGAACGGTGGCCACAGGTTGAGCACGCGCCGCATGGTGCGCGCGGAGACCTTGCGCATGGCGTCAGGACAACAACAGCGAGGACATCTTGCGGCGGAAGCGCCCGACCAGGTCATCGTCGTCGAGGATCCGGAACGCATCGATCAGCGCCTTTTTCGGCAAGCCCTCGTCGAAGTCGCGGTTGCGCCGCAGCATCTCCATGAACTGTTCCAGGCCGGCTTCGGCATCGCCGGCGACGATCCGCTGCACGCCCAGCAGGTGGCGCGCGCGCAGGTCGTCCGGGTCGGAAGCGATCGCCGCTTCCAGCACCTGCGGCGGAGGCGCGTCGGCCAGCAGCGCGGCGAAGCCCAGGCGCGCGCGCGCCCTGACCGTGCGTTCGTCGGTGGCGAGGTTTGCGGGCAGGGCGTCGATCAGCTGTTCGGCTTCGCGCACGCCGCCGGTGGCGAGCAGGACCAGCGCCAGGTCGAGCTTGAGCTCGGCCTTGTCCGGTTCGGCTTCGATCGCCTTGCGCAGTCGCATCACTTCGGCGTGCGGATCGAGGGGCGGGGCAACGACGTCTTCGACGACGGCAGGTTCGTCTTCCATCGGCGTGCCCGGCTCGACGCCGTGGTGCTTGAGGAACTCGCGCAGCTGCGCTTCAGGCAGCACGCCGGGAAAGCCGTCGACCAGCTGACCGTCCTTGACCAGCATCACCGTCGGGATCGAACGGATCTGGAAGGCGGCGGCCAGTTGCTGTTCGGCCTCGACGTCGACCTTGGCCAGTTCGAAACTGCCGTGGTACTCGGCGGCCAGCTTCTCCAGCACCGGCCCCAGCTGCTTGCAGGGCCCGCACCACTCGGCCCAGAAATCGACCAGCACGGGGACCTGCAGCGAGCGCTGGATGACGTCGGCCTCGAAGCGGTCGGTGGTGGCGTCGAAGACGTGGGGCTTGGCGGGGGAGGCGGGCATGGTCGGATCCGTGGGATGTCCAGCCCCAGATGGTGGCGCGGGACGGGTAATCCAACCATGGCGGGCCGGATGTAAAAAATACTTGACATGGCGACTGCGCAATGTAATGTACACATTACATCAAGTCTGCTTCGGGTGACATCCATGACCTTGCTCCAGCCGCGTACCCAACTCATCGCCGCCCTGGTCCTCGCCGGCACCGGCTCGTGGATGTTCTTCGGCGACGGCATCGAACTGGCCGGCACTTCGCTGGGTTTCGCCGGTGCCTGGCTGTTCGTCGCCGCGGTGTGGTTCTTCGTCGATGCGGTGCACCGCATCCCGCGCAGCGATGCCGAGCTGGCGATCGCGCCGGGCGAATGGGACGCCTGGATCGGGACTGCGTTCCTGGCCGCGGTGCTCGCTGCGATCGTGTTCGACGCCGATGCCTTCGCCGCGCAGGTGCCGATCCAGCACAACCTGGAAGCAGGCGAGGCCGGGCGCGGCATCGGCACGCTGTTCGTCGCGTGGGTCGTCCTCGCCTACGTATTGCGGCAACGCTGGAAGGGCAGCGTGCTGGCCGACGAACGCGACCACCGCATCGAACAGGTCTCCAGTGGCTGGGGGCGTGGCGCCACCATCGCCGCCATCGTCGGCATCGCGCTGATGCTCGGATTCAGTCCTACCGAACGGCTGCAGCAGTTCAGCTACCCGCTGCTGGCGCAGATGCTCATGGGCGCGCTGGTGCTGGGCGCATGGTTCGACCATGCGGTGGCGGCAGTGCTGTACTGGCGCGACCGGCGCGCGGCCGCAGCATGAGCGGCACCCCGGTCGGCAACGACATCCGCAAGCTGCGCTTCGAGCGTGGCGAGATGACCCAGCAGGCGCTGGCCGATGCCTGCGGCGTGACCCGGCAGACCATCATCGCGCTGGAGGCGGGCAAGTACGCACCGTCGCTGGAGCTCGCGTTCCGCATCGCCCACGCACTCGACGTGCGCATCGAACAAGTCTTTCACTGGAGCAAACCCGCATGAAGCTGCTGAAGTGGTCGGCGATCGCGGTCCTGGTATTGGCGGTGTTGCTGGGTGCTTACATGTGGTGGGTGGTGGCGAGCTTCGATGCGCAAACGCTGCCGGCCAACCACGGCAAGGTCGCGGTGGAGCTCTATGCAGGCAATGAGCGCAGCGAAGGCGCAAAACGCCCGCTGCTGGTCGGCCTGGGCGGCGCCGAGGGCGGCAACGCGTGGACAAGCCGGGCCTGGAAGGAACAGCGCGAGCGCTTCATCGAACAGGGATACGCAGTGCTGGCGCTGGGCTACTTCGGTGCGCCCGGCACCCCGGAGAAGCTGGATCGCATTTCCCTCGACGGCATCCATGCCGCGATCCTCGAGGCGGCGCGCGATCCGCGCGTGGACGGTCGCTGCGTTGCACTGATCGGCGGATCGCGCGGTGGCGAGGCAGCCTTGCTGCTGGCCAGCCACTACCCGGACATCGACGCAGTGGTGGCGCTGGTACCGGGCAGCGCGGTTTTCGCCAGCGGTACCGATGCGATGGTGACGCCGGCCTTCTCGCTGCACGACCGGCCGTTGCCGTTCGTGCCGGTGCCATGGAGTACGACCGGCGACCTGCTCACCGGCAACCTGCGCGGCGCGTTCGAAACGATGATGGAAGACACCGAAGCGATGCAGCGGGCGGCGATCGCGGTGGAGAAGATCAACGGCCCGATCCTGTTCGTCTCGGCGACACGCGACGAAGCCTGGCCGTCGAAGGAGATGTCCGATGCGATGATGCAGCGCCTGCGCGACCATCGGTTCGCCCACGTCGCCGAACACATCCCGGTACAGGGCGGGCACAACGAACCGCTGGACGAGTTCCCGCGGATCGAGGCATTCCTGCAGTCGAACTTCGCGGGAGGATGCCGGTGAGCCGCCTTGGCCTGCACGCCGGCTGGATCGCAGGCGCCATGTTCGCGATCACGTTGTCGGTAGTGGGCGCCGCCGCGCCCGGCTACGACCACGCGACCATGCCGGTGAGCTTCCTTGGCATGTCGGTGATGCCGGTCGCGGCGTACTGGAACGTGGCCGGCTTCATCCTCCCCGGGCTGCTCGTCGCCTGGTTCGCGCTGTCCCTGCTGGCACCGCTGGAGCGCGATGGCGCCGGCACGGCCGCACGGATCGGGGTCTGGCTGCTGGCGATCTCGGGCCTGGCCTATGCAGGCAACGGCGTGTTTCCCTACGACCTGGCCAAGCCCGACGAGCTGGCATCGAAACTGCATGTGGCCATGCTCACGATCGCCCTGCTGGGCTTCCTGCCGTCGGCGCTGATGCTCGCCATGGGCCTGCGCGGGCGGCCGGGTTGGCGGGCGCTGGTCGGGCCGGGCGTGCTCCTGGCCCTGGCGGTGCTGCTGAGCGTGCTGCAGCGGATGATCGATTTCGTGCCGGTGCTCGAGGGCAATCCCGGCTACGCCCAGCGGATCACCCTGGTGCTGTATTTCCTGTGGCTGGCGCTGGCCGCCCGGACCGCGCTCAGCCGTGCCGCAACTTCAGCCCCAGGATCACCACCGCCAGCGCGAAGGTGATCAGGTTCGACACGATCATCGGCCAGGACGCCAGGTAGATGCCGTAGCCGAACCAGCAGGCGATGCCGGCGGTGAAGATCACGTACATCGACAGCGAGATGCCGCTGGTGTCGCGGCTGCGGATCGTCTTGGCCGCCTGCGGCACGAAGGCCAGGGTGGTCAGTACGGCGGCCATGTATCCCATCCATTCCATCGCGCCATTCTAGGGTCGTGGCGGGTTTTTGTGCGCTGCGGTAGGCTGCACAGTCCGTCCATTCCCGCCCGTGCCGTGTCCACCGAAACTCCAAGCCCCGCCTACGATCCCGCCGCCGTCGAATCGGCCGCACAGCATTACTGGGAGCGGACCCGCGCCTTCGAAGTGGCCGAGAACCCGGCGAAGCCGAAGTTCTATTGCCTTTCGATGCTGCCGTATCCCTCCGGCGCGCTGCATGTGGGCCACGTGCGCAACTACACCATCGGCGACGTCATCAGCCGCTACCAGCGCATGTGCGGCAGGAACGTGCTGCAACCGATGGGCTGGGATGCCTTCGGGCTGCCCGCCGAGAACGCGGCGATCAAGAACAACACCGCGCCGGCCAAGTGGACTTACGCCAACATCGAGCACATGCGCGCTCAGCTCAAGACCATGGGCTATGCCATCGACTGGTCGCGCGAGTTCGCCACCTGCCGGCCCGACTACTACGTGCATGAGCAGCGCATGTTCGTGCGCCTGATGAAGCAGGGGCTGGCCTACCGGCGCAACTCGGTGGTGAACTGGGACCCGGTAGACCAGACGGTCCTGGCCAATGAGCAGGTGGTCGACGGCCGCGGCTGGCGCACCGGCGCGCTGGTGGAGAAGCGCGAAATACCCCAATGGTTCCTCAAGATCACCGACTACGCGCAGGAACTGCTCGACGGCCTGGACACGCTCGACGGCTGGCCGGATTCGGTCAAGACCATGCAGCGCAACTGGATCGGCCGCTCCGAAGGCCTGGAGATCCAGTTCAAGGTGGACGGCGAGGAAGCGCCGCTGTCGATCTACACCACGCGCCCCGACACCCTGATGGGCGTGACCTTCATCAGCATCGCAGGCGAGCATCCGCTGGCGCTGAAGGCGGCGCGCGGCAACCCGGAGCTGGCCGCCTTCCTCGAGGACCTCAAGCATGGCGGCGTGTCCGAGGCCGAACTGGAAACCCAGGAAAAGCGCGGCATGGCCACCGGCCTGTGGGCGATCCACCCGCTGACCGGCGAGGACGTGCCGGTCTACGTGGCCAACTTCGTGCTCATGGGCTACGGCACCGGCGCGGTGATGGCCGTGCCGGCGCACGACCAGCGCGACTGGGAGTTCGCCAAGGCCTACGGCCTGCCGGTGCGGCCGGTGATCATGCCCGACGGCGTGCGCGATGCGCTGCGCGAGATCGGCCATGACGTCGCGGTCGATGCGGACCCGTTCCAGGCGGCGCTCGATGGCGGCAAGGTCGACGCTTTCGACACTGCGGCCGCAGTGTCCATGGTCCGCGACTACCTGGATTCGATCCAGCAGCAGGGCGCCTTCACCGGACGCGGCACGCTGGTCAATTCCGGCGAGTACAGCGGCATGGATTTCAATGCCGCGTTCGACGCCCTGGCCGCGCGTTTTGAAGCCGATGGCAATGGCGCCCGCAAGGTCAACTTCCGCCTGCGCGACTGGGGCGTGAGCCGCCAGCGCTACTGGGGCTGCCCGATCCCGGTGATCTATTGCGACAAGTGCGGCGCAGTGCCGGTGCCGGAGGACCAGCTGCCCGTGGTCCTGCCGGAAGACGTGGCGTTCTCGGGCGTTCGTTCGCCGATCAAGGCCGATCCGGAATGGCGCAAGACCCGCTGCCCGCAATGCGGCGGCGCGGCCGAGCGCGAGACCGACACCTTCGACACCTTCATGGAATCGAGCTGGTACTACGCGCGCTATACCTCGCCGGGCGCCGACGCCCAGGTCGACGCGCGCGCAGACCACTGGCTGCCGGTGGACCAGTACATCGGCGGCATCGAGCACGCGATCCTGCACCTGCTGTACTTCCGCTTCTACCACCGGCTGCTGCGCGACCAGGGCCTGGTGAAGAGCGACGAGCCCGCGACCCGGTTGCTGACCCAGGGCATGGTCGTGGCCGATACCTACTACCGGGAATCGGGAATGGGGAATCGGGAATGGTTCAATCCTGCGGACGTGGACGTGAGTCGCGACGACAAGGGTCATGTCGTTGGCGCGGTGCTGAAGGCCGATGGCAAGCCGGTGGTCGTTGGCGGCATCGAAAAGATGTCGAAGTCCAAGAACAACGGCGTCGACCCGCAGGCCATGGTCGACCGCTACGGCGCCGACACCGTGCGCCTGTTCTCGATGTTCGCCTCGCCGCCGGAAATGTCGCTGGAATGGCACGAGGCGGGCGTCGAGGGCATGGCCCGGTTCCTGCGCCGGTTCTGGCGTGAAGTGCTCGAGCACGTCGCCCAGCCCGACCATCCGCAAGTCGATCCGGCGAACCTGGACGCCGCGCAGAAGACCCTGCGCCGGCAGCTGCACGAGGCCATCCAGAAGGTCGGCGACGACTACGGCCGCCGCCACAGCTTCAACACCGCGATCGCCGCGCTGATGGAACTGCTCAACCATGTCGCCAGGTTCGAGGACATGTCCGAACAGGGCAGGGCGGTGCGCCACGAGGCATTGCAGGCCATGGTCCTGCTGCTCAATCCGGTGACCCCGCACGTTTGCCACGCGCTGTGGCAGGCGCTGGGCCATCCGGAGTCGCTGCTCGAGGACGTGCCTTTCCCGCGCGTGGATCCCTCCGCGCTGCAGCGCGATAGCCTCACCATCGCGGTCCAGGTCAACGGCAAGCTGCGCGGCACGATCCAGGTGGCGCCGGATGCGCCGCGCGAGGCGGTCGAGGCGGCGGCACTGGCCGAGCCCGGCGTCGCGCGGTTCCTCGAGGGCCAGACGGTACGCAAGGTGATCGTCGTGCCGGGCAAGATCGTGAACATCGTCGCGGCCGGCTGACTTAGACTGGGCCCATGATCCGGACCTCCCTGCTCGCGTTCGTGTTGCTGCTGCTCGCCGGTTGCGGTTTCCACCTGCGCAATGCGCTGCTGCTGCCGCCGGACCTGGGGCCGGTACGGATCCAGGCCGACGATCCCGACGGTCCCCTGGCGCAGCAGTTGCAGCAGGCACTGCAGCGCGCCGGCGCGACCATCGCCGCGCCCGGCGACGCCGATGCGGCGACGCTGCGCATCCTCAGCGAGCGCCTGGGCGACACCTCGATCAGCGTCGACCAGTTCGGCCGCTCGCAGGAGTTCACCCTGCGCTATGCCGTGATCTTCGACCTGCGCCGCGCCGACGACACCGACATCGTGCCGCAGCAGGCGATTGAGTTGAGCCGCGACTATGTCTCGGTGCCGACCAGTTCGGCAGGTACCGAAGGCGAGCGCGAGATCCTGGTGCGCGAGCTGCGCCGCGAAATGGTGCCGTCGATCCTGCGCCGGATCGACGCGGTGTCGCGCCTGTCGCAGCAGGCGCCCGCGGCCTCGCCCTGACGGCGCGCCCGGCGCATGGAATCCACCCCCGAACAACTGGCCACGCGCGTCGCCCGCGGCCCATTGGCCCCCGCCTACCTGATTGCCGGGCCTGAACCGCTGCGCGTGCTCGAGGCCGCCGACGCGGTCCGCGCCGCGGCGCGCGGGCAGGGCATCGCCGAGCGCGAAGTGTTCATGATCGAAGGCCACCAGCGCGACCTGGACTGGGACGGCTTCTCCGCCACCCTGCGCGCACCCAGCCTGTTCGCCTCGCGGCGCCTGGTTGAAGTGCGGCTGGCGACGGGCAAGCCGGGAACGGTGGGTTCGAAGATGTTGACCGAGGCCTGCGCCGAGCTGCCGGCGGATGTCTGCCTGCTGGTGACCTGTGGCGACTGGAGCAAGTCGCATGGCGGCAAATGGAGCGAAGCCATCGCCCGGATCGGGGTGGTCTCGGTCGCGTGGGCGGTGAAGTCGCACGAACTGCCCGACTGGATCGACCGCAGGCTGCGCGCGCGCGGCGTCCAGGCCGATGCGGCGGCCGTGCAGCGGCTGGCCGAGCGGGTCGAGGGCAACCTGCTGGCCGCCGCGCAGGAGATCGAGAAGCTGGTGTTGCTGGCCGACGGCCAGCCGCTGGACGTGGCGCGCATGGACGCGCTGGTCGCCGATTCCGCGCGCTACGACGTGTTCCGGCTCATCGACGCGACCCTCAATGGCGATCCCGCGCTGGTCTCGCACATGCTGCGCGGCCTGCGCGCCGAGGGCGAGGCGGTCCCGGCCCTGCTCGGCATGTTGTCGATGGAGTTGCAGCGCGCCGTGGTGCTGGCGCGGGCCAAGGCGCGCGGCGGAAACCTCAACGCGGAGTTCCGTGCCCAGCGCGTCTGGGACGCACGCCAGGCGACCTACCTGCGCGCACTGCAGCGCCATCCGGCATCGCGCTGGGAAAGTTTCGTTGCCGGCCTCGGGCGCGTGGACCGTATTTCGAAGGGACGCGGAATCGCGGGTCGCGACCCCGACGACGCCTGGGTGCAGCTCGAGCGCGTGCTGGTCGCGGTCGCGAGCCCGGCTGCCGCATCCCTGCTGGCAGGCTGAGCGCGATGCCCGCGCTGCACGTGCTCTACGGCGGCACGTTCGACCCGATCCACGCAGGACACCTGGCGATCGCGCGCGCTGCGCGCGACCTGCTTGGCGTCCCCGTGCACCTGATGCCGGCGGCCGATCCGCCGCATCGCCCGCCGCCCGGCGCCAGCGCCGTGCAACGCGTGGACATGCTGGAACTGGCGTTGCAAGGCGAACCGGGCCTGCAGCTGGACCTGCGCGAATTGCGGCGCAGCGGCCGCTCCTGGAGCGTCGACACCCTGCGCGAACTGCGCGCAGGCATCGGCGACGTCGCGCCGGTGGCGCTGCTGGTGGGTGCCGACAGTTTCGCCGGACTGCCGTCATGGAAATCGTGGCGCGAACTGTTCGACCTCACCCACTTCGTGGTGGCCAGCCGTGAAGTCGGCCCGGGCCAGGACCAACAAGCGGGCGAAAGCCTGCCCGCGGAACTGGCAACCAGCATCGACCGACGCGTTGCCGATGGCCCTCGCGACCTGGAACAGGCACCGGCCGGCCGCGTGCTGTGGCTGCGCCAGCCGCTGCATCCGCATTCAGCGACCGAAATCCGTGCCCGGATCGCGTCCGGCCAGCCGTGGCGCCACCTCGTGCCGGCGGCGGTGGCGGACTACATCGAAGCCCACGGCCTCTACCGTGGGCGCACCGTGACCGGGCCGTAACCGCGGCACGGGTATAATCGACGCCGATCCCACTTCCTATCCGGACGCTCTTGACCACCCAAGCCCAGGTCATCAGGACCCAGTTGCCGAACCCGCCCCCGCCGATCGAGAAGCTGCTCGAGGCAGTCCACGGCGCGGTCGAAGAACTCAAGGCAAAGGACATCGTCGAGATCGACGTGCGCGGCAAGAGCAGCGTCACCGATTTCATGGTCGTCGCCTCCGGCACCTCGTCGCGCCACGTCAAGTCGATCGCCGACGAAGTCGTGCGCTTCGCCAAGAAGCTCGACGTGCAACCGCTGGGCGTCGAGGGCGAGTCCGAGGCCGAGTGGGTCCTCGTCGACCTCGGCGACATCGTCGTCCACGTCATGCTGCCCCGCGTCCGCGAGTTCTACGCGCTCGAGCGCCTGTGGACCGTGGGCGACCAGCCGCCCGAGCACAGCGCGGCCTGAAGTCCGGGGCCGCGCCATGAAAGCGCGCCTGGTCGCCGTCGGGGAAAAACCACCCGCCTGGGTCGCGAGCGGCTTCGCCGAATACCGCAAGCGGCTGTCGCACTGGCTGCCGCTGGAGCTGGTCGAGATCGAACCCGGATTGCGCGGCAAGGGCCGCGATGCCGCGCGTGCGACGGCGGATGAAGGCGCGCGCGTGATTGCCGCATTGCCGAAATCGGTGCACGTCGTCGCGCTGGACGGGCGCGGCAAGGCGTGGTCGTCGGAACAGCTGGCCGAACGCCTGCAGCACTGGCGCAATGGCGGCCGCGACCTGGCGCTGCTGGTCGGCGGCCCGGAAGGGCATGCGCCCGAAGTCCTCGCCTGCAGCGACGAGCAATGGTCGCTGGGGCCGCTGACGTTGCCGCACATGCTGGTGCGGCTGGTGGTGGCCGAGCAGCTGTACCGCGCCGCGGCGCTGCTCGCCAACCACCCTTACCACCGCGCCTGAACTTCGCCGCTAGCGCAGCCGGAAGTTGATCGGGACCAGGCCGATCGCCTGCATCGCCCGGCCCTCGTGCATCGCCGGGCGGAAACGCCAATGCGCGAGCACCTGTTTGCGTGCGGCGGCATCCAGGCGGCTGTCACCGCTGCCCTGCCGCACCTCCACCCGCAGCGGCCGTCCGTCCACATCGACCAGCACTTCCAGCAGCACCGTGCCCTGGCTGTGGGCGCGCATCGCTGCACGCGGGTACATCGGCGGTGGCGCCTCCAGGTATTCCAGGCGTGCACCGGCCAATGGCACGTCCGGCGCGGCAATGCTCGCCACTTCGGTGAGCGACGGATCAGGCAGCGCCGGCGGCGAGGCCTGTTCGCTGCCCTGGTCGACGACCAGCGCCGGTGCCGTCGGCGGGACCTGCACGCGCGGAGCGACTGCCTGCGTCGTCGGCGGCTGCGGTGTCACCGGAACCGTGGGCGGCACCGCCGGTGGTTCCGGTCGCGGCATGTACCAGGTGATGGCGGGCCGGGATTCACCCGGCAGTTTCAACGAGGGCGGTCCCTGCATCGGCACCAGCAGCAACATCAGCAACAGTGCGTTGAAGCTAATCGCGAACGCGTAGCCGGCGATGCGGTTGGCTTGGGGGTGCAGGTGAGAGTGCGTCTGTGCGTGCAGCATGGTCCACCTCCCTTGGGTTGCCTAGCTCATTTGCCTTTCTCCGGCACCGGATGGGCGTCGGTGTCGCGTTCGATTCCCGGCTCGTCCGGACTCGGGCGCGCCGGTTCGGCCGGTTGTCGCGCCTCCCCGGGATCGCGCGGACGCTCCTCGCGATACCCGGAGCGGTCGTGCGTGTCCTTGGGCACCTGCCTGCGCGGCGTCATCTCATTTCCCCAGTTCGAACACCACCGACAGGTTCGCCTGCAGCGTGGTTTCGCCCGGCGATACCGCGGTGTCGTAGGCCTTCTCGGCGCGGGCGGCCATCGCCATCATCGGCATCGGCGGCGGTGCGTGGAAACCACCGCCTTCGTCGATGCTGACGATGCGGCGCACCTTCAGCCCGAGCTCGCTGGCATACATTCGTGCGCGCGCCTGCGCCTTCTTCAGCGCCTCGCGGCGGGCTTCGTCGTAGACGACCTCGGGCTTGTCGATCTCGAAGCCCGGGCCGTTGACCTGGTTGGCGCCGCTGGCGACCAGGGCGTCGAGGACCTTGCCCAGGTTGGCGATGTCGCGGACCTTGAGGTTGACGGTGTTGCTGGCCTGGTAGCCGGTGATCGCAGGCGGCTGGTTCTCCGCGTAGCGATACTGCGGATGGACGCTGATGCCGCTGGTCTGGATGTCGCGCTCGGCGATCCCGGCGGCGCGGATCGCGGCCATCACCTTGTCCATCTGTGCGGCGTTGTCGCGCATCGCGGCGTTGGCATCGGCCGCCTGGGTCACGACGCCGGCCGACAGGGTCGCCACGTCCGGAGCCCGGCTGGCCTCGGCCTGGGCGGATACGGAGAGCAGGGTGCCGTCGCCCTGCTGGGCGCAGGCGGTGGCGGCGAACCCGGCCAGGAGCACGGCCACGGCGAGCAGGAACGAGCGGGACAGGATCGGATGCATGCAGGTCTCCAGGCGATGTGAATGGGGTCGAAAAAAGGGTGTGCCCCCACGGGTGAACGGGCGGTGAGCCGGAATTGCACGGGTTTTCGGGCTTGCGGCCCACCGGAGCGGGTGCGGGTTATTCTTGAAGGGATGCTGTATCTCGCCTCGCAATCCCCGCGCCGGCGCGAGCTGCTGGCCCGCCTCGGCCAACCGTTCGCCAGCCTGGACATCGACGTGCCCGAACAACGCCAGCCCGGGGAGCCGCCGGAGGACTACGTGCGCCGGGTGGCGCGCGAGAAGGCGGGAGCCGGACTGTTGCAGGTGATGGCGATTCCCGGCGCGCGGGTCATCGGCGCCGACACCGAGGTGGTGCTCGACGACGAAGTGTTCGGCAAGCCTGTCGACGGCGCCGATGCAGCGGCGATGCTGCGGCGGCTTTCGGGCCGCACCCACCAGGTCGTTTCCGCGGTGTCGCTGGTGTCGGCCTCGCGCGAGATGCAGGTGGTCTCGGTTTCGGACGTCAGCTTCGCCGAGCTGGACGATGCGGCGATTGCCGCCTACGTGGCCGCCGGCGAATGGGAAGGCAAGGCCGGCGCCTATGCCATCCAGGGCAGCGCCCAGGCGTTCATTTCGCACCTGTCGGGCAGCTATTCCGGGGTGATGGGCCTGCCGCTGCATGAAACCGCGCGACTGCTGGGTGCCTTCGGTACGGAGGCCACGCCGTGAGCGAGGAGATCCTGGTCAACGTCACCCCGCGCGAAACCCGCGTGGCGGTGGTCGAGAACGGCATGCTGCAGGAGCTGCACATCGAGCGCGGCTGGTCGCGCGGCGTGGTCGGCAACATCTACAAGGGCAAGGTCCAGCGGGTGATGCCCGGGATGCAGGCGGCGTTCGTGGAGATCGGCCTGGACCGTGCCGCGTTCCTGCACGCCAACGACATCCAGCGCCCGCTGGCCGCGCGCGGCGGCGACGCGACCGAGCAGGGTCCGGTGCCGGTGCCGCCGGTCGCGGAACTGTTGCGCGATGGACAGGACGTGGTCGTGCAGGTGGTCAAGGATCCGATCGGCAGCAAGGGCGCGCGCCTCACGACCCAGATCAGCATGCCTTCGCGCTACCTGGTGCTGTTGCCGCAATCGAAGATCGTCGGCGTGTCGGCGCGGATCGAGGACGAAGCCGAGCGCGCCCGGCTCAAGACCCTGGTCACCGAACTGGCCGCGCCGCACGGTGGCTTCGGTTACATCGTGCGCACCAATGCCGAAGGCCAGCCGGCCGAAGCCCTGGCGGAGGACATCGCCTACCTGAGCCGGGCCTGGGCGTTGGTCGAAGCCCGGGTGGCCGACAGCGCCGTCGGCAGTTGCGTGTACGAGGACCTGACCCTGCCGATGCGCGCGGTGCGCGACCTGATGCGCCGCGGCGTGGAGAAGGTCAAGGTCGATTCGCGCGAGACCTGCGAGCGCCTGCGCGCGTTCGCTGCGCAATACATGCCCGCGTTGCTGCCGGCCGAGGAACCCGGGCTGGCCGAGCGCATCGAGCACTACGGCGGCGCCCGCCCGATCTTCGACCTTTATGGCGTGGAAGACGAAATCCAGAAGGGGCTGGAGAAGGAAGTCCCGCTCAAGTCAGGCGGCTACCTGGTGATCGACCAGACCGAGGCGATGACCACGGTCGACGTCAATACCGGGTCGTTCCTGGGCCAGCGCAACCTCGAGGAAACCGTCTACAGGACCAATCTGGAAGCGGCCCAGGCGGTGGCGCGCCAGCTGCGGCTGCGCAACCTGGGCGGCATCATCATCATCGACTTCATCGACATGCACGACGCCGAGCACCGCAGGCAGGTGTTGCGCACGCTGGAGAAGTCGCTGGCGCGCGACCATGCGCGCACCACGGTCTACGACTTCTCGCCGCTGGGCCTGGTCGAGATGACCCGCAAGCGCACCGTCGAGTCGCTGGAGCGGCAGTTGTGCGAGCCCTGCCACGAGTGCGGCGGGCGCGGCACGCTCAAGACCAGCGAAACCGTCACCTACGAGATCTTCCGCGAGATCACCCGCGCGGTGCGCCAGTTCGATGCCGCGCGCCTGCTGGTGATCGCATCGCCCAAGGTGGTCGCTCGCATCACCGACGAGGAGTCGGTGGCCGTCGCGGAGCTGGAGGAGTTCCTCGGCAAGTCGATCCGCTTCCAGGGCGATTCGCAGTACCTGCAGGAGCAGTTCGATGTCGTGCTGCTCTGAGCAATGAGTCCATCGCTGCAACGGCGCCTGCGGCTCGCGCGCCGCGGGCTGTGGTATGCGCTTGCGATCGGGCTGGTGCTGATGGCGCTGGCGGCGGGCGTGGTCAGCCAGCTGCTGCCGCTGGCCGAACGCCATCCCGACGTGATCGCCGAGTGGCTGGGGGAGCGCATCGATCGCCCGGTCGCCTTCGACCGCGTGCAGACCAGCTGGACGCGTCGCGGTCCCTTGCTGCAACTCGACGGCCTGCGCCTGGGCGAAGGAGCGAACACCATCCGGGTGGGCGATGCGGAAATGCTGGTCTCGCAGTACGCGGGCCTGCTGCCCGGACGCTCGTTCACCGAGCTGCGGCTGCGCGGGCTTGAACTGACCCTGGAGCGCGGCGACGACGGGCGCTGGCAGGTGCGCGGATTGCCTGGCCAGGCGGCGTCCCCGTCCGACCCGTTCGCGGCGCTGGAAGGGCTCGGCGAACTGCAGGTCATCGGCGGCAAGCTCGCCATCGACGCGCCATCGCTGGGAATCGACGCGCGCTTGCCGCGCGTGGACATGCGCCTGCAGGTCGACGGCGACCGCGTGCGCATGGGCATGCGTGCCTGGGCACGCCAGGGCAGTGCACCGGTCAGCGCCACGGTCGAACTCGATCGCCGCAGCGGCGACGGACGCGCCCACGTCGAGGCCGCGCAGGTCGATCTCGCCGCGTGGTCGTCGCTGTTGCACCTGGCGGGCGTGGTGGCCGAATCGGGCACCGGTCGCGGCCAGGCATGGGCGACCTTGCATGGCAATCGCATCGCATCGGTACTGGTGGATGGCAGTTTCGACGTGCTGGCGCTGCGTGGCGTGGTGCTGGCCAACGGGAGCGTGCCGCGCGCGCGGTTCGAGCAGGTGCAGGGGCGCGTGCGCTGGCAGCTCGGCTCCGGAGGATGGCGTGTCGACGCGCCGCGCTTGCGGATCGGAGGCGAAGTGCTCGATGGCCTGGTCGTCGCTGGCGGCGAGCGCAACGCGGTGCTGGCGCAACGATTGCAGGTGGGTTTCTTGTTGCGCGTGCTGGCGCTCAGCGATCGCCTCGATCCGGGTTTGCGCCAATGGCTGGCGGCCGCCGCGCCGCACGCCGTGCTCCACGACCTGGAATTCGTTGCCGCCGGCGACACCACCCGCGCCAGCGCGCGGGTCGAGGACCTCGGGTTCTCGGCGGCGGGCGATGCGCCCGGATTCACCGGCCTTAGCGGACGCCTGCAGGGCGACGCGCATGGCTTTGCGTTCGAACTCGACCCGAAGGCGGCATTCCGTTTCGACTGGCCGGCCGGTTTCGGCGTGCCGCACCCGGCACGCCTGCAAGGCAGCATCGCCGGTTGGCGCGAAGGCGAGGGGTGGCGCGTGGAGACCCCCGCGCTGCAGGTCCGCGGCGCGGATTTCGGCGTCGACGTGCGTGGTGGGCTGTGGTTCCAGGGCGATGGCACGCGGCCGTGGATCGACCTCGCTGCGCGCGTGCTGCCGACGCAGGTGACTACCGCGAGCGGCTTCTGGATCCACCATCGCATGGCGCCGCAGGCGATCGCCTGGCTGGATGCGGCGCTGGTCGCGGGGCAGCTGCGCGACGCGCGCGCGCTGGTGTCGGGCGACCTCGACGACTGGCCCTTCCGCGACGCCCCGGGTGCGCCCGCCCGCGGCCGCTTCGAGGCCACCGCGCGCATCGTCGATGCGACCCTCGCGTTCCAGCCGGATTGGCCGCCACTGGAACACGTCGACGGCGACCTGTCGTTCGTCGCCGACGGCTTCGAAATCTCCGGTAAGGGTGAACTCGCCGGTGTCGGCATCCAGCATTTCGAGGCCGGCATCGCCCGGTTCGGCCGCGCGCCACTGCGCGTCTCCGCGCAGGGCGGTGGCGATGCGTCCAGGCTGGTCGGACTGCTGCGGCGCAGTCCGCTGCATGCGCGCTATGGCGACACGCTCGACAACGTCTCCGCCAGCGGTCGCGCCGAAGTGACCTTCGACATGGAATTGCCGTTCCAGGACAAGGCCGGGGCGCGTATCGATGGCCGGGTCACGCTGGCCGATGCGAAGCTGGCGGACAAGCGCTGGAACCTTGCATTCGAAGGCGTTTCCGGGCGTGCCCGCTACGGCGACGATGGCTTCGTCGCCGAACGCCTCGACGTCCGCCACGAGGACGCGCCCGGGATCCTGACCCTGCGCGCAGGCGAACACGTGCGCGATCGCGGCAACGACTTCGAGGCCGAACTCGAAGGCAACCTGCCGGCCGAGCGCCTGCTGCAGCGCGTGCCGGAACTGTCCTGGTTGCAGGGTCGCGCCAGCGGCCGTTCGCAGTGGACCGCGGCGCTCGCGTTCCGCGACGCGTCGGCGACCCTGGAGTTGCGTTCGAGCCTGGTCGGGACGGCACTGTCGTTGCCGGCTCCGCTGCGCAAGACGGCGGAAGCCTCGTTGCCGGCGACGATCGAAACCGCATTGCCGCTGGGCGACGGCGAAGTACGGGTGACGCTGGGCAGGCGCCTGGCCCTGCGCGCGCGCAGCGCTGCCGGGGCCACCGGAGTGCGGGTCGTGCTCGGTGGCGCCAGCGTCGACGAGCCGCCGCCCGCCTCGGGACTGGTGGTCACCGGCCGCACCGATGCGCTGGATGCGCTCGACTGGGTAGGCGTGGCACGCGGCGGCGCTGCCGCCGACGCGAAAGCGGAAGAAGGCCTGGCGCTGAGCCGCATCGATGTCGCTGTGGGGCGCCTGAACCTGCTGGGCGCCGGCTTCCGCGATACCCGCCTGCAACTCGCGCGCGACGGCGATGCGCTGCAGCTGCGGCTGCAGGGCGATGCGATTGCCGGCAATGTGCGGATTCCGGATGCAGCCGGCGCGACTGTCTCCGGACGCTTCGAACACGTGCGCTGGCCGTTGCCGCCGCCAGCTGTCGACAGCAAGCCGGCGGCCGCGACGACGGCGGGGCAGGACGGCGCCGCCAGCACCGATCCGTCGAAAATCCCGCCGCTGTCCTTCGACATCGCCCGGTTGCAGGTCGGCGAGGCGGTGCTGGGCGCTGCACAGTTGCGCACCCGGCAGGTGCCCGCGGGCATGCGCATCACCAGGCTGGACGCGCAGGCACCGGGGCAGCGGATCGAAGTACGCGGCGACTGGCTTGGGCAGGGGCCGTCCGCGCGCAGCCGATTGCAGGCGACGATCGAAAGCAGCGACTTCGGCGGACTGTTTTCCGGATTGGGCCATGGCGGCCAACTCGATGATGGCGAAGGCCGGCTCATGCTCGACGCGCGATGGCCGGGCGCTCCGGCCGATTTCTCGCCGCTGTCGATCGACGGCACCGTGTCGCTGGACATCCGCGACGGGCAACTGGTCGAGATCGAGCCCGGCGCAGGACGCGTGCTCGGCCTGCTCGGCATCGCACAGTTGCCCAGGCGCCTGACCCTGGATTTCGGCGATTTCTTCGACAAGGGTTTCGCTTTCGACACGCTCGCCGGGCATGTGCGCATCGCCTCGGCCAAGGCGTCCAGCGACGACCTGGTGATCGCCGGCCCGGCCGCCGAGATCAGCATCAGCGGTACCGCGGACCTGCGCGCGCAGGTCTTCGACCAGACCATCGAGGTCGTGCCGCGCACCGGCAACCTGCTGACCGCGGTCGGCGCGATCGCCGCGGGACCGGTTGGCGCGGCGATCGGTGCGGCCGCCAATGTCGTGCTGCGCAAGCCGCTGGGCGAAATGGCCGCCAGGACCTACAAGGTGACCGGGCCGTGGAAGGAACCCAGGGTCGAGGTGATCGATCGCGGACCGCCCGACGCCGCGCCGCCGCAACCCCCGCAGGGTTGATCCAGGCCGCTGCCGCCCGCAGATCGTTTGCGTACCCTACGTCGATGTGACCGGAGTGGACCCCGCATGAGCCTGCCGCTGCAACTTGCCGAAAACCGCCTCCTGGTTCCCGCGGGCCTTGATGCCGGCGGCCTGGATCGCGCCTTCGGTGCCCTGCTGGGCCCGGGCATCGACTTCGGCGACCTGTATTTCCAGCATGCGCGCCGCGAGAGCTGGACGGTGGAGGACGGCATCGTCAAGGACGGCGCCCACTCGATCGAGCAGGGCGTGGGCGTGCGTGCGATCTCGGGCGAGAAGACCGGCTTCGCCTATTCCGACGACATCGATGCCGTGGCGCTGGCGGACGCGGCGAAGTCCGCGCGCGCGATCGCCCGCGACGGCCGCGAACTGCCTCCGCGGCAACTGGTGCGCAGTAGCGGCCGGACCTTGTACCCGGCCATTGATCCGATCGACGGGCTCGGCAACGAGGACAAGGTCGAAGCATTGCGCGCGCTCGACCGCATGCTGCGCGCCGCGGACCCGCGCGTGCGCCAGGTCGTCGCCAGCCTTTCCGGCGGTGTCGACACCGTGCTGGTCGCGCGCAGCGACGGCGTGCTCGCCGCCGACGTGCGGCCGCTGGTGCGGATCAACGTGCAGGTGATCGTCGAGCAGGACGGACGCCGGGAGTCCGGCTACGCCGGCGGTGGTGGCCGCTTCGGTTACGCCGAGCTGTTCGCAGGCGGCAAGCCGGAAAGGTTTGCGCGCGAAGCGTTGCGCCAGGCGCTGGTGAACCTGGAAGCCGTCGACGCCCCGGCCGGTGCGATGCCGGTGGTGCTTGGCCCGGGCTGGCCCGGCGTGCTCCTGCACGAGGCGGTCGGCCATGGCCTGGAAGGCGACTTCAACCGCAAGGGCACCTCGACTTACGCCGGCCGCATCGGCCAGCGCGTGGCCTCGCCCGGCGTCACCATCGTCGACGATGGCACCCTGGAGGGACGCCGCGGTTCGCTCAACATCGACGACGAAGGCACCGCCTCCAACTGCACCACGCTGATCGAGGACGGCGTGCTCGTCGGCTACATGCAGGACTCGCTCAATGCGCGCCTGATGGGCATGGCGCCGACCGGCAACGGCCGCCGCGAATCCTTCGCCCACCTGCCGATGCCGCGCATGACCAACACCTACATGCGCGCCGGCCAGCACGATCCCGAAGAGATGATCCGCTCGGTCAAGCGCGGCCTGTACGCGGTCAACTTCGGCGGCGGCCAGGTCGACATCACCAGCGGCAAGTACGTGTTCTCGGCCACCGAGGCCTATCTGATCGAGGACGGCAAGGTCACCGCGCCGGTGAAGGGCGCGACCCTGATCGGCAACGGCCCGGAAACCATGCAGAAGGTGCGGATGATCGGCAACGACCTCGCCCTCGACGAAGGCGTGGGCGTGTGCGGCAAGAACGGCCAGAGCGTCCCGGTCGGCGTCGGCCAGCCGTCGCTGCTGATCGAGTCGATCACCGTGGGCGGGACTAGGGCGTGACTTCGAGCAGCTCGCGCACTTCGCGGAACAACTCCCGGAATGCGCGTGGCGGCTTGTTCCGCGCCCGCTCCTCCAGCACGCTACGCACCAGCTGGCGCAGGCGTTGCCGGTCCGCCGCCGGGTACGCTTCCACGAATTCCGACAAGGCAGCATCGCCTTCGGCCAGCAGGCGCTCGCGCCAGGTTTCGGCGCGGTGCATCAACGCGGTCTCGCGCCGCGCGGCTTCGCCGCCGGCGTCGAGCGCGTCGCGGATCGCATCGAGGGTTTCGTCGTCCTCGCGGCGCATCTGCTTGGCCAGGAACGCGACCTGGCGCTTGCGCGCGCCGTGGGCCGTCATCCGCCGGGTGTCGGCGATGTGCGGCAGCAACGATTCGGGCACCGGCAGCTTCGCCAGCTGGGTGGGGGTCAGTCCCGCCAGCCGTTCGCCCAGCGCGAGCACGTCGAGCGCGGCCCTGCGCTGCTCGCTGCGGCTGGGTGCCAGGTACTCGCCGGTGTCCTCGTCGCGTCCTCTCATAGCCACAGGATAAGCCATGACCGATCTGCAAGACCGGCTCGAACACATCGCCGGCCAGCTCCTGCAACGCTGCCGCGACCGTGGCGCCAGCCAGGCCGAGGTCAGCTGCAGCGAGGAGCACGGGCTCAGCGTGGACGTGCGGCTGGGCGAGGTCGAGACCATCGAGGCGACCCGCGATCGCGGCATCGCCGTGACCGTGTACTTCGGCCAGCGCAAGGGCAGCGCCAGCACCGCCGACCTGCGCGACGCCAGCCTGGACGCCACCGTGGAGCAGGCCTGCGCCATTGCCCGGCACACCGAGGAGGATCCGGCCGCGGGCCTGGCCGATGCCGCGCTGATGGCGCGCCCCGGCCCGGATGGACGCTTCCCCGAATACGACGGCTGGCATCCGTGGGCGCTGGATGCACCACGCGCGATCGAACTGGCCCTGGCCTGCGAGCAGGCCGGTCGCGAGGATCCGCGCATCACCAATTCCGACGGCGCTTCGGTCGGCAGCAGCACCTCGCTGGGCGTGTACGCCAACTCGCACGGTTTCGTCGGCCGCGAGCGCGGCACCCGCCACACCATTGGCTGCGCCCTGATCGCCGGCCAGGGCGACGGCATGCAGCGCGACGGCTGGTACACCACCGCGATCGCCGAGGGTGGCCTGGAAACCCCGGCCGCGGTCGGTCGTCGCGCCGCCGAGCGTACCGCCGCGCGCCTGCAGCCGCGCTCGATCGCGACCGCCACGATGCCGGTGCTGTTCGCGCCCGAGATGGCGCGGTCGCTGGTCGGCCATCTGCTCGGCGCGGTCTCGGGCGGCGCGCTGTACCGCAAGGCGAGTTTCCTGCTCGACAGCGCGGGCACCCGGCTGTTCCCAGGCTGGTTCGCGATCGACGAGCTGCCGTTCCTGCCGCGCGGCCTGCGCTCGGCCGCGTTCGACGCAGAGGGCGTGGCCACCCGCGAATCGCCGCTGGTGCGCGACGGCGTGCTGCAGCGCTACGTGCTCGGGAGCTACTCGGCGCGCAAGCTGGGCCTGTCCACCACCGCCAATGCCGGCGGCGTGCACAACCTGCAGGTCGCCGCCAATGCCGGCAGCCTGGATGAGATGCTGCGCGGCATGGGCCGCGGCCTGCTGGTCACGGAACTGATGGGGCAGGGCGTGAATGCGGTCACCGGCGACTATTCGCGCGGTGCCGCCGGGTTCATGGTCGAGGACGGTGCGCTGGCGTATCCGGTCGATGGCATCACCGTCGCCGGCAACCTGAAGTCGATGTTCCAGGCGATCGAGGCGGTGGGCAGCGACATCGACCCCCGTTCGCACATCCGCACCGGGCCGATCCTGGTCGGCGCCATGACCGTGGCCGGGGCCGCGGGCTGAATGCGTGGCCCTTGACGCCAAGGGCCGGCCCGCCGACATTGGGGATTGGCGCCGGAGGGGCGCCCCACCGAGAGAGGGGATCAACGCATGAACGACATCAATCCGGCGCCGACGAGTGCCGACAGCGGTATTCCGGCAGAAGAGCGCCAGTGGGCGATGTTCGCCCACCTTTCGGCACTGGCCGGGGGCATCGTCACCGCCGGGTGGGCCGGCAGCATCGGCTGTTTCATCGGACCGCTGGTGATCTGGCTGATGAAGAAGGAGACCATGTCCTTCGTCGACGACCAGGCCAAGGAAGCGCTGAACTTCAACATCACCGTGGCCATCATCTTCTTCGTGCTGTTCGTGCTGACGCTGCTGACCCTGGGCATCGGCATCCTGCTGACCGGGCCGCTGATGATCCTGGTCGGGCTCGCATGGCTGGTGTTCACCGTCATCGCGGGAATCAAGGCCAACCAGGGCGAGCGCTACCGCTATCCGTTCACCCTTCGCCTGGTGAAATGACCGGCATGACGGTTCCCTCGCCGAGCGAGCGCCAGTGGGCGGCCATCGCCCACGTGGCGGCGCTGGTACTGGCGTTGTGCACGAGCTGGATCGCCGGCGCGGCCGGCATGCTCGGCGCGGGGATCGTCTGGTTCCTCAAGCGCGATGCGTCGCCGTTCGTCGCGGCGCACGCGCGCGAGGCGTTCAACTTCAACCTCAGCATGTTCCTGTACGCCGCCATCGCGGCGGTGATCGCCTTCGTGCTGGTCGGGGCGACGGTGCTCACCCTCGGCCTCGGCATCATCCTCGCGGCGCCCGCGGGAATCGTGCTGGCGATCGTGATCTGCGCGGTCGCGCTGATGTGGCTGGTATGCAGCCTGATTGCCGCCTCGCGCGCGTGGAACGGACAACCGTATCGTTATCCGTTCACGCTGCGCCTGTTCTGACGCTCAATTGCGCTCGGCGTAGGCCTTCATTCCCGGCACTTCCGAACTGTCGATCCGGTCCAGCCGGTCGTCCAGCGGCGGGTGGGTCTTGTACATCTGGGCGAGCGACGCCGATTGCGTGCCGAACGCGGTCATCTTCTGCAGCACCGCATACAGCGACAGCGGATTGAAGCCCGAGCGCGCCAGGTAGACCTCGGAGGCCTGGTCGGAACGGAATTCGGCCTCGCGGTCGAGGCTGGTGAGCATGACCTTCGCGCCGAAGCGCGTGGCGTAACCCTTGGCGAATGCACCCGCGAGCCCGCCGCCGACGTCGACCTGGCTGGCGACCAGGTCGGTACCGGCCTGGGTGATGCCCTGCTTGTGGATCACGTGGTAATGGTCGCGCTGGATCACATGGCTGATCTCGTGGCCCAGCACCGCCGCCACTTCGGCATCGTCGACCAGCAGCTCGTACATGCCGCGGGTGATCAGCACGTAGCCGCCCGGTGCCGCGAATGCGTTGATTTCCGGCGAGTCGATCACGCCGAAGGTCCACGGCAGTTCCGGCCGGGTCGTATGCGAAGCCATCCAGCGGCCGATCAGGTTCACCCGCTCCTGCGCCGCGGCGTCGTCCCAGAGCGGTGCCGCGCCGAGGATGCGCCCGGCGATCTCCGGACCCAGCGCCAGTTCCTCGGCGGCGATTTCCTCTTCCGACTTGCCCATGGCCTTGTCAGCCACGTTCAGGGCGCCGTCGCCCAGCGCCGAACCGTGGCCGGTGAGCGAAAGCAGGCCGCGGGCGAAGCCGAGGCCGGTGCGCTTGGTCTTCTGGGTCGCGCCGCCTTCCTTCTGCTTGGTCATTTCCTGCGGGTACGCCACTTCCATCGCCACCCAGTTCCGCGAGCGGGCCGCGGCCGCGGCTTCCTCCGGCGTCGCCCGGTTGGCTTCCATCGCCTCGAGTTCGCTCGAATCCATGCCCGCGGACTGCAGGTTGCTCTCGTCCAGGCCGCGCACGCCCGCCGTCTCGGTGACGCGGCCCTTGCCGGCCTTGCCGGTGAACAGGGCGCGCACGTTGGCGTCGCCGCCTTCCTTGCCGGCATAGGCCATGCGCACGTCGTTGACGCGTACGAAGCCCTCCTTGCCGTCGTCCAGCTGCACCTTGAACCACAGCCCCTGCTGGCCCGCGACCTCGAGTTCGGCGTTGCGCTTGAGCGTCGCCACCGACGGCGACTTGAAATCGGGCGCGGCGTGCACTTCCACCTTGGCCTTGTGCACCAGTGCCGCCATCGACTCGGCGAACACGGGCATGGCCAGCAGCGACAGGACGCAAGCCGGCACGAGTGCGAGGCGGAGGCGGAACTGGCGTTGGCGGGTCGGGTTCATCGGCTTGCTCCTGCGACTGTCGAACATCGGTAATTGAACGCAATCATGGGGGACTTCAGGCCATTGCGCGGTCTGTCGCGTAATGCCCCCATTCATTCTGGCGCCTACTCGTCCTCGTCGCCGGCAAAGGCATCGTGGTCGGACAGGGGCCGCTCGGCAATGGTCGGTGCCGCCAGCAGCCGGCCGAGCACCGTGCACACGCGCGCGCGGGTGTCGGCCAGCGATTCGTCCTCGCCGACCGCAGCGCTGACCATGCTGGCGACGCGCACGCTGCCGTCGTCGGGAAGGACATCGTCGTGGCCGGCCAGGTGCGCGCGCAACGCGCGCAGGTCGTCCTGTGCCAGCGCGGCGACACTGGCCTTGTCCTTGCCGCTCCAGATCAGCACGTTGATGTCGAGCAGCGACTCGTACAGCCAGTGCTTGTACTCGACGATGCCCTCGATCGTGATCGCGCTGCTGCGGGTGTACACGAATCCGCGCAGGCGCCGGCGGTATTCGCGGATGCGCCGGCCCAGCACCGCATCGTCGAGCCCGGAGTCCGGGACGAAGCGCAATCGCGCCAGCGCCAGCCAGCGGTCGTTGTCGGGATCGAACTGCGGGCGGTAGTCGTCGTTGCCGATCGCATGCCCGCGCTGGGTCGCCGCGTAGCTTCGACACAGGCCGAACACCAGGCTGGTGAACGCCAGGGCGGCGAAGATGTCGAAGAACACGCCGAACGCGGTGAGGCCGACGAAAGCCAGGGCCACCAGCCCCAGGTTGCCGGCGATGAACACCGCGTCCATGTCCCACGACGGCTCGCCGCGCCAGAACACGAACCCGGTCAGCGCGACCAGGAACGCGGCCAGCAGGTACTTGAACATCGCCGGCGGCATCCAGATGCCGCTGCCGGCCACCAGCGCTTCGATCGCCTCGGCATGGACCTGCACGCCCGGCATGGCGGCATCCACCGGCGTCGGCTTGGCGTCGTTGAGGCCGGCGGCCGTGTAGCCGATCATCACCACCGCACCGTCGAGGTCGGGCGGCGTGCCGGCGACGTCGCACACCGGCTCGCCTTCGATCAGGTCGGCGGCGCTCACGTACGGCATCTTGTGTTCGGTGCGCCAGTTGATCCGCACCGTTTTCGGGAACGACGCGGGCGCGCGCCCGGTCGCCTGCGCTGCAAGCGCCAGCGAGATCGACGGCAACGCCCAGTCGCCGTACTCGCGGCGCAGGGTGACATCGCGGATCAGGCCGTCGTCGTCGCGATCGGCGTCGAGCAGCGCGCTGTGCCTGGCCATCGATTCGCCATAGGGCCACAGCAGCACGATGCCAGGCCCCGGTCGCGCCGGGTCGGGCACGATCGCGAATGCGCCCGGCGCCTGCGAGATCGGAACCTGGTTGTCGCCGGCCGCGAACGACTGCGGCGGCAGGGTGGAGCCGAACACGAAGCGCCCGGCGCCGCCTTCGGCCATCGCCTCGAGGATCGAGTCGCCCATCGGGTCGGTGTTGGACGCCTCGATGAACTGCACGTCGTAACCGGCGGCGCGCACGCCGGCGCGGTCGAGTGCGTCGAGCAGGTCGGCGTGGCGTTGCCGGCTCCACGGCCAGCCGCCCTCGCCGCGCTGCCGGTAGTACTCGATCGAGCAGTCGTCGATCTCCACCACCGCGACCTTGCCCGAGGGCACCGGTTCGAACGGACGGATCTTGATGACCTGGTCGAAGATCGCGTTTTCCGCCGACGCCAGGCTGCGGCCATGGTTCCAGTCCCAGGCCAGCCACGACAACGCCAGCAGGGCGAGCACCGGATACCAGGCAAAGCGCAGGCGCCGCGCCATGCGCGCATACGGCCGGCGGTAACCGCGTTCGAATGCGCCCCAGCGGCTGATGAAGGTGAATCCCAGCCACGCCATGGTGGCTTCGACCCGCCCCCACAGCCGCTCCCGCCAGCCCTTGTCCATGATGCGCGTCTCCCCCCGGAGTCAGTGGTCGCGGTCGATCGCCTGACGTCCCAGTGCAACCAGTATCGCGG
>JALYWW010000165.1 GCA_030852515.1 Pseudomonadota bacterium
GCCCTGGGCGACAGGCGCCGGCGGGGGAGGGGCAGCCGCAGCCGAGGCTGGGGCAGCCGGGCCCGGCGCAGGCGGGGCCGCCGGCGCTGAGGTATTGGTGGATTCGTTGCTGCTGGCAGGGGCGCCAGCGTCGGCGGCCTTGGCGGCGCGCGGCTTGCGCACGCGCTTCGTGGCGGTTTCGCCAGCGTCGCTCCCTGGGGAGTCGGGGGTATTGTCGGACAAGTTGCGATTTCCTCGCGGATGCGAGCGCCCTGGACGGGCGGACGGGATGGGAAATTCCGGATGGGATTTCTGACGGGAGCCTGGCGTGAACCGGGCGGATGGGTGCGGCGGATGGGTGCGGCAGACGGGCGGCCAGTGGCCGCGCAAACATGCCGGTGGGCTAAAACTAGCACCCCGCCCGCGCCGCGGCAAGCGGGTGGGCGGCGGGGCTTCAGGTTGCCAGGGCCAGCGCTACAGCGCCTTGTCGATCATCTGGCTGAGCTGGGCCTTGCCCACAGCGCCGATCTGGGTCGCCTGGACCTGGCCGTCCTTGAACAGCAGCAGCATCGGGATCGAACGCACGTGGTACTTCATCGCCGTGTTCCGGTTCTGGTCGATGTCGACCTTCACCACCTTGGCCTTGCCGGCATATTCGGCGGCGAGCTGGTCCAGGGCGGGGGCGATCATCTTGCAGGGCCCGCACCACTGCGCCCAGAAATCGACCAGCACCGGTTCCGCCGACTGCAGGACCGCGCTGTCGAAATCGGCGTCGGTGGCGTGGATCACGGTGTCGTTCATGGGTGGTTTCCTGTTGGATACTGTTAAACTGGGGCGTTCCCCGGCCGGAATCAAGCGCGTTGCGCAATCCCCGGGCGCCGATCGGCAGTCTGCTTCGCGGACGCCTCCCACGCAAGCGCGCCGCGCCCGCGCCATTGCCCGTTTACCCGGATACCGCAGCCAAACGCATGAGCGACAAGCCTCTTACCGATATCGCCTTCTCCTCCTTCGAGTTGCACCCGACCCTGCTCGCGGGGCTCGAAGGCGCCGGATTCTCGCGCTGTACCCCGATCCAGGCGATGACCCTGCCGATCACCCTGGCCGGGCGCGACGTCGCCGGACAGGCCCAGACCGGAACCGGCAAGACCCTTGCCTTCCTGGTCACGGTGGTGAACCGCCTGTTGACCCGCCCGGCCCTGGCCGAGCGCAACCCCGAGGATCCGCGCGCCCTGATCCTGGCGCCGACCCGCGAGCTGGCGATCCAGATCCACAAGGACGCGGTCAAGTTCGGGTCCGACCTCGGGCTGAAGTTCGCCCTGGTCTACGGCGGCGTCGACTACGACAAGCAGCGCGCCCTGCTCCAGGCGGGCGCCGACGTGATCATCGCCACTCCCGGCCGTCTGATCGACTACGTCAAGCAGCACAAGGTCGTGAGCCTGCACGCCTGCGAGATCTGCGTGCTGGACGAGGCCGACCGCATGTTCGACCTCGGCTTCATCAAGGACATCCGCTTCCTGCTGCGGCGCATGCCGGTGCGCACCGAGCGCCAGACCATGCTGTTCTCCGCGACGCTGAGCCATCGCGTGCTCGAACTCGCTTACGAGCACATGAACGAGCCCGAGAAGATCGTGGTCGAGAGCGAGTACATCACCAATTCCAAAGTCAGGCAGCGCATGTACCTGCCGGCCGACGACGAGAAGCTGCCGTTGCTGCTGGGCCTGCTGTCGCGCAGCGAGGGCAGCCGCACCATGGTGTTCGTCAACACCAAGGCCTTCGTCGAGCGGGTGGCGCGCGCCCTGGAACGGGCCGGATACCGGGTCGGCGTGCTCTCCGGCGACGTGCCGCAGAAGAAGCGCGAATCGCTGCTGAAGAAGTTCCAGGCCGGCCAGCTCGAGATCCTGGTCGCCACCGACGTGGCCGCGCGCGGCCTGCACATCGACGGTGTCAGCCACGTCTACAACTACGACCTGCCGTTCGACGCCGAGGACTACGTGCATCGCATCGGCCGCACCGCGCGCCTGGGTGCCGAGGGCGACGCGATCAGCTTCGCCTGCGAACGCTACGCGATCTCGCTGCCGGACATCGAGGCCTACATCGAGCAGAAGATCCCGGTCGAGCCGGTCAGCCCCGACCTGCTGGTGGCGCTGCCGCGCAAGCCGCGCGAAGGCGCGGCTGCGGCCGACGCCGACGGTGAAGACGGTACCGAAAGCGTCAGCGACATCTTCCGCGAGGCGCGCGAACAGCGCGCAGCCGACGAGGAGCGTCGTGGCGGTGGCCGCACCGGTGGTCGCAGCGCGGGCGGGGAACGTGGGAGCGGCGGAAGCCGCGAACGCGGACCACGCAAGCCGCGCGCGGCGGCGACGAACCAGCAGGGCGCGGCGGCTCCCGTCGC
>JALYWW010000035.1 GCA_030852515.1 Pseudomonadota bacterium
ACATGCGCCTGGCCGACATCAACCCGAACGTGCGCAAGGTACTGGAGTTGAGCGGCTTCGCGACGATCCTCAAGATCTACGGCGCGGTCGACGAGGCCGTCGAGAGTTTCGCGCCGTGAGCGGCAGGAAGCGGGTCGCCGTGGTGATCGGCTCCGGCGCTGTGCAGTGCGCCGCGGCGCTCGGGCTGTGGAAGGTGCTGCGGCGCGAGAACATCGACATCGACATGGTGGTGGGTTGCAGCGGCGGCAGCATCTACGCCTCGGTGATGGCGCTGGGTTACGACCCGGAGACCTGCGAGCGACTGACCCGCGAGTTGTGGACGCCGAAGGTGACCCTGCGCCGCGACTGGCGCTCCATGCTGGGCGCGTTGATGCCCGGGCTGTTCGGTTTCGACGGCCACCTGGGCATGGTCCACGACGGCCCGCTGCTGGAGGCGCTGGAACCACCGTTCGGCGGCAGGACCTTCGAAGAGGCGAAGATCCCGCTGCACATCGTCGCTACAGACCTGGCCAATGGCGAGAAGGTCGTGGTCAACCAGGGCAGCGTGCGCGACGCGGTACGCGCCAGCATCGCAATCCCCTACGTTTGGAAGCCGTGGAAAGTCGGCGATCGCTGGCTGCTCGACGGTTGCCTGTCCGATCCGCTGCCGGTGGACGTGGCGATCCGCGAAGGCGCGGACATCATCCTGGCGATGGGTTTCGAAAGCGCCTATCCGCGCCGGATCCGCTCGGCCACGCGCTACGCCTTCCAGGTCAACAGCATCTATACCAACAACTTGCTGCGCGCGAACTATTCGTTCCACAATCTGGCCCACCACGCCGAGATCATCCCGGTGCTGCCGGACTTCGGCGGCCCGATCCGGCTGTTCGACACCGACCAGTTCCCGCACGTGATCCGCCAGGGCGAGCTGGCGACCGAAGCGCAGCTCGACTACCTGCACCGGATGCTGGAGGGCGCCGTTGCCTGACGACGTCGCCACCTCCGTGCGTCGCCCGAAGCTGGCGGTCGTGGTCGGCTCCGGCGGCATGAAGTGCGCCGCCGCGGTCGGCATGTGGAAGGTGCTGCAGCGCGAGCGCATTCCCTTCGACATGACCGTGGGCTGCAGCGGCGGCAGCATCTACGCCGCGGCGATGGCGATGGGCATGGACGCGTTCGAGGCCGAGCGCCACACCCACCGCATGTGGGAGGGCCTGTTCAGCCGGCTGCACTATCGTTCGCTGCTGCGCAGCCTGTTGCCGCGCAAGTTCGGCTTCAGCGAGCGCGTCGGCCTGGTCGACGACCGCGCGGTGGGCAAGGTGATGCGCGACCTGTACGGCGACGCGCTGTTCAGGGACAACAAGGTGCCGTTGCACTTGGCTGCCACCGACCTGCATACCGGCGAACCGGTCGAGATCCGCTCCGGTCGCATCGGCGACGCGGTCCGCGCCAGCATCGCGATCCCGATGCTGCTGCGACCGTGGCCGATGGACGGCCGGCTGCTGGTCGACGGTGGCATGTCCGACCCGCTGCCGGTCAGCATCGCCATCCGCGAGGGCGCCGACATCATCCTGGCCATGGGCTTCGAGACCCCGCCGGCCGAGCAGCTCAACTCGATGCTGGGCGTGGCCGGGCAATGCATCTCGACCGCGATCAACCATATGCTGCGCTCGACCTACGCGTTCTACAGTGCGGTGCACCACGCCGAGATCGTGCCGATGATGCCGTCGTTCGACCAGCCGGTGCGGCTCGGCGACAGCCACCTGATCCCGCACATCATCAAGCGCGGCGAAGAGGCGATGGAAGCCGAGCTCCCCTACATCCGGCGCCTGCTCGAAGCCGGCGTGCGGAGCGCGGCATGAACGCCGCGGTCGCCATGACGGATACCGCGCGCATCCTCGTCGTCGACGACAACGAGATGAACCGCGACATGCTGGCCCGACGGCTGCTGCGCCAGGGCCACGCGGTCGAGACGGCGATCCACGGCCGCGAAGCGCTTTCGATGCTGCAGGCGTCGGCCTTCGACCTCGTGCTGCTCGACATCATGATGCCGGAGATGAACGGCTACGAGCTGCTCGCGCACCTGCGCGGCGACCCACTGTTCCAGCACCTGCCGGTGATCCTGATCTCGGCGCTCGACGACGCCGACAGCGTGATCAAGGGCATCGAGATGGGCGCGGACGACCACCTGCCCAAGCCGTTCAACCCGCACATCCTGCGCGCGCGCGTCGGTGCCAGCCTGGCAAGGAAGCGGCTGCACGACCGCGAGCAGATGCACGCGCGCATGCTCGAGCGCGAGATCGACATCGCCCGCGAGATCCAGGCCGGGTTCCTGCCCGCGCAACTTCCACAGCCGGCCGGATGGGAACTGGCGGCGTGCTTCGAGCCGGCGCGCCAGGTCGGTGGCGACTTCTACGACGCGTTCGTGCTGGACGACGGCCGCATCGTGGTCGTGATCGCCGACGTCTGCGACAAGGGCGTCGGCGCGGCGCTGTTCATGGCCCTGTTCCGCAGCCTGCTGCGCGCGCTGGCCGAGCGCACCCTGGTCGCGGGCGACGACGGAGACCGGCGCCTGCAGGCGCTGGTCGCTTCCGTCAACGACTACATCGCCCGCACCCATGGCGACGCCAACATGTTCGCGACCCTGTTCGTCGGCGTGCTGGATCCGGCCAGCGGCAACCTGGCCTACGTCAACGGCGGCCATGAGTCGCCTGCGCTGATTGGCGCCGATGGTGTGCGCGCACGACTGTTGCCGACCGGGCCGGCAGTCGGGATGCTGCCCGGCATGGATTTTGCAGTGGCTCACGTGGCGATCGACGCCGGCGAGCTGCTGCTCCTGTTTACCGATGGTGCCACCGACGCACGCGACCCAGGGGGCGTGTTGCTAGGAGAAGAACGGATGCTGGGATTGGCTTTTCAAAGCCATGGGGCCAGCAAAGCCGTGGCGGCGTTGCGCGATGCAGTACACGCGCACGCCGCCGGCACCCCCCCTTTCGACGACCTTACCGTGATGGCAGTCGCCCGCGCCTAGTCGCGCAGCAGCGGCAGCACCAGGTCCAGCGGCAGCGCCGGTACTGCGCCGCGGTGGCCGCGCATGCCTTCGGCCTTGAACAGCGAGTTGAGGATCGCTTCTTCGGTGGCGTCGGCGACCGCGATGAACAAGCCGCCCATGTCGCCGTTGGCTACCCTGGACACCCTGGCATCGATCACGGTAGAGAACGCGATCACGTAGTCGCCAGAGCCGTTCGACATCGAGCTGCCGGTGCGCGCCAGGCCGGTGATCGCGCGCTTGGCCAGGCGGTCGAGCAGGCGCGCGTCCAGCGGGGCGTCGGTGGCCACCACCATCATGATGCTGCCGTCGCCATCGGCGACGGGTTTCTCGACGCCCACGGCGATGGTGGCCGGGTCCGGCAGCTTCGAGCCCACCTCGACCCCATCGATCACCAGGGTGCCACCGTAGTTGCTCTGCACCAGCACGCCGACCGTGTAGCGGCTGCCGCCGACTTCAACCACGCGCGAACTGGTGCCGATGCCGCCCTTCCAGCCGAACGCCACCGTCCCGGTGCCGGCGCCGATCGCGCCTTCCTGCACGTTCGTGGTCGACGCCGACTCCAGCGCGGCGCGTACATGCTCCGGCCGCAGCGGACGCGAGCGGATGTCGTTGAGGAATCCGTCGTTGGTCTCGCCGACCACGGCGTTGAGGGAACGCACCTCCTCCATGCCCGGTAGCGCCAGTTGCCACTCGACCAGCGCATCGGCGGCCTTCCACACGCCCAGGGTGCCGGTCAGCAGGATCGGCGTCTCCAGCTCGCCCAGCTCCCGCACCTGGCTGATGCCCAGCAGCTTGCCGTAACCGTTGGCGACATGGATGGCGGCAGGTACGCGCCGCGCATACAGGTCGCCGCCATGCGGCAGGATCGCCGTGACCCCGGTGCGCACGTCGTCGCCTTCGATCACGGTCGCGTGCCCCACCCTGACCCCCGGCACGTCGACGATCGCATTCAACGGCCCGGTCGGCAAAGTCCCGATCACCACGCCCGCCTCACGCGCCCGCGGCCGCTCGGCAGCGTCCACGACGCCCGCCACCAACAACGTCCCGATCAGCAACATCGCGATCCGCATGCGCAACCTCCGGCCGAAATCCCGCCAAGCCTATAACGAAAAAGGCGACCCGGAGGCCGCCTTCCTTAACCCCTTACCTCTTCACCCTTCACCGCTCCTGCTAGTGCTTCAGGTTCTTCCGCAACCTTTCAAGCGCCTGCAGCTGCGCGGACACCTCGGCCAGGCGCTGCTGCGCCTCGGCGATTTCCATCGCCTCGCCACGGTGGGCCAGGATGCGCTCGGCCTCTTCCTTCGCCGCGCGCACCGACGCCTCGTCGATGTCCTCGGCGCGGACCGCGGTGTCGGCCAGCACCGTCACCACCTGCGGCTGCACCTCGAGGATGCCGCCGGAGATCGCGAAGTCGAGCTGCTGCCCGTCGGGCGTGGTCACCACGACCTTGCCCGGCTTCAACCGGGTGATCAACGGCGCGTGGCGCGGCGCGATGCCGAGCTCGCCCATCTCGCCGGTGGCCACGACCATGGTGGCCTCGCCGCGGAAGATCTCGGCCTCGGCACTGACGATGTCGCAACGGATTGTGCTTGCCATGTCTTCAGCCTCAGCCAGTGATCTTCCTGGCCTTCTCGATCGCTTCCTCGATGCCGCCGACCATGTAGAAGGCCTGCTCCGGCAGGTGGTCGCATTCGCCGTCGACGATCATCTTGAAGCCGCGGATGGTGTCCTTCAGCGGCACGTACTTGCCCGGCGAGCCGGTGAACACTTCGGCCACATGGAACGGCTGCGAGAAGAAGCGCTCGATCTTGCGCGCGCGCGACACGGCCTGCTTGTCTTCTTCCGACAGCTCGTCCATGCCGAGGATCGCGATGATGTCCTTCAGTTCCTTGTACTTCTGCAGGGTCATCTGCACGCGACGGGCGGTATCGTAGTGCTCGTTGCCGATCACGTTCGGATCCATCATGCGCGAGGTCGAGTCCAGCGGATCGACCGCCGGGTAGATACCCAGCGACGCGATGCTGCGCGACAGCGCCACGGTGGAGTCGAGGTGGGCGAAGGTGGTCGCCGGCGACGGGTCGGTGTAGTCGTCCGCCGGGACGTACACGGCCTGGATCGAGGTGATCGAGCCGGTCTTGGTCGAGGTGATGCGCTCCTGCAGCACGCCCATTTCCTCGGCCAGGGTCGGCTGGTAACCCACCGCCGACGGCATGCGGCCCAGCAGCGCCGAAACCTCGGTGCCGGCCAGGGTGTAGCGGTAGATGTTGTCGATGAACAGCAGCACGTCCTTGCCCTTGCCCGACGCGTCCTTCTCGTCGCGGAAGTACTCGGCCATGGTCAGGCCGGTCAGCGCGACGCGCAGGCGGTTGCCCGGCGGCTCGTTCATCTGGCCGTACACCATCGCCACCTTGTCGAGGACGTTGGAGTCCTTCATCTCGTGGTAGAAGTCGTTGCCCTCGCGGGTACGCTCGCCCACGCCGGCGAACACGGACAGGCCGCTGTGCGCCTTGGCGATGTTGTTGATCAGTTCCATCATGTTGACGGTCTTGCCGACGCCGGCACCGCCGAACAGGCCGACCTTGCCGCCCTTGGCGAACGGGCACATCAGGTCGATGACCTTGATGCCGGTCTCGAGCAGCTCGTTGGCCGCGGCCTGGTCCTCGTAGGACGGGGCGTTGCGGTGGATTTCCCAGTGGTCGGCAGCCTGCACCGGGCCGGCTTCGTCGATCGGGCGGCCGAGCACGTCCATGATCCGGCCCAGCGTGCCGCCGCCGACGGGCACGGAGATCGCGCGGCCGGTGTTGTCGGCGAGCAGGTTGCGCTTCAGGCCGTCGGTGGAACCGAGCGCGATGGTGCGCACGATGCCGTCGCCCAGCTGCTGCTGCACTTCCAGCGTGATCTCGGTGTCCTGCACCTTCAGCGCGTCGTACACGCGCGGCACGCTCTCGCGCGGGAACTCGACGTCGACGACGGCGCCGATGATCTGGACGATCTTGCCCTGGTTTGCCATGACTCTAGTTCCTCAATGACTCAGATTTTTAAACCGCCGCAGCGCCGCCGACGATCTCGGAAATTTCCTGGGTGATCGCAGCCTGGCGGGCCTTGTTGTAGACCAGGTTCAGGGTGTCGATCAGCTTGTTGGCGTTGTCGCTGGCGGCCTTCATCGCAACCATGCGCGCGGCATGCTCGGAGGCCACGTTCTCCAGCACCGCCTGGTACACCAGTGACTCGATGTAGCGGGTGAGCACGTGCTCGAGCACCGCCTGCGCATCGGGTTCGTAGAGGTAATCCCAGTCGTGGTGCGAGACGGCCTCTTCCGACGCGGCCAGCGGCAGCAGCTGGTCGAACGTCGCGCGCTGGGTCATGGTGTTGACGAAGTCGTTGTAGCTCAGGAACACCTTGTCGATGCTGCCGGCGCTGTACGCGTCCAGCATCACCTTGACCACGCCCACCAGCTGCTCCAGCCGCGGCTGGTCGCCCAGGTGGGTGACCGACCCGAGCATGTTGACCTTGATCCGGCGGAAGAACACCGAGGCCTTCTGGCCGATGGTGACCACGTCGACTTCGACGCCCTGCTCGTGCCAGTTGCGGATCTCGCCCAGCAGCTTGCGGAACATGTTGTTGTTCAGGCCGCCGGCCAGGCCGCGGTCCGACGAGACGATGAGGTAGCCGACCCGCTTCACCTCGGCGCGCTGCACCAGGTACGGATGCTGGTACTCGGAGTTCGCCTGGGCGATGTGGCCGATCACCTGCTTCATCGCACGCGCGTACGGACGCGAGGACTTCATCCGGTCCTGCGCCTTGCGGATCTTGGAAGCCGAGACCATCTCGAGCGCGCGCGTCACCTTGCGGGTGTTCTGCACGCTCTTGATCTTCGTCTTGATTTCCCTGCCACCTGCCATGCTCGTTTCCTCGGCCGTGCGTGCTGCTTACCAGGTACCGGTGGACTTGAACTCTTCGATGCCCTTCTTGAAGGCAGCCTCGAGCTCGTCGTTCCAGTCGCCGCTGGCGTCGATCTTCTCCATCACTCCGGAAAGGGTGTTGGCGAAGTGCGCGTGCAGGCCCTGCTCGAACGCACCGATCTTGTTGATCGCCACGTCGTCCATGTAGCCCTTGTCGACCGCGTAGATCGACAGCGACTGCTCGGCGACCGACATCGGCGCGTACTGCTTCTGCTTCATCAGCTCGGTGACGCGCTGTCCGCGCTCAAGCTGCTTGCGGGTGGCGTCGTCCAGGTCCGAGGCGAACTGCGCGAACGCAGCCAGCTCGCGGTACTGGGCGAGCGCGATGCGGATGCCGCCCGACAGCTTCTTCATGATCTTGGTCTGGGCCGCGCCACCCACGCGCGACACCGAGATGCCGGCGTTCACGGCCGGGCGGATGCCGGCATTGAACAGGTCGGTCTCGAGGAAGATCTGGCCGTCGGTGATCGAGATCACGTTGGTCGGCACGAACGCGGAGACGTCGCCGGCCTGGGTCTCGATGATCGGCAGCGCGGTGAGCGAACCGGTCTTGCCCTTGACCGCGCCGTTGGTGAACTTTTCCACCCACTCCGGCGACACGCGCGCGGCGCGCTCGAGCAGGCGGGAGTGCAGGTAGAACACGTCGCCCGGGTAGGCTTCGCGGCCCGGCGGGCGGCGCAGCAGCAGCGAGATCTGGCGGTAGGCCACGGCCTGCTTGGACAGGTCGTCGTAGATGATCAGCGCGTCTTCGCCGCGGTCGCGGAAGTACTCGCCCATGGTGCAGCCCGAGTACGGGGCGATGTACTGCATCGCGGCCGATTCGGACGCCGAGGCGGCGACCACCGTGGTGTAGGCCATCGCGCCGTGTTCCTCGAGCTTGCGCACGATGTTGGCGATGGTCGAGTTCTTCTGGCCGATGGCGACGTAGATGCACTTCACGCCGCTGTGCTTCTGGTTGATGATCGCGTCGATCGCAACCGCGGTCTTGCCGGTCTGGCGGTCGCCGATGATCAGCTCGCGCTGGCCGCGGCCGATCGGGATCATCGAGTCGATCGCCTTGTAGCCGGTCTGCACCGGCTGCGACACCGACTGGCGCCAGATCACGCCCGGGGCGATGGTCTCCACCGGCGCCGACACCTTGGCGTCGATCGGGCCCTTGCCGTCGATCGGCGCGCCGAGCGCGTTGACCACGCGGCCAAGCATTTCCGGGCCGGTCGGCACTTCGAGGATGCGGCCGGTGGTCTTGGCCACGTCGCCCTCGCGCAGGTGCTCGTACTCGCCCAGGACCACGGCGCCGACCGAGTCGCGCTCCAGGTTCAGGGCCAGGGCATAGGTGGCGTGGCCGTCGTCGGTCTGCGGCAGCTCGATCATTTCGCCCTGCATGACGTCGGCGATGCCGAAGATGCGCACGATGCCGTCCGACACGCTGGTGACGGTGCCCTCGTTGCGCGCCTCGGCCGCGAGGCCGACCTTTTCGATGCGGGTCTTGATCAGCTCGCTGATCTCGGACGGGTTGAGCGTGGTGGTTGCCATTGCCGGTTTTCCTTGGATTCTTTGATTACTGCGCGCTTGTTTACTGCGCCAGCGCGGACTGCAGGCGCGCCAGCTTGCCCTTGAGCGAGCCATCGATGACCACGTCGCCGGCGTCGATCACCGCGCCGCCGATCAGGGTTTCGTCGATCGCGGTGTCCACTTCGACCTCGCGGCCGAAGCGCTTGCGCAACGCAGCCTTGATCGCTTCGAGTTCGGCCGGCGGCAGCGCCGCGGCCGAGGTGACCGTGGCCTTGACCACGCGCTCGGCCTCGTTGCGCAGCTCCTCGTACAGGCCGGCGATTTCCGGCAGCAGTGCGAGGCGGCGGTTGTCCGCCAGCAGCGCGAGGAAGCGCTTGAACGATTCGCCCGCGCCCGGCGAAGCCAGCAGCGAAGCCGCGTTGTCGTCGGACAGGCGCGGATCGCCGACCAGCCCGGCCACGCGCGGATCCGCGGCGACCTGGGCGGCGAAACCCAGCGACTGCGACCAGTCCGCGAAACTTCCGGTAGAAGCCGCGGACTCGTCGCGGGCGATGCCGAAGGCAGCGCGCGCGTAGGGACGGGCGAGGGTCAGGGCCTGGCTCACGTCAGCTCGCCTCTGCCGACAGCTGCGCGGCCAGGTCGTCGAGCAGCGCCTTGTGCGCGCCGGCGTCGATCTCGCGACGCAGCAGCTTCTCCGCACCGCTCACCGCGAGCAAGGACACCTGCTTGCGCAGGTCCTCGCGTGCACGGTTGGCGGCGGCGGCGATCTCGGCCTCGGCCAGCGCCTTCTGGCGACCGGCTTCGGCGATGGCGTCGTTCTTGGCCGCCTCGACGATCTGGTTCGCGCGCTGGTGGGCCTGTTCGATGACTTCGTTGGCCTTGGCGCGCGCGTCCCGCAGGGACTCGTTGGCCTTGTCCTGCGCCTGGGCGAGGTCCTTCTGGCTGCGGTCGGCAGCCGCCAGGCCCTCGGCGATCTTCTGCTGGCGCTCCTCGATGGCACCGAGGATGTGCGGCCAGCCGAATTTCATCACCAGCCAGGCGACCGCGAAGAACGCGATGCCCTGAATGACGAGAGTTAGGTTGGGTAGCATTTTGCTCTTGCTCCTGGAGCCGGCGACTCGCGTCGCCGGCGGATGCGGATCAGGCGCCCAGCGAAGCCAGCAGCGGGTTGGCGAACAGCAGCAGCAGCGCGATGGCGACGCCGATCATCGGCACGGCGTCGAGCAGGCCGGCGACGATGAACATCTTGGTCTGCAGCATCGGGGTCAGCTCCGGCTGGCGCGCGGCGCCTTCCAGGAACTTGCCGCCGAGGATGGCGAAACCGATCGCGGTGCCGAGGGCGCCGAGGCCGATCAGCAGGCCGGCCGCGATGACGGTGAACTTCAACACTTCAGCGATGAGGGCTGCGTTTTCCATGGTGTACTCCGGTTGGATCCGATTGCTTGCTACGGGTGGAAGGAAAGGGGGAACGGAAACTAGTGGCTTTCGGCCGACATGCTGAGGTAGACGATCGTCAGCATCATGAAGATGAAGGCCTGCAGGGTGATGATCAGCACGTGGAACGCGGTCCAGGCGAAGCCGGACACCAGCTGCGCGGCGCCCATGAACCAGGTCGACACGTTGGCCAGCGACGAGCCCAGGGTCATCAGCGCGATCAGGATGAAGATCAGCTCGCCGGCATACATGTTGCCGAACAGTCGCAGGCTCAGGCTGAGCGGGCGCACGCCTTCCTCGATCAGGCGCAGCAGCAGGTTGGCCGGCGCCAGCAGGATCTTCATCGGCGTCGATTCGGCGTGGAACGGCGCGGTGAAGATTTCCTTGGTGAAACCGCCAAGGCCCTTGTGCGAGATGCCGAACACCTGGATCAGCAGGAATACCGCGATCGACAGGCCGAAGGTGGTGTTGAGGTCGGCGGTCGGCACGGCGCGCAGGTAGGCGTGCGACGAATCATGGCCGGCCAGCTCGTAGCCCTGCGCCCACGCCCACGGCAGCAGGTCGACCGGGATCAGGTCGATGAAGTTCATCAGGAACACGAGCACGAAGATCGTCAGCGACAGCGGCGCGATCAGCTTGCTGCGGCCGTGGAAGGTCTCGCGCACCAGCCCGTCGACGAAGCCGACGATGATCTCGACCAGGGCCTGGAACTTGCCCGGGACGCCGGCCGTGGCGCGGCGCGCGGTGAGCACGAAGGAAACGACGAACAGCAGGCTCAGCACCGCGGTGAAGAACAGGGTGTCCACGTTCAAGGTCATGAACGCGCCGTCGCCCACGCTGACCTGCAGGTGGTGCAGGTGGTGGTTGATGTATTCGGTGGACCCGCCGGAAGCCGGCTCGGTCGCTGCGATGGAATCAGTGCTCGGGTTCAACGCTGTTGCCTCGTGCTCATGCCATGCAAAACCAGGAGGTAGGCCAGCATTCCCGCCGCCAACCCCACCAGTGTCGACGGCGCCGGAAGCCTGAAGACTCCCCATGCCACCGCCAGTACCGCCATCACCACCACCCACTTGCCCAGCGTCGCCAGCATCAGCCGCGCAAACGCCGCGCGTGCCGGCTGGATCCCGCCACCCAGCGCCACCGCCGCCGCCAGCGCATTGCCGGCCAGCATGGCGATGCCGCCTGCCGCCGCCGCCAGGCCGTGGATCCGGCCCGCTGACAGCAACAAACCCACCGCGACCAGCAGCGCGACGATGGCCTGGATGGCTACCGCGCGCAGTGCTGCGCGGCGACCCGTGGCAATGGGATCGTGCACGCGCTACTCGTCGACAGTGGAGATGGGCATCGGAGGCCACCAAAAACGGCCCCGCCAAGCCGCAAAATTATAGCAGGCAGGGATTTTCAGCGGCAACCGGAAAAAAGGCCCCGGAGGGGAAACTTTCAGTCCGCGGCACGGTCAATCCCTGCAAGGCCTGTCCTTCCTCGTCGATCCCCACAGGCCCTGGGGCCCCGGTCACCCGGCCGGGGCCTTTTTCAGGCCTTTTCTTCAGGCCTTCCTTTTGGGCATGTAGAGGTCGGTGATGGTGCCCTCGAAGACCTCGGAGGCCATGCCGACCGACTCGCTGAGGGTCGGATGCGGATGGATGGTGTGGCCGATGTCGGCCGCCTCGGCACCCATTTCGATCGCGAGGCCGATCTCGGCGATCAGCTCGCCGGCGTGCACGCCGACGATGCCGCCGCCCACCACCCGGTGGCTTTCCGGGTCGAACAGCAGCTTGGTGAAGCCCTCGGTGCGGCCCAGGCCGATGGCGCGGCCGGAGGCCGCCCACGGGAACTTCGCCACTTCCACCTGGATGCCCTTGGCCCTGGCTTCGGCTTCGGTCACGCCGACCCAGGCGATCTCCGGGTCGGTGTAGGCCACCGACGGGATTACCCGCGCCACCCACTCGCGCTTCTGCCCGGCGGCAACTTCCGCGGCCACGTGGCCCTCGTGGGTCGCCTTGTGCGCCAGCATCGGCTGCCCGACCAGGTCGCCGATGGCGAAGATGTGCGGCACGTTGGTGCGCATCTGCGCATCGACGTCGATGAAGCCGCGCTCGCCGACCACGACCCCGGCCTTGCCCGCATCGAGCTTGCCGCCGTTGGGGGCGCGCCCGACCGCGACCAGCACCCGATCGAAGGTCGTCGTTTCCGGGATGCTCTCGCCTTCGAAACCGCAGGCGATACCGCCCTTCTGCGCCTTGGCTTCCACCACTTTCGTCTTCAGGTGCACGGCGACGCCCTGCTTCTTCAGGCGCGCGGCCAGCGGCTTGACCAGGTCGGCGTCGGCGCCGGGCATCAGCTGGTCCATGAACTCGACCACGGTCACCTGGCTGCCCAGCGCGCGATACACCGTGGCCATTTCCAGGCCGATGATGCCGCCGCCGACCACCAGCAGGTGCTTCGGTACTTCACCAAGCTGCAGCGCGTCGGTGGAATCCATCACCCGCGGATCGTCCCAGGGGAACATCGGCAGCTTCACCGCCTGCGAGCCGGCGGCGATGATGCACTGTTCGAAACGCAGCAGCTGCGCCTTGTCGTCGGCGGTGATTTCGATCTCGTTGGGCGACACGAACACCCCGTTGCCCTGCACGACGCGAACCTTGCGCTGCTTGGCCATGCCCGACAGGCCCTTGGTCAGCTGGCCGACGACGTTGTCCTTGTACCCGCGCAACTTGCCGATATCGATCTTCGGCTTGCCGAAGTCCACACCGTAGTCGCCGGCGTGCGCGGCCTGCTCGATCACGTCGGCCGCATGCAGCAGCGCCTTGGACGGAATGCAGCCCACGTTGAGGCAGACGCCGCCAAGCGACGGATAGCGTTCGACCAGCACCGTATCCATGCCGAGATCGGCTGCGCGGAACGCCGCGCTGTACCCGCCCGGCCCCGCGCCCAGCACCACCAGCGCGCATTCGATGTCCGCAGGCCGCCCCGCAGGAGCGGCGGAAGCCGCGACCTCCGCGGAACCACTCCCTCTCCCGCTCGCGGGAGAGGGCCGGGGTGAGGGCGCTTCTGTGGGCGCAGATGCTTCGGAGGTCGCGGCTTCCGGCTTCGCGGCTTCCGCCGCTCCCACATCCGCGCCTTCGGCTTCAAGCACCACGACGACGGCGCCTTCCGACACCGCATCGCCCACCTTGACCTTTACTTCCCTGACCACGCCGGCTTCCGACGAGGGCACTTCCATCGTCGCCTTGTCCGACTCCAGCGTGACCAGGCCCTGGTCCTTCGCCACCGTGTCGCCCACGGAGACCAGCACTTCGATCACCGGGACGTCGTCGTAACCGCCGATGTCGGGGACCTTCACCTCGATATTGTTGGCCATCATGCGCTCCCTACAGCATCGCCCGGCGCATGTCGCCGAGCAGTTGCGCCAGGTAGGCGGTGAAGCGCGCCGCGGCGGCGCCGTCGATCACCCGGTGGTCGTAGCTCAGCGACAGCGGCAGCAGCAGGCGCGGCTCGAACTCCTTGCCGTTCCACACCGGGCGCATCGCCGACTTGGACACGCCCAGGATCGCGACTTCCGGCGCGTTGACGATCGGGGTGAAGCTGGTCCCGCCGATGCCGCCCAGCGAGCTGATGGTGAAGCAGCCGCCCTGCATCTCGGCCGGGCCCAGCTTGCCGTCGCGCGCCTTGGCCGCGAGCGCCGAAGACTCGGCCGCGATCTCCATCACGCCCTTGGTGTCGCAGTCGCGGATCACCGGCACCACCAGGCCGTTCGGCGTGTCGGCGGCGAAGCCGACATGGAAATACTTCTTCAGCACCAGGTGCGCGCCGTCGGCGTCGAGCGAGGCGTTGAAGTTCGGATACTTCTGCAGCGCGGCGACGCTGGCCTTGATGATGAAGGCGAGCATGGTCAGCTTGGCGCCGACGCCCTTGGCAATGGCCTTGGCGTTCTCTTCGTTGAGTTCTACCCGCAGCGCCTCGAGCGAAGTAATGTCTGCGTCGTCGTGCTGGGTGACGTGCGGGATCATCGCCCAGTTGCGCGCCAGGTTGGCGCCGGAGATCTTCTGGATGCGGCTGAGTTCGCGGGTTTCGATCTCGCCGAACTTGCTGAAATCGATCTTCGGCCACGGCAACAGGTCCAGGCCGCCACCGCCACCACCGGAACGCGCTGCGCCAGCGCCGCCCTGCAGCGCGCCCTTGACGAACTTCTGCACGTCCTCCTTGCCGATCCGCCCACCGCGACCGCTGCCGGACACCTGCGACAGGTCGACACCCAGTTCGCGCGCGAACATGCGCACCGCGGGACTGGCATACGGCACCGAGCCCGGCATCACCGCGCCGGCGTCGAAGCGCACCGCAGGGGCCGTGGAACTGCCCCCTCTCCCGCTAGAGGGAGGGGGCTGGGGTGAGGGCGCCGTGGTGGGCGCAGGTGCCCCCGCCGGAGGAACCGCAGTCGCGGTTTCGGCAGCGCGGACTTCGGGGGCGGGCTTTTCTGCGGCGGGTTTCGCGGCTTCCGCCGCTCCCACAGCCGCTGCTTCTGCTTCTGCCTCGATCATCGCGACTACGCTGCCCTCGGACACGGCGTCGCCGACCTTGACCTTCAATTCCTTGACCACGCCGGCGAAGGGCGCCGGCACTTCCATCGTCGCCTTGTCCGATTCGAGCGTGACCAGGCCCTGGTCCTTGGCCACGGTATCGCCCACGGCCACCAGCACCTCGATCACCGGCACGTCGTCGTAGCCGCCGATGTCGGGAACGCTCGCTTCCTTCAGCTCGGCCATGGCAGTCGACACCTCGTGCGATCGGGCCTTCCATTGTGCCCCAGCGTAGACCGGCCGTGAAATCCCCCGGGTAAAACCCGCCAGTCAGTTTTCGGGGGCGGACGGGTTCATGCAGCCGACGCCACGATGGCGCCGCCCTACTCCCCAGGGCTTACAAGCTTCGAAAGAGGAGAACCCCATGAACGCCATTCGCAATCCCCGCGCCCCCAGCCGCAAACGGACGCTCGTCGCCGCGCTCGGCCTGGCCCTGGCCGGCGGCCTGGTCGCCGCACCCGCCTTCGCCCAGGACAAGGGCGCGTCGGGGAAACACTTCGCAGTCGTCGGTGGCTATGCCCATCAGGAACCCACCGGTGACTCCACCCTCGCCGGCAGCGAAGCCGAATTCGACGGCACCGGTGCGGGCACGCTGAGCGCCAGCTACTTCATCAACGACCACATCGCGATCGAAGGCTGGGGCGCGGTGACCGACTTCCAGCACCGCGTCACCACCCCGGGTGCCGGCAAGGTCGCGACCGTCGCCTCGCAGCCCTATGCGCTGAGCGGGCAGTACCACTTCCGCGACGGCAACGAGACCATCCGCCCGTTCGTCGGCCTGGGCTACTACCAGTCCAACTTCAAGGACGAGGACCAGGACGACGCCGGCCCGTACGCCGACAACCACATCGGCATCGAGTCGCCGGAAGGGGCCATGGCCACCGTCGGCGTGGACCTCAACTTCACCGAGCACGTGTTCGCCCGTGCCGACGTGCGCTACCTGCATGGCAACTCCGACATCGCCGTGGACGGCGTCGAGGCCGGCGAAGCCGAACTCAATCCGGTCGTGATCGGCGTCGGTGTCGGCGCCCGCTTCTGACCCATGCCCGAAGGTCCCTCGATCGTCATCCTGAAGGAACAGGCCGCCCGCTTCGCCGGGAAACGCGTGGTCGAGGTATCGGGCAACAGCCGCCAGGACCTGCAGCGCATGCACGGGCTGCAGGTCCTGGCCATTTGCAGCTGGGGCAAGCATTTCCTGCTGGTATTCGACGGTTTCGCCCTGCGCATCCACTTCCTGCTGTTCGGCAGCTACCGCATCGACGACCCCAAGCCTGGCGCGGCGCCGCGCGTGCGCCTGCGCTTCGACGATGGGCAGATCGACCTGTACGCCTGCTCGGTGCGCTTCATCGAGGGCGACCTGGACGATACCTACGACTGGAGCGTCGACGTCATGGCCGACGCCTGGGATCCGGCCCAGGCACGCAAGCGCTTGCGCGAACGACCGCAGGTGATCGCGGCCGACGCGCTGCTCGACCAGGACCTGTTCGCCGGCGTCGGCAACATCATCAAGAACGAAGTCCTGCACCGGATCCGGGTCCATCCGGAAAGCGAAGTCGGCGCGCTGCCCGCGCGCAAGCTCGGCGAACTGGTGAAGCAGGCGCGCGACTACAGTTTCGACTTCCTTGGATGGAAGAAGGCCTACGTGCTGAAGAAGCACTACCAGGTGCACACGAAGACCACTTGCCCCCGCGATGGCACGCGCCTGTCCTATCGCAAGGAACTCGGACGGGCCAGGCGCCGCGCGTTCTTCTGCGAGACCTGCCAGAAGCTTTACCGCTGAAGCCGCTCGCGGCGCACCAGGTAGAGGCCGCTGGCCACGATGATCCCCGCGCCCAGCCAGGTCACCCCATCGGGCAGCACCGACCACAGGGCCAGGTCCCAGATCACGCCCCACAGCAGGGCGGTGTATTCCAGCGGCGCCAGCAACGAGGCCTCGCCCAGGCGGAACGCTTCGGTGATCAGGTATTGCCCCAGTGCGCCGGCGATTCCGAGGCCCAGGATGAGCCAGGCGTGTTCACCGCGGACCGGCACCCATTGCGGCCATGCCAGCACGCCCGCACCAACGGCCATCAGCGCCATCAGCCAGACCACCATCGCCTGGGTCGAATCGGTCCGCGCCAGCACGCGCACGGTGATCGCCGACACTGCATAGCCCAGTGCCGCCGCGAGCACGGCGATGCCGGCCAGGCTCAGCATGCCCTCGCCGCCCGGTCGCAATACCACCAGCACGCCGGTGAAGCCGATGGCGATCGCCGTCCAGCGACGCGGCCCGACCCGCTCGCCGAGGAAAGGCACCGACAGCGCGGTGATCATCAGCGGCGCGACGAAGAAGATCGAATAGGCGGTTGCCAGCGGCAGGGTGCGCAGGGCATAGACGAAGGTCGCCATCATCAGGATCCCCAGCGCGCCACGCAGCAGGTGCAGCGACCAGCGAACCCGCAACAGCGGCCGCAAACCGGTCGTGGCCGCCGCCCAGGCGAGCAGCCAGGGCAGCGACGAGGCGCCGCGCAACGACGCGACCTGCATCGGCGGATAGTGGGCCGAGAGCAGCTTCAGCACGACGTCCATGCTCGAGAACACCGCCACGCAGGCGAGCATCATCAGCACCGCCCGGAGCTGGCGATGGGAGGTCCCGGACGATGTAACGGCTTCCATCGACACAGGATGCATGGGGATGCCCCATTGGCATAGGGCCAGTGCCACAATCCCGGCTGGACCCGCGACGTCCCGCGTCGCGCCAAGCAGGGAGCAACGCCATGCGTCGTGCCAACGTCCTGTCCGGCCTCGCCGGTTTCCTGTGCCTGCCGGCCTTCGCCGCCAGCGCCGACGTCTTCATCAACGAGATCCACTACGACAACGCCGGCAGCGACAGCGGCGAACGGGTGGAGGTGCTCGCGCCTTCAGGCACCAACCTCGGCGGATGGACCCTGGCGCTCTACAACGGCAGCAACGGTGCGCGTTACGCAACGGTCTCGTTGTCGGGCACCGTGGCCGACCAGTGCAATGGTTTCGGCACCGTGGTCGCGAATGTCGCCGGAATCCAGAACGGCGGACCCGACGGCATCGCCCTGGTCGACGCTTCCGGCAACGTGGTCCAGTTCCTTTCCTACGAAGGCAGCTTCAGCGCCAGCGACGGCCCGGCATCCGGACAAGCCAGCGAGGCGATCACCCAGTCCGAGACCAGCGGGACCGCAAGCGGCACCTCGTTGCAGCTCGCCGGCAGCGGCAACCAGTACGGCGATTTCAGCTGGCAGGCATCGGCCGCGAACACCTTCGGTGCGTGCAACACCGGGCAGACGCTGACCGGTGGCGGCGGTGGTGATGGCGGCGGCGGCGGAAGCGTGCTGGCCAACGGCGTGCCGGTCACTGGCCTGGCCGCCGGCAGCGGCAATGCGCTGGCGTACACGATCGAGGTCCCGGCCGGCGCGACCAACCTGCACATCGCCTCGTCCGGCGGCAGCGGCGACGCAGACCTGTACGTGCGCCACGGCCAGGCACCGACCACTTCCACCTGGGACTGCCGGCCGTACCTGTACGGCAACGACGAGCACTGCGACTTCGCCGCGCCCGCCGCGGGTACCTGGCACGTGATGCTGCGTGCCTACGCCAGCTTCAGCGGCGCCAGCCTGGTCGCAGGCTTCAGCCCGCCCTCCGGCGGCGGTGGCGGTGGCGGTGGTGACGACGGCTACTACGACGGCGTCAACGCTTCCTCGGCATCGGCATTGCGCGCCTCGCTGCATGCGTTGATCGACGACCACACCAAGGTTCCCTATACCGCCAGCGTCACCGACACCTGGGACGCGCTGGAATTCGCCGACCAGGACCTCGACGATCCGTCGTCCATCGCCGACATCTACCGCAATGCGCCGTACCTGAAGGAAGGCGGCGGCAACGACCACTACAACCGCGAGCACACCTGGCCGAACTCGCTCGGCTTTCCCGACGACGGCCCGACCAACTTCGCCTACACCGACCTGCACATGCTGATGCTGTCCGACATCGCCTACAACTCGGACCGCGGCAACCTGCCCTATGGCAACTGCAACGCCTGGTGCACCGAGTACCCAACCGTGGCCAACGACGGCCGCGGCGGCGGCAGCGGCACCTTCCCGGGCAACTCCAACTGGAGCGACGGCAACGTCTGGCAGGCCTGGCAGGGCGTGAAGGGCAACGTGGCGCGCGCCATCCTGTACATGGACGTGCGCTACGAGGGCGGCAGCAACGGCGACACCGGGACGACCGAGCCGGACCTGCGCCTGACCGACAACGCATCGCTCATCGCCGGTACCGGCGGCAACGCGTCGATCGGCTACATGGGCCTGCTGTCGGTGCTGCTGCAATGGCACCAGCAGGATCCGGTCGACCAGGCCGAACGCCTGCGCAACGAGGCGATCCAGACCTGGCAGGGCAACCGCAACCCGTTCGTCGACCATCCCGAATGGGCGGCCTGCGTCTACCAGGGCGCCTGCCCCTGACTGCCTCCATGCGTTAATCTACGGCCATGCCTTCCTTCGATATCGTTTCCGAAGTCGACACCCACGAGCTGACCAACGCCGTCGACCAGGCCAACCGCGAACTCGACACCCGCTTCGACTTCAAGGGTGTCGAGGCGAAGTTCGTGCGCGACGAGGACAGCATCGCCATGTCCGCGCCCAGCGAGTTCCAGCTGCAGCAGATGACCGACATCCTGCGTGCGCGCCTGGTCGCGCGGAAGATCGACGCCCGTTGCCTGGAGTTCGGCGAGATCGAGACCAACCTCGCCGGCGCGCGGCAGAAGGTCGCGGTCAAGCAGGGCATCGAGCGCGACCTGGCGAAGAAGATCCAGGGCGCGATCAAGGACGCCAGGCTCAAGGTCGACTCGCAGATCAACGGCGACAAGCTGCGGGTCAGCGGCAAGAAGCGCGACGACCTGCAGGCGGCGATGGCGCTGCTGCGTGCGGCCGAGTTCGAACGGCCGCTGCAGTTCGACAATTTTCGTGACTGAAGACAGCGACCCGATCGCCGATCCCATTGCTGATCCCATCGCCGAAACCAGGCGCTGGCTCGAGCGCGCGGTGATCGGCCTCAACCTGTGTCCGTTCGCCAAGGCCGTGCACGCCAAGGGCCAGGTTCGCTACGTGCTCAGCCCGGCGACCACGCCGGACGCGCTGCTCGAGCAGCTGGGCGCGGAGCTGCTGGTGCTGCGCGACACCCCGCCCGCCCAGGTCGACACCACGCTGCTGGTGCACCCGGACGTGCTCGGCGACTTCCTCGACTACAACGATTTCCTGGAGCAGGCCGACGCGCTGGTGGAGGAGCTAGGGCTCGAAGGCGTGCTGCAGGTCGCCAGCTTCCACCCGCAGTACCAGTTCGCCGGCAGCGAGCCGGACGACATCGCCAACTACACCAACCGTTCCCCGCACCCCACCCTGCACCTGCTGCGCGAAGACAGCGTCGAACGCGCCGTCGCCGCCTATCCCGACCCCGACGCCATCATCGACCGCAACATCGAAACCCTCACCACCCTGGGCCGCTCCGGGTGGGAGGAGCTTTTTTAGCCACAGATTTCACAGATTACACAGATGAAAAAACGGAGCGTTTTTCTGTTTCTCAATCTGTGTTCATCTGTGAAATCTGTGGCTAATTGCCCTTGAAGAGCGCGTCCAGGTCACCGGTATCGAGCGGGCGCCACTGGCCGGGGGCGAGGTCGCCGAGGGTGAGGCCGCCGATGCGGCTGCGGTGCAGGGCTTCGACGTGGTTGCCGACGGCGGCGAACATGCGCCGGACCTGGTGGTAGCGGCCTTCGGTCAGGGTCAGGCGGCCGTGGCGCGGCGCGACGGCTTCGAGCTGCGCCGGCGCCAGCGGCGTGTCCTCCGATTCAAGCACCAGGCTGCCGCTGGCGAAGACCGCGGCTTCGTCGCCGCGCAGGTCCTGCGCCAGCGTCGCTTCGTACACCTTCTCGAGTTTTGCCCTGGGCGACACTATCCGGTGCAACAGCGCGCCGTCGTCGGTGAGCAGCAATGCGCCGCTGGTGTCGCGGTCCAGGCGGCCGACCGTGGACAGCAACGGCGAACGCAGGCGGAAACGCGGCGGCAGCAGGTCGTACACGATGCGCCCGGGGTCGCGGGTGGAACAGGTGTAGCCGGTTGGCTTGTTCAACAACAGGACGATGCCCGCGGACGGATCCAGCGGCTCGCCATCGATGCGCACCCGGGCATGCTCCACCTGGTCGTCGGCGTACAGCACATCGCCGTCCGCATCGGTGACGCGGCCTTCGCGGAACATGCGCGCCACGTCCTTGCGACTGCCGTAGCCGAGGTTGGCGATCAGCTTCACCAGCTTCATGACGCTTCGATCACCTTGAATCCGCCGCGCTGCGCCACCGTGCGCACGCTGCCGAAGCTGGCGTCGAGCACGCCCTCGTAGGGCAGGTGGCGGTTGGCGACCAGCCACAGGCGACCGCCGGGATGCAGCGCAGCCGCGGCGGCGGCGATGAACGCGCGGCCGATGTCGACGCGCTCGCCGGCGCCATGGGCATGGAACGGCGGATTGCTGACGATGGCGTCGTAGCGCCGCGGCAGCCCCATGGTGACATCGTGCAGGTGGAAGGAGACCGGCACCTGCGCGTTCCAGGCCGCGAGGTTCTCGCGCGCGAGCTGCAGCGCGCGCGGATCGGTCTCGTACAGGTCGAGCGCGCTCACGCCGGGGCAGCGGGCCAGCACCTGGCCGGCGAGGTAGCCCCAGCCGGCGCCGAGGTCGGCGACGTGGCCGCGCAGGTCGGCGGGCAGGTGTTCGACCAGCAGCAGCGAGGCGGGATCGATGCGGTTCCACGCGAACACGCCGGGACGGCTGCGGAAACCGCCGCCGGGCACGCGCGGGTCGGGTATGAAACGCGGCGCGTCCAGCTCCCGCCACTGGGCCGCGAGCGCGGGGTCGGCCGGTCCGTCGAGCGGCGCGGTCCAGAACACCCGGCAGTGGTTCTTGGTCAGGACCGACAGCGGCCCGGCGAGCTGCGCGAGATCGGATTGCCCGGTCTTCGCGCCCTCCTTGTTGGGGATGCAGGCGACCAGCACGCCGCCCGGCGCCAGCCTTGCCAGCGCACGGGCGAACAGCGCGCGCGCCTGCTCGCGCTGCCGCGGCGGCAACAGCAGGACCAGGGGATGGCGCGTGTCCCGCGCCTCATCGGCCTCGATGACCAGGCCTGGCAACGGGTGCGCATGCAGCGGCCAACCGTCGCGGCCGCCCAGGAACAGCGCGCCACCCTCGCGCGGCCATGCCAGGGCGCCGCCGGCGAACGGCAGCAGCAGGGTCTCGAGGGCGGGATCGGCGTTCGGGCTCACCCGGCGATTCTACGGAGCCGCGCTACGGAACCCTAACGCCGGCTTGATGAAACCCCAACGCCCCGCCGCCGAGGATGGGTGCCAACACAACAGCGAAGGGGTCGACATGCGGGCATTGTTCGTTGGCGGAACGGTCGACAACAGCGAGCTGGACATGGCGCAAGCGGTGCCGCCGATCCACTACCCGGAGAACACCGGGGCAGGACGCCCGCGTTACCAGCTGCACCATGTCGGCCGCAGCGACGGCGACATCGCCTACGCGGTCTATGCCGCGCCCGACCTGGCCGACGAGGAAGTGCAGCGGATCGTGCGCGAGCGCGACTACGCGCGCCGCTTCGACGCCACCCCGTCCGCGCCGCCGGCATGAGCCGCGACGCGCCACGGGTGCATGTCGATCCGGTCGCGGTCGCGCGGCTGGAGCAGGTGGCGGTACAACTGCCGCAGGACACGCGGGTCGAAGTCGAGCTCGACGACGGCAGCCGCCTGCGCGGCATGGTGAGCATGACCCCGACGGTGCAATCGTTCTTCGACGCGGATGGGCGCGAAGGGCTGAATGGCGTCGCCCGTATCGAATGCGAATCCGATGCGGGCGTCGCCACCGGTCATAGCCGCTACCTGTGGCTGGATCGCATCGGCAGCGTCGCACAACTACCCAATCCCACCCCGCCCGAACCCTCCACCCGCATCCCCCCGGACC
>JALYWW010000104.1 GCA_030852515.1 Pseudomonadota bacterium
CGGCCTGACCATGCATTCCGAGCGCCCCGGCCACCGCATGTACGAGCAGTGGCACCCGATCGGCCTGGTCGGGATCATCTCGGCGTTCAACTTCCCGGTCGCGGTGTGGTCGTGGAACGCGTTCATCGCCGCGGTGTGCGGCGACATCTGCATCTGGAAGCCCTCGCCCAAGACCCCGCTGTCGGCGATCGCGTCGCTGCGGATCTGCAACGAGGCGCTGCGCGAGGGCGGGTTCCCGGACCTGTTCTACCTGATCAACGACGCCGGCAACGAGCTGGCGCAGGACTTCGTCGACGACAAGCGGATCCCGCTGATCTCGTTCACCGGCTCGACCAAGGTGGGCCGGATCGTCGGCGAGCGCGTGGCCCGGCGCATGGGCCGCTCGCTGCTGGAACTGGGCGGCAACAACGCGATCATCCTCGACGAGACCGCGGACCTGAAACTGGCGATCCCCGGCATCGTGTTCGGCGCGGTCGGCACCGCCGGCCAACGCTGCACCACCACCCGTCGCCTGTTCGTGCACGAGTCGATCCATGACGACGTGTTGGCAAAGTTGGTGTCGGCGTACAAGCAGGTCGAAGGCAAGATCGGCGACCCGACCGACCCGAAGAACCTGATGGGCCCACTCAACAGCCAGGACGCCGTGCAGGCCTACCTGGATGCGATCGCCAGGGCCAAGGCGTCGGGCGGCAAGGTCGAGACCGGCGGCACCGCGATCGAGCGCGCGGGCAACTTCGTGCTGCCGGCGATCGTCACCGGGCTGTCCAACGACGCCGAAGTCGTGCAGACCGAGACCTTCGCCCCGATCCTGTACGTGATGAAGTACAAGGACCTGGACGACGCGATCCACATGCAGAACGACGTGCCACAAGGCCTGTCGTCCTCGATCTTCACCAACAACCTGAAGTCGGCCGAGAAGTTCCTGGCTGCCTCGGGTTCGGATTGCGGCATCGCCAACGTCAACATCGGCACCTCCGGCGCCGAGATCGGTGGCGCGTTCGGCGGCGAGAAGGAAACCGGCGGTGGCCGGGAATCGGGCTCGGATGCGTGGCGGGCTTACATGCGCCGGCAGACGAACACGATCAATTACTCGGACTCGTTGCCGTTGGCGCAGGGCATCAAGTTCGATCTTTGAGGGCCGGGAATCGGGAATGGGGAATCGGGAATCGGTAAGGGCAGCAGCGAGGCTGACTTGATGTATTCGGTGCTGCGACCATTGCTGTTCCAACTCGAGGCCGAGAAGGCGCACGGAGCGACGCTTCGCGCGCTCGATCTCGTGCATCGGGCGGGACTGGGGGGGCTGGTGGCCAAGGCGCCGGCTCCGCTGGTGACGAAGTTGCTGGGGCTGGAGTTCCCCAACCCGGTGGGGCTGGCGGCGGGCCTGGACAAGAACGGGGCGCATATCGATGCATTGATGGCGCTGGGGTTCGGGTTCGTCGAGGTCGGAACGGTCACGCCGCGGGCGCAGGCGGGCAATCCGAAACCGCGGATGTTCCGGCTGCCGAAGCACCGGGCGCTGGTCAACCGCCTGGGGTTCAACAACGAGGGCGTCGACGCCCTGGTGCGCAACGTCGGGCGCGCGCAGCGCAAGGGCGCGCTGCTCGGGATCAACATCGGCAAGAACAAGGACACGCCCAACGATTTCGCCGAGGGCGATTACCTGCATTGCCTGGAGCGGGTATACCCGCTGGCCGACTACATCACGGTCAACATTTCCTCGCCCAACACCGCCGGCCTGCGCGAACTGCAGGAGGAACAGGCGCTGCGGCGGCTGGTGTCGACCCTGCGCGAGGCGCAGGAGCGGTTCGGCGCGCAGCACGGCAAGCGGGTGCCGATGCTGGTCAAGATCGCGCCCGACCTGTCGGACGACGACATCGAGGCCGCCGGCCGGGTGCTGGGCGACCTGCAGGTCGACGGCGTGATCGCCACCAACACCACGGTCTCGCGGCTGGCGGTGCAGGACGACCCGCGCGCGCGGGAAACCGGCGGCCTGTCGGGCGCGCCGCTGATGGACAAGTCGACCGCGGTGCTGCGGATGCTGCGCACGCGCCTGCCCGAGTCGATCCCGCTGATCGGGGTCGGCGGGATCATGGGTGGTTCTGACGCGGTCAAGAAAACCGCCGCTGGTGCGACCCTGGTGCAGCTGTACTCCGGGCTGGTGTACCGCGGACCTGCGCTGATCGGCGAATGCGTCGACGCGATGCGCCGGCGCAAGGAAGCACCGAGCCGGGGAACCCTGCCTCCCGATGAGTGAGGCCGCACGCCTGCCGGGCTATCGCCTCAGCGAGGATGCGCGGCTGGACGCGCGCAATACCTTCGGCGTGGCCGCGCGCGCACCGATGCTGGTGGAGGTCTCCGACGCCGCTGTCCTGCCCGGCCTGTTCGCGCAGGCGATGCTGCGCGACGACGCGCTGCTGGTGCTGGGAGGCGGCAGCAACCTGCTGTTCGCCGGGGATGCGCCGGGTGCGGTGCTGGCGCTGGAAACGCGGGCAATGCAGATCATCTCCAGCGACGGCGACAACGCCATCGTGCGCGCCGACGCCGGCGGCCAGTGGCACGACCTGGTGTTGTGGACGCTCGGCCACGGACTCGCCGGGCTGGAGAACCTGGCGTTGATACCAGGCACGGTCGGCGCCGCGCCGATCCAGAACATCGGTGCCTACGGCGTGGAGGTGCGCGAACACATCCACGCCATCGAGGTCTTCGAGCGCGCGAGTGGCCAGCTGCGGCGGCTGTCGGCGGACGAATGCGGTTTCGGTTATCGCGACAGCGTGTTCAAGCGCGAACCGCAGCGGTTCGTGGTCACCGCGGTTGAGCTGGCATTGTCGCGCACGCCGCGGTTGCGGCTGGACTACGCGGGCATCGGCGAGGAACTGGCGACCATGGGCATGACCGGCACTCCACACCCGTCGCAGGTCGCCGAAGCCGTCTGCCGGATCCGCAAGCGCAAGCTGCCCGACCCGGCGGTGATCGGCAATGCCGGCAGTTTCTTCAAGAACCCGATCGTCGCCGCGACGCAAGCCGAAGCGCTGAAGGCGGAACACCCTGCCCTGCCGGTGTTCGCCACCGGCGACGACGCCATGCGCAAGCTCTCGGCGGCCTGGCTGATCGATGCCTGCGGCTGGAAGGGCCACCGCGACGGCGATGCCGGCGTGGCCGCGAGCCATGCGCTGGTGCTGGTCAACCATGGCCGGGCCAGCGGCGCGCAGCTGCTGGACCTGGCGCGACGGATCGCGGCGTCGGTCCACGAGCGCTTTGGCGTGTCACTGGAACCGGAACCGCGCATCATCGGAGCACGATGGTGAGCGAGCAACGCAGCGAACAACCCGCGCCGTTCCTGAAAGCCGCGGGCCTGATGCTGTTGAGCACCGCCTTCTTCGGGCTGATGGCGGTGGGGATCCGGATCGCGTCCGATGCCGGCATCGCCACGGTCGAGATCGCGTTCTTCCGCAACTTCTTCGGCCTGCTGGCGCTGCTGCCGTTCCTGCACCGCAGCGGGCGCGCGGTGTTCCGCACCCGGCAGCTGCCGCGCTACTTCGTGCGCTGCGTGATCGGCGTGGCCTCGATGCTGTGCGGGTTCTGGGCGATCGGCCACCTGCCGATGGCGCAGGCGATCTCGCTGTCCTATTCGGCGCCGCTGTTCGTGACCATCGCAGCCGTCATCTGGCTGGGTGAAGTGGTGCGGCGGCGACGCTGGACCGCGGTGATCCTCGGCTTCATCGGGGTGATGGTGATCGTGCGCCCGGGCACCGAAGGCTTCAGCCTCGGTTCGCTGGTGGCCGTGCTGGCGGCGTTGCTGAGCAGCATCGTCGCGATCCAGATCAAGCAGCTGTCGCGGGTGGATGCGCCGGACACGATCGTCTTTTACACCTACGTGTTCTGGGTGCCGCTGTCGCTGGTGCCGGCGCTGTTCGACTGGCAATGGCCGCAGGGGACCGCCTGGCTGTGGCTGGCGGCGATCGGCGTGCTCGGCACCGGCGGGCAGCTGTTCTGGACACGGGCCCTGAAACTGGGCGAAGTCTCGGCGCTGACCCCGATCAGCTTCATGCAGCTGCCGCTGGTGACCGGGTTGGCCTGGCTGCTGTTCGACGAGGTCATCAGCGCCTGGACCATCGCCGGCGCGCTGATCATCTTCGGCGCGAACGGCTATATTGCCCATCGCGAAGCGCAGCTGTCGCGGCGTTCGGCCACGACCGCGCCAGTGGAAGCGGCCAAGCCCGGCGAATAGCAGGCCCGTGCATTCCGGCACGGGTGCCGGGGGCGCCCAGGTGCTATTGATTGCCGCGACCTTGCCGAGGAGCCCTGCCATGCGCACCACCCTGCTGTTGCTCGCCGCTCTTGCCGCCAGCCCCGCGTTCGCGCAGTCCGCGCCGACGCCGCCACCCGCCCAGCCGGTCAACTTCAACGTGCCGGCGGCGGCGGAGGCCGACGTGGCCAGCATCGATTCGATCATCGCCGCGTTGTACGACGTAATCTCCGGGCCGGTCGGCCAGGCGCGCGACTGGAACCGGATGCGCTCGCTGTTCGTGCCGACCGGCCGGTTGATGCCGGTGGGCGTGCGCCCCGACGGCAGCGCCGGCATGCGCTTCCTGCAACCCAACGACTACATCGCCACGTCCGGCCCGTTCCTGGTGGAGCGCGGCTTCACCGAGAAGGAGCTGGCGCGCCGCGTCGAGCAGTTCGGCAACATCGCGCATGTGTTCAGCACCTACGAGGGCACCGTCGCCGGCGACGAACCGCCGATGCGCGGGATCAACACCATCCAGCTGATGCACGACGGCAAGCGCTGGTGGATCGTGTCGCTGATGTGGCAGGCAGAGAACGACACCCTGAAGCTGCCGAAGCAGTACCTGCCCTAGGCTGGCGTCGAGGCGCCGTAGTTGCGCTCGACGTAGGCGTCGATCAGCTCGACGAACTCGGCGGCGATGTTGTCGCCGCGCAGGGTCACGGTCTTCTCGCCGTCGACGAACACCGGCGCCGACGGCGCCTCGCCGGTACCCGGCAGCGAGATTCCGATGTTGGCATGGCGCGATTCGCCGGGTCCGTTGACCACGCAGCCCATCACCGCCAGGGTCAGGTTCTCCGCGCCAGGATGGCTGATGCGCCATTCGGGCATCTTCGCGCGCACGTGTTCCTGCACCACCTGGGCCAGTTCCTGGAAGAACTCCGAGGTGGTGCGGCCGCAGCCCGGGCAGGCGGTGACCATCGGCGTGAACGCGCGCAGGCCCATGGTCTGCAGCAGTTCCTGCGCGACCACGACTTCCTGGGTGCGGGCGCCGCCGGGTTCGGGCGTGAGCGAGATGCGGATGGTGTCGCCGATGCCTTCCTGCAGCAGCACCGCCAGCGCCGCGCTGGAGGCGACGATGCCCTTGCTGCCGATGCCGGCTTCGGTGAGGCCCAAGTGCAGGGCGAAATCGCTGCGCGCGGCCAGGTCGCGGTAGACCGCGATCAATTCCTGCACGCCGCTGACCTTGGCCGAGAGGATGATGCGTTCGGCCGGCAGGCCGATCTCGACGGCGCGTTGCGCCGATTCCAGCGCCGACAGGATCAGTGCCTCGCGCAGCACGCGGCCGGCGTCCCAGGGTTCGGCGCGCTGCGCGTTCTCGTCCATCAGCCGGGTCGCCAGCGACTGGTCGAGCGAGCCCCAGTTGGCGCCAATGCGCACCGGCTTGCCGTACTGGATCGCGAACTCGATCAATTGCGCGAACTGGGTGTCGCGCTTCCTGCCGAAACCGACGTTGCCCGGATTGATGCGGTACTTGGCCAGCGCCTCGGCGCAGGCCGGCTCCTTCGCCAGCAGCTGGTGGCCGTTGTAGTGGAAGTCACCGATTACCGGCACTTCCACGCCCATCATGCGCAGGCGCTCGACGATCCTGGGCACCGCGGCCGCGGCCTCGGGGGTATTCACGGTGACCCGGACCATCTCCGAACCGGCGCGCCACAGCTCGCCGACCTGCTTCACGGTGGAAGCGACGTCGGCGGTGTCGGTGTTGGTCATCGACTGGACCACCACCGGCGCATCGCCACCAACCAGGACGTTGCCGACCCGGACCTGGCGGGTGCTGCGGCGAATGGCGGGTCCGAATGGGGAATTCATCGGCCAATTGTAAGGCTATGCTGGCGGCATGAACGACCAGGCCACTGGCGAAATCCTGAGCCCGAGCCAGCTGAACACCCTCGCCCGCGACCTGCTGGAAGGGGCGTTCCCGCTGGTGTGGGTGGAAGGCGAGCTGGGCGGTGTGTCGCGACCGGCGTCCGGGCACCTGTACTTCAACCTGAAGGACGCGCGCGCACAGGTGCGCTGCGCGATGTTCAAGCCCAAGAGCACCTGGCTGAAGTTCGCCCCGCGCGACGGCTTGCGGGTGCTGGCGCGCGGGCGGCTAACCCTGTACGAGGCGCGCGGCGACTACCAGCTGGTGCTCGACCACATGGAAGAAGCCGGCGAAGGCGCGCTGCGCCGCGCCTACGAGGAACTCAAGGCGCGACTCGAGACCGAAGGCCTGTTCGATCTGGCGCGCAAGCGTCCGCTGCCCGCCTACGTGCGCCGGCTGGCGGTGATCACTTCGCCGTCGGGCGCCGCGGTGCGCGACGTGCTCAGCGTGCTGGCGCGACGCTTCGCCCTGGTCGAGGTCGAGGTGCTGCCGGTGCTGGTGCAGGGCGCGACGGCAGCCGCGCAGATCACCGCGATGCTGGCCAGGGCCGCGCGCAGCGGTCGTTACGACGCGATCCTGCTGGCC
>JALYWW010000036.1 GCA_030852515.1 Pseudomonadota bacterium
GCTCCCGGCTCTTCCGGCTACCGGCTCCCGGCTCCCGGCTCCCGGCTCCCGGCTCCCGGCTCCCGCGCTTTCCCTATCGCGGATACCCGCGCGCGCCGCAATGCTTCGGCGAACTTCGGGCCTTCGAGGCCTTCGCGGGCCACGTCGGCGCCGCGCACCGATTGCGCGGCCTGGAGCAGGCGCACCAGCTCCGGGCCTTGCGGATAGGCGTCGCCCTCATGCCCGGTGCGGCCGCGCTTGTCGGCTTCGCACACGAGCGCGAGCTGGCGGATGCGATCGGGCTGGCGGAAGGCGTCGCAACGCGCGAGCAGGTCGTGGACGGTGTCGTTGCGCAGCTCGGACAGGCGATGCACGTTGAGATGCTCGCGGCAGGCCAATTCCGCCAGCCTGCGATGCGCCTGCGGCACCTTCATGCGCTCGCACAACGCGGCCAGCGGCGCCAGGCCCGCGTGCTCGTGGCCGATGTGCTTCGGCAACACATGCGCGGGCGTGCGCGCCTTGCCCAGGTCGTGGACCAGCGCGGCAAAACCGACCACCGCATCGCCTGGCGCGAGCAGCGCCGCCATGTCGCAGACCAGCTCCACGTGCACGCCGGTATCGACTTCCGGATGGAACTCCGCGCGCTGCGGCACGCCGTACAGGGCGTCGACCTCGGGCAGCACCACCGCAAGCGCGCCGCAGTCGCGCAGCGTGCGCACGAAGGCCGAAGGCCGAAGCTGGGCCAGGGCGCGCGACAACTCCTGCCAGACGCGTTCGGGTACCAGCTCGGCGAGTTCGCCCGACTCGACCATTGCGCGCATCAACGCCATGGTGTCGTCGGCGACGCGGAAGCCCAGCGGCGCAAAGCGGGCCATGAAGCGCGCCGCGCGCAGCACCCGCAGCGGATCCTCGCTGAAGGCCGGACCGACGTGGCGCAACACCCGCAGTTCCAGGTCGCGGGTGCCGGAAAACGGATCGACCAGGCTGCCGTCCTGCGCCTGGGCGATCGCGTTGATGGTGAAGTCGCGGCGGCCCAGGTCCTCCTCCAGCGTCACCGACGGATCGGCGTCGACCACGAAACCGCGATGACCGCGCCCTGACTTGCGCTCGGTACGCGCCAGCGCGTACTCCTCGTTCGTTCGCGGATGCAGGAACACCGGGAAGTCGCGCCCGACCGCGCGGAAGCCGCGCGCGACCATCGCCTCGGGCGTCTGCCCGACGACCACGTAGTCGCGGTCGCCTTCGGACAGGCCGAGCAGCCGGTCGCGGACGGCGCCGCCGACGAGATAGACGTTCATGGCATCCATGTCGCGATGGTACCTTCGCGGCTTCCGCCGCTCCTACGGTTGTACCAGCGGGCAGACGAAAGATTTCCTCGCCCCGGTGTGCCGCCCTTCCATCCGCGCCGTCAGCGGCACCGCCGTCCCGTCGAGCCGCCAGTCGTAGATCGTGCTGAAGGCCAGGACCCGCGCCACGTACTCGCGGGTCTCCTTGTAGCTGATGGTCTCGATCCAGAAGTCGGCGTCCATGCCGGGACGCTCGGACTGCCAGCGCTGCAGCGGGGTCGGTCCGGCGTTGTAGCCGGCGATGGCGAAGTAGGGCTTGCCGCCGTACCGGTCGAGCACCTTGCGCAGGTACGCGGTGCCGAGCGCGATGTTGGTGTCGGGGTCGTACAGCGAGTCCGCGCCGCGCCAGGGGAGGCCGAGACGGCGCGCTTCGGCGGCGCCGGTGGCCGGCACCACCTGCATCAGTCCGCGTGCATTGGCCGCCGAGCGTGCCTTGGGGTCGAACACGCTTTCGGCGCGGATCTCGGCCGCGACCCAGGCCGGGTCGAGATCCTGGCGCGCGGCTTCGCGACGGATGGTGGCGTCGTGGTGCAGCGGGAAGCGCAGCGCGTACAGCCGGCGCTCGTCCGGCGTGCGCCCGAGCGCGAACACCGCGCGGTCGAACCAGCCGTTGTCCTGCGCCACGTCCACCGCGATCCGGCGCTGGGCATCATCGAAGCCGTCGAGCGCGTCGTTCCATTCGAGCAGCGCCCAGTCCTTGCGGTCCATCCGGAACAGCTGCATCGCGCGCACCATCGCCGGATCGGCGGCGACCGCCGCTTTCGTCGCCGGATCGGTCTGCAGCAGCCAGGGGCATAGCGCGTACGGCTCGCCCAGGCGATCGGCGGCAAGGAAGCCATGGAACTCCGGGATCAACGCCGCGCGCTGCCAGGCGGCGCGCGCACCGGCCTCGTCGCCGGTCAGCGCAAGCAGGCGACCTTCAAAATAGGTCCAGCGCGAGTCGCTGCGCTGTTCGTCGCCCATCGCCCGGATCGCCGCCAGCGCCACCGGCCAGTCCGAACGCGACAGCGCTTCGCGCACCTGCCATTCGTGCAGGCGCTCGTCGTAGGAAGACGCCGGCACCGCGGCCAGGCGCCGCTGCGAACCCGGGTCGTACGACGCCACCGTCCACAGCGCGACCTGGTACAGCACGCGCCCGCGGTCGGCTTCGGTGAAGTCCAGCGCCTGCGCGAACCTGGGCAGCCGGGCCTCGGCCGCGTCGGGATTGGAGCGGCCCAGCTTGGCGAGGCCATGCGATGCCACCAGCCGGCTACGGCCGGTCTTCGGCCACGACAACGCATCGTCGCCAGGCCGGGTCATGAAATCCGCATAGCGATCGGCAAGCTTGCGTTCGGCATCGGGCAACCCCTCCGCCGCCGTGCGCATGACGCCCACATTCCACTCCGCCACCGCCTTGTCGAACCGCTCCCAGCGGAGAACAGGGGTCAGACCCCCTTTTTCCGCGAGCAGCTCGAACGGCTCGTCGCAGGCGCCGGGCAGCGATTCGCCGGTGCTGCGCCACATCGCCTGCGCATCGGCGACCCATTGCGCGTCGGCGCCGCCGGCCTTCGCCCGTGCATTGAGCGACATGCAACGCAGCGAGGTGGACTTGATCGCCGGCGACCAGGACGCGTTGAACGCGCGCCATTCCTCGCGCCGCGACATCGCCGGCAGCCAGATCGCACGGAAGGCTTCGGCCACGGCCTGGCCGCGATGGCGCTCGATGAAGTCTTCGCCCGCGGCGATCGGCAGGCGATCGATGTCGCGCCGCAGCGCCTCATACTCGAGCCAGCCGGCGATGGCGTTGGTGTCCTGGGCCGGGACGGCAAACGCCGGCAGCAAGGCCAGCAGCACGACGAAAAGCCGGTGGGGGAATCGGCGCGTATTCATCGTGGGAATGATAGCGGCGCCCGGGTGAACGCTGCTTCAGGAAGTCAGGCCGCGCGCAACGCCTGTTCCGGCACGTCGAGTTCGATCGACAGCGCCAGGTGGTCGGAGGCCGCCGCCGCCAGCGCGCGCATGCCCTGCAACTGCAGCGTGCCGCTGACCAGGATGTGGTCGATCGCCTTGTTCGGACGCCAGCTGGGAAAGGTCGGCACGCAGGAGGCGGGCGGCTGCAGGTCGGTGCGCTGGTACAGCAGGGCCATCTCGGGCCGATCGGCCACGCAGTTGAAATCCCCCATCAGCACCGCGTTGCGATGGCCGTGCAGCAGCTCGGCGATGAAGGCGACCTGGCTGCGGCGCGAGGCCGCGCCCAGCGACAGGTGGGCGATCGCCACGATCAGGCCGTCGTCGCCGTCGCCGAAGCGCGCCATCAGGATGCCGCGGCCGGCGATCCGCCCGGGCAGCGGATGGTCGCTGATGTCGACCGGTTCGAGCTTGCTCAGCAGGCCGTTCGCGCTGGAGGCGAATCCGCCGACGCTGCGGTTGGGCTGGTGGCTCCAGTAATCGAAGCCGCCGCGCTGGGCCAGGTAGTGGGTCTGGTTGGTGAACCCGGAGCGCAGGCTGCCGGGGTCGCTTTCCTGCAGGCCGACGATGTCGTGTTCGCCGGCCAGGCGCGCGATCTTGTCCAGCGCGCCGCGCTTGTTGCCCGCCGGCAGCACATGCGACCAGCTGCGCGAGACATAGTCGCTGTAGCCGCGCGTGCTGGAGCCGGCCTGGATGTTGGCGCTGAGCAACTTGAGCCGGCGGGTTGCCATGCGCTCCGCCGTCAGGGCGCGGTCGCCCCTTCCTGCATTTCGGCGCGTTCCATCGCGATGAGCTTGTCGGTGATGTCCATCATTTCCTGGTAGCTGCGACCACGCGCGCGGTACTTGCCGTTGATCACCAGGGTCGGGGTGCCGCCGACGCCGGTGCGGATCATGAACTGCTGGCCGCGCTTGATCCTGGCCTCGGTCGAGAAGCTGCGCATGTCGGACAGGAAGCGCTTGGGATCGGCGCCATACCTGGCGTAGAACTCCGCGACCTTGGCCTCGTCGGGCTTCTGGCCCTCGCGCGGCAGGCTGCCTTCCAGGTGGATGGCGTGGAACAGCGCGGTGTGCGACTGGTCGACGATGCCCATGGCATCGGCCACGTAGAAGGCGCGCGCGTACGGCATCCATTGCTCGCCGAAGGGCGCGGCGACGTAGGTCACGCGCACGTCGGCCGGAGCGCGCGCCTTCCAGGCAGTGAAGGTCGGCTCGAAACGCGCGCAGGCCGGGCAGATGTAGCCGAAGACCTCGACCACTTCGATCTTGCCGTTGAGCGGCTCGTAGGGCTGGCCGCCCTTGATCAGGTCGTAGTCGACGCCGGGAGTCAGGCTGGAGGCTGCTTCCTCGGCGACAGCGGCATTGGCCGCCGGGTCGGGGATCGGCGCGGGCTCGGCCGCGGCTACCTCGGCCGGGGTTTCGGCGCCCTCGGCGGCAGCGGCCGACGCAGCGGCGGCCATCGCATCAGCGCTGGGGCTGGCGGCATCGGCAGTCGCATCGGCGCTGGCGCCTTCGCCGGTCGCCGGTGCCTGGTTGCATGCGGCCAGCAGGCCCGAAAGCAACAGCGTGGAGAAGATCAGGAAGGACCGGGAACGGGTGGGGTGCTTCATGGTGTTCACTCCATGGGGGTTCGGGTGGCCCTGGGCAAGGCGCCCGAGCGCAGGCGATCGACGAGCTGCCCGGTGATGCGCAGCGCGTCCTGGTGGGTGCGCGGCGTCACCACGTAGCGGCCATCGACGACCAGGGTCGGGGTGCCGCGCAGGCGGATCCCGAGCTGGAAGTCGCGCGCGCGTTGCATCAGTGCATCGACCGCCGGGCTGGCCATGGTTGCCTTGGCGGCGGCCTTGTCCAGTCCGTGCTCGCCCAGGAACCAGGCGACTTCGTCGATGGTGGCATTGTTGGCCAGCAGGCCGTCGTGATGGACCGCGCGGTACAGCGGTGCATGTACGCGTTCGACTGCATTTTCGGCACGGGCGGCGAAGAACCCGCGGGCGAAGGCATTGCCCAGGTCGTAGGCGGCCGGCAGGTACTCGAAACGCACGTCGTCGGGCAGCTTGCGCGCCCAGGCCGACAGCACCGGCTGGAACTCCTCGCAATGGCCGCAGGTGTAGGCGAAGACTTCCAGGACCTCGATCCTGCCGTCGGCCGCGCCCCAAGGCTGGACGCCCTCGACCACGACGTAGTCGCGGCCTTCAACGGGGGCTTCGGCTTGCGGCTCCGCGGCGACGCCAGCGATCGGGACGAATCCAAGCGCCAGGCACAGCAGTGCCGGCAAGACCGCCCGGACCCGGATCACGGCGTCCCGGCGATTGCCGGCGCGTCGTCCGCGCGGTCGTGCAGGCCCTGCAGGTAGCTGCCCAGAGACTGGATCTCCTCGTCGGTGAGCGACTTGGCGACGGTGGCCATGATCCGGAAGTTGGCGCTGTCGACGATGTCGGTGTCGCCGGTGCGGTATTCCTGCAGGCGCTGGACCACGTAGGCCGACTGCTGGCCGCCGATGTTGGGATAGGCCGGACCCGGGTTGCCGCCGCCGGTGGGGCCGTGGCAGGCCATGCAGGCCGGGATCTGGCGTTCGGCATCGCCGCCCTGGAACAGGCGTTCGCCGACCTGGAAGAACTTCAGGTCCTTGTTCGGGCCCTCGGCGATCCGGGTGTCGTCCGCGATCCCCGCGCCCGGCTTCTGCTGGGCGAAGTAGGCGCCGACGTCGCGCATGTCCTGGGCCGACAGCATCGAGGCCATCGGCACCATCAGCGCGGCCATGCCGGTGTTGCGCTCGCCGCTCTTGTACAGCGCCAGCTGCTCGGCGACGTAGCGCTCGGGCATGCCGGCGATGCGCGGATACATCGGGTCGCTGGGGTTGCCATCGACGCCATGGCAGGCGGCGCAGACGCCGGCCTTGGTGGCGCCGGCCTTGGCGTCGCCCCAGTGGGCCGGGGCCTCGTTGGCGACGGCCGCGGCGGCGTCCAGCGGCGCGGCCTGGACCGGTTCGGCCTCGGGCAGCGGCGTGACCGTCGGTTCGGCGGTCTGGGCGTAGGCGGCAGCAGCCACTGCAATGCTGGCGATGGCGGCGATACCGTAGGCGCGGACGTGGCGCATGCAAGGCTCCAAGTAAGTCCCGGAATTATCGGCCCGGCGGCGGACCCGGTCAAACCGGCCCTTCGTCGACATGAGAAGCTATGCGCATGGCAGCCGCCCCCAATCCGCTCGAACGCGCGACTTACCTGCTCGCCGCCCACACCCCCCGCCAGCTCCCGCCCGATGGTGGCCGGGAGGTGGCGTTCGCCGGCCGTTCCAACGCCGGCAAGTCGACCGCGCTCAATGCGCTGTGCCGGCAGAACGCCCTGGCGCGGGTCTCCAAGACGCCCGGCCGGACCCAGCAGCTGGTCTATTTCGCGATCCCGCCGCACGAAGACCACTACCTGGTCGACCTGCCGGGCTACGGCTACGCCAAGGTGCCCAAGGACCTGCAGGCGCACTGGCAGCAATTCCTCGATCGATGGTTCACCACACGCCAGGCCCTGCGCGGACTGGTGGTGGTGATGGACATCCGCCATCCGCTGAAGGAATACGACCGGCAGATGCTCGGTTACGCGGTGCGCCGCGGGCTGCCGGCGCACGCCCTGCTGACCAAGGCCGACAAGCTCGGCCGCGGCGCCCAGGGCAATGCGTTGCAGGCGGTGCGCAAGGAACTGGCGTCGGCGTTCGGCGACACCGTCGGCGTGCAGGTGTTCTCGGGCGAATCCAAGCTCGGCGTGGACGAGGCGCGGGCCGTGGTCAACGGCTGGCTTGAGTTGTAGGAGCGGTCATGTCGAGTCCCAGCAGCGTTGCCGAATCCCCGATCAGCGACCGCCGCGAGCTGGTCGAATACCTGGCGAGCGGCGCGCGCGCGCGCGCCGACTGGCGCATCGGCACCGAGCACGAAAAGTTCGGCTTCCGCCTGGACGACTTGCGCCCGCCGACCTTCGACGGCGAGCGCGGCATCGAGGCCTTGCTCGAGGGGCTGGTCCGTTTCGGCTGGGAACCGGTGCGCGAGAGCGTCGGATCTGACCCGGAACGCACCATCGCCCTGCTCAAGGACGGCGCCTCGGTCACGCTGGAACCTGCGGGCCAGCTCGAACTCTCCGGCGCGCAGCTCGAAACCATCCACCAGACGTGCTGCGAAGTCGAATGCCACCTGCACGAAGTGCGCGGCGTCGCCGACGAACTGGGGCTGGGCTTCCTCGGCATGGGTTTCCAGCCCAAGTGGCAGCGCGCCGACATGCCATGGATGCCCAAGGGCCGCTACCGGATCATGCGCGATTACATGCCGAAGGTCGGTTCGCTCGGCCTGGACATGATGACCCGCACCTGCACGGTGCAGGTCAACCTCGACGTCGGCAGCGAAGCCGACATGGTGAAGAAGTTCCGCGTGTCCCTGGCCTTGCAGCCGGTGGCGACCGCGCTGTTCGCCGACTCGCCGTTCACCGAAGGCAAGCCCAACGGTTACCTCAGCTACCGCTCGCACATCTGGACCGACACCGATCCCGGCCGCACCGGCATGCTCGACTTCGTGTTCGAGGATGGCTTCGGCTACGAGCGCTACGTCGACTACCTGCTCGACGTGCCGATGTATTTCTCCTACCGCAACGGGAAGTACATCGACCTGAGCGGCCAGTCGTTCCGCGGGTTCATGGACGGCAAGCTCGATGCACTGCCGGGCGCGCGCCCGACCATGCGCGACTGGTCCGACCACATGACCACCGCCTTCCCCGAAGTGCGGCTGAAGAAGTACCTGGAGATGCGCGGCGCCGACGGCGGTCCCTGGAACCGGTTGTGCGCGCTGCCGGCGTTCTGGGTCGGGCTGCTGTATGACGACGCGGCGCTGGATGCGGCCTGGGACCTGGTGAAGGACTTCACGATGGCCGAGCGCCATGCGTTGCGCGACGGGGTGCCCAAGCACGCACTGAAACTTCCGTTCCGTGGCGCAACGGTGCGCGAACTGGCGCAGCGCGCGCTGGAGATTTCCGCCGCCGGGCTGCAGCGGCGCGCGCGCAACAACCGCAATGGCGTCGACGAGCGCATTTTCCTGGCCCCGCTGATCGAATACACCGAGGCCAACCAGACCCCGGCCGAGCGCAAGCTGGAACTGTTCCATGGCGAATGGGGCGGCAGCGTCGATCCGGTGTTCCGGGAGTTCGCCTACTGATGGCATTGCGCGACGTCGAGTTCGCCGCCACCGACGGGTTGTTGCGCGACGACGTGCGCAGGCTCGGGGCGATGGTGGGCGGCATGCTTGCCGAACAGCAATCGCCGGCGTTCCTGGAACTGGTCGAAGCAGTACGCAAGGCCGCCATCGCCCGCCGCGAAGACGGCGCCCCGGTGGCCTCTTTGGCAGCGCGCCTGGCCGAAGTTCCGGCCGCCGACGTCGACGCGCTGGTGCGCGCATTCGCCGCCTATTTCGGCGCCATCAACCTGGCCGAGCGGGTGCATCGCATACGCCGCCGGCGCGACCACCAGCGCAACGGCGATGCGCCGCAGCCGCAGGGACTGGCGGCCGTGCTCGGCCAACTGCGTGAGGCTGGCGTCACCCTGGACGAAGTGCGCGCGTTGCTGCCGCGACTGTCGATCGAACCGGTGTTCACCGCGCACCCGACCGAGGTCGTGCGTCGCGCGCTATTGGACAAGGAGCACACGATCGTCGAGCGGCTGGTTGCCGACATCGATCGCGGGCGCACGCCCGACGAGCGTCGCGCCGACGAGGCGCGGATCCTGCTGGCGTTGACTTCGGCGTGGCAGACCGCGGAGGCGCCGCCGCGCAAGCCGACCGTCGCCGACGAGGTCGACCATGTCGGCTTCTACCTGGCCAAGGTCATGTTCCGCGCGCTGCCGGTGTTCCATGAAGCGTTCGCGGACGCCATCGAAGCCGTGTACGGCGAGCGCGTCGAGGTGCCGGAGGTCGTGCATTTCGGCACCTGGGTCGGCGGCGACATGGACGGCAACCCGAATGTCGGGGCAGGCACCATGCGCGAGGCGCTGCAGGCGCAACGCGGACTGGCGCTGGCGCAGTACCGGCGCGACGTGCGCGCGCTGGCGGGCGTGCTGACCCAGACCGTCGGACGTGTCGGTGTCGGCGAGGCGGTCCTGCAGCGCGCCGACGCCTACGCCCGCGACTGGCCGGATGTCGTGGCCGGGTTCAACCCGCGCTGGGCCGACATGCCGTACCGGTTGCTGCTGGAACTGATCGACGCGCGCCTGGGCGCGACCAACGCCGGGGATCCGCGCGGCTATGCCGGCATCGACGATTTCATCGGCGACATCGAAAGCATCGACGCCAGCCTCCGGTCGCACGGTGGTGAACACGCCGGACGCTTCGCCGTGCAACGCCTGTTGCGGCGCGCGCGCAGCTTCGGCCTCCACCTGGCCGCGCTCGACCTGCGCCAGGACTCGGCGGTGCACGAGGAAGCGCTGGCCGGCGGCGACGCCAGGGACGCGACCCTGGCGGTGTTCGCCGGGATCCAGGCGCTGCGCCGCAGCCACGGGGCCGGCGCGATCGGCCTGTACATCATCAGCATGGCGCGCAACGCAGCCGATGCGTTGGCGGTACTGGAACTGGCGCGCCTGGGCGGCTGCATCGAGGCCGACGGCAGCGTTCCGCTGGACGTGGCGCCGCTGTTCGAAACGGTCGACGACCTCGAGGCCGCGCCTGGAGTGATGCGCGCGCTGTTCAACGACGCGACTTATCGCGAGCACCTGCGCGCCCGTGGCGATCGCCAGGTGGTGATGCTCGGCTACTCCGACAGCGCGAAGGACGGCGGCCTGCTGGCGTCGCGCTGGGCACTGCAACGCACCCAGATCGCGCTGACGGCGCTGGCGCGCCAATCCGGCGTGCGCATCGTGTTCTTCCATGGCCGCGGCGGTTCGGTCAGCCGCGGTGGCGGCAAGACCGGGCGCGCGGTGCTGGCCGCGCCGCCGGGCTCGGTCGACGGCACCCTGCGCGCGACCGAGCAGGGCGAAGTGATCCATCGCAAGTACGGCATCCGCGCGCTGGCGATCCGCAACCTGGAACAGGCGGCCGCGGCGGTGCTGCAGGCCACCCTGCGACCGCGGCCGCTGGATCCCGAAGAAGACCGGTGGCGCGAAATCGCGGCGAGCCTCGCCCGGGCCGGGCGCGCGCACTACCGCGCCCTGGTGTACGACGAGGGACGCAACGACGGCCTGCGCTTCGACGACTACTTCCGCGCCGCGACTCCGATCGACGTGATCGAGCGCCTGCACATCGGTTCACGGCCCTCGCGCCGGCGCGACGCAGGCATACGCGGATTGCGCGCGATCCCCTGGGTGTTCTCATGGGCGCAGAACCGCTCCGGACTGACCGCGTGGTACGGCGTCGGCAGCGCGTTGCAGCAGGGCATCGCCACCTACGGCATGGATACGATGGCGGGGATGGCGCGCGACTGGCCGTTCTTCGCCACCCTGCTCGACGATCTCGAAATGACCTTGGCGAAGTCGGACCTGGCGATCTTCGAATGCTATTCGCGCTTGTCCGGTGACCTGCACGAAGCGATGTTCCCGGGCATCGCGGCAGAGTTCGAGCGCACCCGCGAGCTGGTGCTGGCCTTGCGCGGCGAAGACGCGCTGCTCGCCGGCGATCCGCGCCTGCGCCTGTCGATCCGCCTGCGCAATCCCTACGTGGATCCGATCAGCCTGTTGCAGGTCGACCTGCTGCGCCGCTGGCGCGCGGGCGGGCGCCAGGACGACGGCCTGCTTGACGCGCTGTATTCCACGGTCAATGGTATCGCCGCAGGCATCCAGAATACGGGTTGAGGAGACGTCGCATGATCGAACACATCATCCAGCAACGCACCCGCGACCTGGGCAGTTTCGAAGTCGGACGCGTGCTGCCCTTTGCGAAGCGCCGCATGGTCGGTCCCTACATCTTCTTCGACCGCATGGGCCCGAAGGAACTGGCGCCGGGCTTGCCGCGCGAAGCGGACGTGCGCCCGCATCCGCACATCGGCCTGTCGACGATCACCTACCTGTTCGACGGCGAGATCATGCATCGCGACAGCCTGGGTTCGGAGCAACCGATCCAGCCGGGTGAAGTGAACTGGATGACTGCCGGCCGCGGCATCACCCATTCGGAGCGCTTCGAACGCCTGCGTCGCGAAGGCGGACCGATCGACGGCATCCAGGCCTGGGTGGCGTTGCCGGACGGACGCGAGGAAGCCGATCCGGGCTTCTGGCATTACCCCGCCGAAGCGCTGCCTTCCTTCGCCGAGGATGGCATGTCCGGTCGCCTGATCGCCGGTCGCCTGGCGGGCGTGGAATCGCCGGTGGTGGTCGATTCGCCGCAGTTCTACGTGCACTGGCAACTGCGCGCCGGCGCGCGCGTGTCGCTGCCGGCCGAGTACCCGCAGCGCGCGGTCTATGTGGTCCGCGGCGCAATCGAAATCGACGGCCAGCGCGTGGACACCGGCAGCATGGCCGTGCTCACGCCCGGCAAGGCGGCGACCATCAGCGCGCTCGGCGATGCCGTGGTCATGGCCCTGGGCGGCGAGCCGGTGGGCCCGCGCTACATCGACTGGAACTTCGTGTCCTCGTCGAAGGAACGCATCGACCAGGCGCGCGAGGACTGGACGGCCGGGCGCATGAAACTGCCCGACCTCGACAACCAGGAATTCATCCCGCTGCCGCCGCGGATCGGCGAGCTGCGCGAACCCGAACCCATGTCGTGACAGGAGCAACGCAACAATGAAGTCCCGTGCCGCCGTCGCCTTCGCCGCCGGAGAACCGCTGAAGATCGTCGAACTCGACGTCGAGCCGCCGCGCAAGGGCGAGGTGCTGGTGAAGATCACCCACACCGCGCTGTGCCACACCGATGCGTTCACCCTGTCCGGCGACGATCCGGAAGGCGTGTTCCCGGCGGTGCTCGGGCACGAGGGCGCGGGCATCGTGGTCGAGGTCGGCGAAGGCGTGACCAGCGTCAAGCCGGGCGACCACGTGATCCCGCTGTACACCGCCGAGTGCGGCGAGTGCCTGTTCTGCAAGAGCGGCAAGACCAACCTGTGCGTGTCGGTACGCGCGACCCAGGGCAAGGGCGTGATGCCCGACGGCACCACGCGCTTCAGCTACAACGGCGATCCGGTCTACCACTACATGGGCTGCTCGACTTTCAGCGAGTACACCGTGGTGGCCGAAGTCTCGCTTGCGAAGGTGAACCCCGACGCCAATCCCGAACAGGTGTGCCTGCTCGGCTGCGGCGTCACCACCGGCATCGGCGCGGTCCACAACACCGCGAAGGTGCAGGCAGGCGATACGGTGGCGGTGTTCGGGCTGGGCGCGATCGGCCTGGCGGTGATCCAGGGTGCGCGCCAGGCGAAGGCCGGCCGCATCATCGCGATCGATACCAACCCGGACAAGTTCGCGCTGGCCACGGAAATGGGCGCCACCGACTGCGTCAATCCCAAGGATCACGCCGAACCGATCCAGCAGGTGATCGTCGCGATGACCGGCTGGGGCGTGGACCATTCGTTCGAATGCATCGGCAACGTCAACGTGATGCGCGCGGCGCTGGAGTGCGCGCACCGCGGCTGGGGTCAGAGCGTGATCATCGGCGTGGCCGGTGCCGGTCAGGAAATTTCGACGCGTCCGTTCCAGCTGGTGACCGGGCGCAAGTGGATGGGCACGGCGTTCGGCGGGGTGAAGGGACGCACGCAGTTGCCGGGCATGGTCGAGGACGCGATGCGCGGCGACATCCAGCTCGCGCCGTTCGTGACCCACACCTTGCCGCTGGATCGGATCAACGAGGCCTTCGAGCTGATGCACGAAGGCAAGTCGATTCGCGCCGTGATCCATTACTGAGCAGACGACCGACATGACCGAGCGCATCGAACGCCACGCCTGCTTCGGCGGCTGGCAGGACGTCTACCGGCACCGCTCCGATGTGCTCGACTGCGACATGACGGTGGGCGTGTACTACCCGCCGCAGGCCGCCGAGGGCCCGTGCCCGGTGCTGTACTGGTTGTCCGGGCTGACCTGCAACGAGCAGAACTTCATCACCAAGTCCGGCGCGCAGCGCCATGCGGCCGAGCACGGCATCATCCTGGTCGCGCCCGATACCAGTCCGCGCGGCGAAGGCGTGCCGAACGACGAGCGTTACCACCTCGGCCAGGGGGCGGGCTTCTACCTCAACGCCCGGCGCGAACCCTGGGCGCGGCACTACCGCATGGCCGACTACGTCGCCCAGGAATTGCCGGCGTGGGTCGAGTCGGACCCGGCGGCAAGCGACGTGCGCGCGATTTCCGGACACTCGATGGGCGGCCACGGCGCATTGGTGACTGCGTTGCGCAACCCGGGGCGCTACCGCAGCGTCTCGGCGTTCTCGCCTGTGGTGGCGCCGATGCAGGTGCCGTGGGGCGAGGTGGCCTTCAGCGCCTATCTCGGCGAGGACCGCGCCGCGTGGCGGCTATGGGATGCCACCGAACTGATCCGCGACGGCCGCGACGCGGGGCGCGGGAAGCTGCCGCTGCTGGTCGACCAGGGCGATGCGGACGAGTTCCTCGCCACCCAGCTGCGCCCGGAACTGCTGCGCGATGCCTGCGACGATGCCGGGCATCCGCTGACGTTGCGCATGCAGCCCGGCTACGACCACAGCTACTACTTCATCTCCACCTTCATCGGCGATCACATCGCCTGGCACGCCAAGGCCATGACCCCGTAGGAGCGGCGGCAGCCGCGACTCAGTCCCGCTTGCGTGAGGGGCGCCGCGGAAAGCCCTTGCCCAAGTCGGGACACGCCGTGAACCCATCCATGGGGGCTTGTCGTCGACATCCATGTCTCCGACAGTCACGCCTTGGGCAAGACCTTTCCACGACGCTGCGCCAAGCGGGTGGGTCGATGCTTCGGCTCGTCTAGAAGCGGGGCGCCTCGCTTGCGGAGGCGTGAGGATGTGTGTGTCCCTGCGCGAGACCGTCGGAGACAGGGATGTCGACGACGAGGCTACATGGACGTACTTGCGCCGTGTCTCGCGCAGGGACACACACATCCGCTGCGCCCCATCAAGAAAGGGTTGAACCGCGCTTCGCGCGCAAGGCGCGCTCCTACGTCAACACGTAGTCGGTATAGGCGAAGCGGTCGTCGCGGAGAACGGTGTCGCCGCGCTGCAGTTGCAGCGGATGGGCGAACATCGGGCCGGCAGCGACGCAGGTGTGGAACTCGCCGTTCTCGCCACAGGGGTCGACGCCGGCAGGCAGGTCGGCCAGCAGCGATTCGTCGAAGGCACGGCCGGCGAACCTGGCGTCGAGTTGCGCGGTATCGACGCAGCACAGCGATGCGCGCAGGCCGCCTTCGAGCATCTCGCGCGCCAGCGCCGCGGTATCGCTGCCGAACAGCGGCGTGACCGCCTCCCAGCCGATGGCGGCGAGCTTGCCCACGCGCCAGGCGCGGATGTCCTCGAGGAAGAGGTCGCCGAACGCGACTGCGCGCAGGTCGGGCCAGCGTGCCGAGGCCTCGGCCAGGACGGCGGTCATCGCCGCTTCGTAATCGGCGTTGCTGCAGTCGGCGGGGATATCCGCCTGCAGCAGCGGCAATCCGGCGGCTTGTGCCTGCGCCTGCAATACCTCTCGACGGATGCCCTGCATCGAGGCCCGGCCATGCTCGCGCGTCACCGTGGTCAGCAGGCCGACGACTTCGAACTCGGCGCGCTGGCGCAGCACATGCAGGGCCCACGCGGCATCCTTGCCACCGCTCCAGGACAACAGAACCTTCATTGCGGGAGCGGCGGAAGCCGCGATTCATCCGCACTCATGCCGCGGAGACGTCGCGCAGTTCCCAGGCATTGCCGGCCAGCAGCCGCAGCCGATGCCGAAGCACGCCGCCCGGGATCGTGGTGACCGCGATCAGGTCGATGTGCAGGTCGTGCTGCGAGCCCTGGACGGTGGCGTCCGGATCCTTGACGCCGAGCGCCGGATCCACGTCGTCGGGATCGTCCTGCGCGCCGCGCCAGCGCTGGAACAGCACGTCGGTGCGCAGTGCCTCCTGCAGTTCCTCGGCCAGTCCCGCCGAACCATGGGCGCGGAAAGCGAACGCGGGGTCATCGCCGCGCGCGGCATCCGGGTCGGGCAGGGTGATGTGGTAGCGGATCGCCATTGCAACTCCTCGGGTCAGTGCCAGGCCCCGAGGATGATGCCGTAAAGCACGAACTGCAGCGTGTGATAACCGGCGTCGATCAGCCACAGCCTGAGGCTGCGCCCGGCGAAGGAATAGTTGATGCCGAAGCTCATCGCGGCGATGCCGAGGCCCGCCACGACGCCCTGGTGGATGGCGCCGTGGAGGTCGGGCCGCGGGCCCAGCCACCAGGCGAACGCCGCCGCTGATACCAGGGCCGCGACGAAGGCGACGCCGAACACCTGTGCGGGATGCCGCTTGTTCGCATCCATGGCGATGCCGGCCTCGCGCGACCAGGCCTTCAGGAACAGCGGGCCGTACCAGATCCCGCCGAGCACGAACGCGGACACCGCCGCCACCACCACCGCCAGCCAGTTCAGTTCCATGCCGTACTCCCCATTGCAGTCGTCATTCGAATGTATGCGGCTCGGCCGCGAACCCGATCACCAGGGTGCCCTTGCCGACGTTGACCATGCCGGTCAGGCCCATCACCGATTCGAACACTTCGATGTTGTATTCCGCGCAGGTCGCGCGCAGCGCGTCGTAGCCGGGCAGCGCGCGCATTTCGCCGAGTTCGCCGCCGTAGCCCAGGCACAGGGTCGGGGTCATCAGCCCGGCGCGGACGCGCTTGCCGGCGAAGGCGAACAGGCGCTCGCACGCCGCCTCGGTGCCCTTGACCTTGCCCACCGGCCCGGTTTCGCCGCGGTGGCAGTGCAGGATCGGCTTGATGTCCAAGGCGCTGCCGAGGGTGGCGCTGAGCAGGCTGACGCTGCGGTCGCCGCGCTTGCGGGTGCGCGCGCGCAGGTAGTGCAGGTCGGTGGCGACCATGTAGGCGTGGGTGTGCAGGGCCAGGTATTCCAGGCGCGCGCGGATCTTGGCCGCGCCTTCGCCGCCTTCGATCAGGCGCACCGCTTCGACCGCGGTCACGCCCTGGCCTGCGAACACGTTCTGCGAGTCGATCACGCGCAAGGCAAAGGGCGTGTCGTGCCCCGCGGCGGCACGGATCGGGCGGTATTCGCCGAGGATCGCGAAGCTGGCCTGGGTCGCGTTCTCGAAGATCGCGCTGCGCGTTTTAGTGGTAGTCAGGCAGAACACGTAGTCGTAGTCGATCACCAGCCGGCCCAGGAACAGTTCCTGGATCTGCTGCACGGTGAACGGCGAGGTCTCGGCGTCGGCGCCGCGCTCGGCGATGTGCGAATGCAGGAACTGCAGGGTCGCCTGCTCGTCGCGCATGTCGGTGAGCGAGTCTTCGCCGATGTGCACGGTGACCGGCAGCAGGGTGACGTCGTGTTGCCTCAGGTAGTCGCCCGGCAGGTCGCAGGCCGAGTCGACGACGAGTCCGATACGCATGGTGCTTGTGTTCCCTGGGTCCCTGCGGGGCAAACTACTCCAAACGCTGGCGTACTGCACCCGGGTAGCGGAAACTGTTGCCCTGCAACAAGGAGCTGACGTGAAGGACAAGGAACAGATCGTCGACAACTGGTTGCCGCGCTACACCGGGGTGCCCCTGGATGGCTTCGGCGAACACATCCTGCTGACCAATTTCGGCGGTTACCTGGGCCACTTCGCCCGGCTGATGGGCACCGAGGTGGTCGGTGCGGACCGACCGATGCCGAGCGCGACGGCCGACGGCATCACCATGATCAACTTCGGCATGGGCAGTCCGAATGCCGCGACCATGATGGACCTGCTGTCGGCGATCGCGCCCAAGGCGGTGCTGTTCCTGGGCAAGTGCGGCGGGCTCAAGCGCAAGAACCAGCTCGGCGACCTGATCCTGCCGATCGCCGCGATCCGCGGCGAGGGCACCAGCGACGATTACCTGCCGCCGCAGGTCCCGGCGCTGCCGGCCTTCGCGATGCAGCGTGCGGTCTCGACCATGATTCGCGACCTCGGCCTGGATTACTGGACCGGTACGGTCTACACCACCAACCGCCGGGTCTGGGAACACGACGAAGACTTCAAGGAACGCCTGCGGGTGATGCGCTGCATGGCGGTGGACATGGAGACCGCGACGATCTTCGCCGCCGGTTTCGCCAACCGCATTCCCTGCGGCGCGCTGCTGCTGGTCAGCGACCAGCCGATGGTGCCCGAGGGCGTCAAGACCGAAGCCTCCGACGCCAAGGTCAGCGCGTCGTACGTCGAGTCCCACATCCAGGTCGGCATCGAAGCGCTGCGGCTGATCCGCCGCCACGGCAAATCCGTCCGCCACCTGCGCTTTTAAAAAGGGGGTCAGAGTTCTTCATTTCATGTAACGGTCGCGCAGCTCGGTCTGGCGCGAGCGCATCGGCTGGGCGCGGCCGTCCAGCCACACCTGGTCGGGCAGGCTGGTCAGCTCCAGCGGATCGCCGCTCCACAGCACCAGGTCGGCGCGGCGGCCGACGGCGATGCTGCCGAGCTGGTCGGCCACGCCCAGGGTCTGCGCGGGCACCGAAGTCAGGCCGGCGAGCGCGGCATCCCACGCCATGCCGTTGGCGACCGCATTGCCGGCGAGCTGGCGCACCTTGCGCGCGTTGTGAGAAGCGTCGCCCGCCTGGCTGAAGCCGACCGCGACGCCCGCCTTGCGCAGGCGCGCGGCGTTTTCCATGGTTGCGCCGAGGGTGTCGAAGTTGCCCGGCAGGTTGGCCAGCGGGTCGACGAACACCGGCACCTTCGCTGCGGCCAAAGCAGATGCGACCTGCCAGGCTTCGGCGCCGCCGGCGATGGCGATGCGCACGTTGCGGCGTTCGCTCCAGCGCAACAGCTGGACGATGTCGGCGGCGCGCTGCACCTCGACCATCACCAGGCCCTTGCGGTCGAGGTACTTGGCCAAGGCGGCGCGCCCGGCCGGGGTCAGCAGCGAATGCCGCGAATCCGCGGCGATGCGGCCGCGGGCCTCGTCGATCAGCTGGTCGAGCAGCATCCACTGCGCCGCGCGCGAATCGCCGGACAGGCCGGCGGCGCCTGCGCCCAGCGACACGAACAGTACCTTCGGCCCGACCGGATCGATGCTGCCGTCCAGGCGCACGGTGCCGCCCTGGCCGCCGATGATCGAACCCCCACTGCCGGTGCCCGCATGCAGCAGGGTGAAGCCGATGCCTTCGATCCGCGCGACCGGAATCAGCGATGACGCCGGATTGAAGGCCAGGGTGACGTCGAACTCGGGGCGCACGGTCATCACCGGCTGCGCGCCCGCGCCGAGGGTGAGCGTGGCGTCGACCGTGGGTTCCTCGCCGGAGACTTCCTCGATGCCGATGCCGGTGATGCCGCCGAACATGGTCGGCGTCAGCGGCCGGCCTTCGGCTTCGATGACCGCCACGCCCGCCGGCGCGGAAAGACCGGCGCCGATCGCGGCGATGCGGCCGTTGCGCACCAGCACGTCGGTGCTTGTGAGCGTGCCGGCGTCGGACGCGGTGTGCACGGTGGCGTTGCGCACCAGCAGGTCCTGTGCGGCGGCGTTGCCCGTGACGGCGAGCAGGCCGGCGACGGCGGCGGCGATCAGCTTGCTGCGGTTCATCGCACACCTCCCGTTGCAGACTGTCCAAGCCCCGCCTGTCCCAGCATGAAATCGGACACATGCTGGAGCGACGGATCGTTGCGGTCGTAGACGCGCACGCCGTCGACATAGACCTGTTCGGCCTGCGCGTAGGAACTGAAGGGATTGCGGTTCCAAAGCACCACGTCGGCCATCTTGCCGGTCTCCAGCGTGCCGGTCTGGTCGAGGATGCCCATCGCCTTGGCCGGATTCTGCGTCAGCCACTGGATCGCATGTTCCGGCGTGATGTCCATGCCGGCCTTGCGCGCGTGCGCCATCACCTTGGCTGCCTCCTGGTTGAGTCGCTGGATGCCTTCCTCGGAATCCGAATGCACGATCGCGCAGCTGCCCGCCGGGCGATCGACCAGCGCGATGTTCTCCTGGATGCCGTCGAAGGCTTCCATCTTGAAGCCCCACCAGTCGGCCCAGAGCGCGCCGCACACGCCTTCCTCGGCCAGGCGGTCGGCGATCTTGTAGGCCTCGACCCCGTGGTGGAACGCTGCGACCTTGAAGCCGAACTCGTCGGCCAGGTCGAGCATCGTGGTCATCTCGTCGGCGCGATAGCAGTGGATGTGGACGAGGATGTCGCCCTGGATCGCCGCGGCCAGCGTGTCGAGCTTGAGGTCGCGCTTGCCGCCCGTGTCCTTGTCGGAGTCGGCGTCGTCGGAGCCGTTCTTCGATTCCTTTTCCTTCTTGCGGATGTACTCGGCCGCATCGATGAACGCAGCACGGTAGCCGGCGACATTGCCCATGCGCGTCGAGGGGCCGCCCTTCTGGCCGTAGACGCGCTTGGGGTTCTCGCCGCAGGCCATCTTCATGCCCCACGGCGCATCCGGGAACTTCATCGCCTGATAGCTGGTGGCGGGCACGTTCTTGAGGGTCACGCCACGGCCGCCGACCAGGTTGGCCGAACCAGGCAGGATCTGCAGCGAGGTGATGCCGCCGGCGCGGGCGGCGTCGAAACCGGGGTCCTGCGGCCACACCGAGTGTTCGGCCCAGACGTTGGCGGTGACCGGCGCGGTCGCTTCGTTGCCGTCCGAATGCGCGCGCATGCCGGGGCTGGGATACACGCCGAGGTGCGAGTGCACGTCGATGATGCCCGGCGTCACCCACTTGCCGCTGCCGTCGACGCGGATCGCGCCGGCGCCGTCGAGGCCCTGGCCGACGGCAACGATGCGGCCGTCGCGCAGCAGCACGTCGGCGTTGTCGATGCGCTCGCCGGTGCCGGTGAGCACGGTGGCGCCGCTGATCAGCACCGGCTGCGACGCCGCGGCCTGGTAGGTACTGGGATAAGGGTCGTCGATGAAGCTGGAGGCTTTCGCGTTCGCGTCGCCGGAGTCATCCCCGGGGCCGTCGCGCGTGGCCGCCGTGGTGGCGCAACCGGACAGCAGGATCGCCGCAAGCGCGGCGGCCAATGGCTTGGTCATGACGGTCTCCCCTTCGGTCCCGCCAAGCTAGCCTGCGCCCCGCCCCGGCAAACGTGCCCAAGGTCATGGATCCCTGTTCTTCAGTCCGGGACGTGGATGCTGGCCTTGATGTGCTTGAGGTGGGCGACGATGGTGAAGGTCATCACCACCAGCAGCGACCACGAACTCCACTTGCCCAGGTGCACGGTGGACCAGGCGCCGATCTGGTCGGGGTACTGCCAGATGCCGAAGAAGGTGCTGAAGTTCTCGGCCAGCCAGATGAAGAACCCGACCAGCACGAACGCCAGCAGCATCGGCATCCGCCGCTCGCGGTCCAGCGGCCGGAACACCACCGTCGTGCGCGCGTACACGCCCAGCGCGCAGGCGGCGATGTACCAGCGGTAGTCGCCGATGTGGTGGTGGGTGAAGAAGTTGGCGTAGATGGCAACCGCGACCAGCGTCGCCAGCCAGTACGGCGGGTGGTGGCGGATGCGCACGTCGAGCAGGCGCCAGGCCTGAATCACGTAGCTGCCCACCGCTGCATACATGAAGCCGGAAAACAGCGGCACGCCCAACACTTTGGTGTACGCGAAGTCCGGATACGACCACGACCCGATCTGCGGCGAGGTCTTGTATACCTCGAGCGCGAAGCCAACCACGTGGAACAGGCTGATCGCCTTGAGCTCGTCGACGGTCTCCAGCTTCGACCACACCATGAATGCCTGGATCGCCAGGGCGATCACCAGCAGCACGTCGTAGCGCGGCAAACCAAGCAAGCCTTCGCGCGGTACCAGGAAGATCGCGGCGAAGAACAGCCCGGCGAACAGGCAGGCGCGCGCTTCCTTGACGCCGAAGTAGAGGAACTCCACCAGCGCATGCGGCAAACGCGCGATGCCTTGCCACGGGGTCGGGCGGAGCAGGGCGGCGTCGAGGGCGGCGAGGGGCATCGGAGTCGGTGGAGAAAGAAGCAGGGGTCAGGGTACCCTGAGCCCATGACGATTACCGCAGCCGAAGTGGTCGCGTTCTGGCGCGACGCAGGGATGGAAAAATGGTTCCGCGGCGGAGCGGCGTTCGACGCGTTGTGCCGCGAGGTACTGGGCGAGGCGCACATGGCGGCCTCACGGCGCGAGCTGGAGGCGTGGATCGAGGATCCCGAAGGCGCGCTGGCGCTGTTGCTGCTGCTGGACCAGGTGCCGCGCAACATCTTCCGCGGCAGTGCCCATTCCTGGGCCACCGACGGCCTGGCCCGGCACTACGCCCACCGCGCGATCCAGGCCGGGCACGACCAGGCGTTCGACGTCTCGCTGCGCGCCTTCTTCTACCTGCCGTTCGAGCACTCCGAAGACCTGGCCGACCAGGATCGTTCGGTAGCGCTGTTCGAGGCCGCGGACGACAAGGCCTTCATGTCGTATGCCATCAGCCACCGCGAGGCGATCCGCAAGTTCGGGCGCTTCCCGCACCGCAATGCGGCGCTTGGCCGCGCCAATACCGCCGACGAGCAGGCATGGCTCGACGCCGGCGGCGGTTGGTAAGAAAGGGGGTCTGACCCCATTTTTTCAGTACTTCGGGATCGACGGATCCAGGTCCGCCCAGGCATCGATGCCGCCGGTGATGTTGTAGACCTCGCTGAAGCCGAGCTGGCGGAAGTGCTCCGCGGCCTGCGCGCTGCGACCGCCGCGATGGCAGAGGAACGCCAGCGGCGTGTCCTTGGGCAACGCTTCGAGCGTCACGGTGCCGTTGTCGAGGTGCTCGAAGGCGCCGGGCAGCTGCGCCGCCGCGCGTTCGTCGCCCGGGCGCACGTCGACCACCGTGACCGCGCCCGCATCGCGCTTGGCGGCGGCATCGGCGGGCGACATAGGCCGTACCTTCGGC
>JALYWW010000007.1 GCA_030852515.1 Pseudomonadota bacterium
GGCCCGAACGGGCCCGCTTCTTTTTTCGCGAGGAGACGCCGTTCCTGACGCCACTCACGCACGTCGAATAAAAGGTGTCGGCCCAAGCGCTTTAGTAATGTGCACGATGCCTTAACGCACCCTCTGTCAGCATGAGTATGCGCACAGATTTCGATCTCTGTTGTTGCTTTGTGCACACGTTGCCAAGCTAAGGCGTCAGATCACATCCGTGCCAAATGCCCGTTCAGTTTGATGCTTTCGCTCGATTTGATGCCTTTGCTCTCGATGTGGGCAACTGCGACGACATTGCAAGGCAGCAAATGAACGTAGCCGGCTTTGACATGGAGAGAATCATGCAGCGGTCAGTCGTCCCCCGACACTTCGTTCTAGTCCTGCTTGGACTAGCGTTCTTTAGCGCAGGCAGTGTGAGCGCCGCTGTTCAAACTATCTCGTCGACCGAAAGTGTGACGGGGCACGCGTCGGTGTCGACCACTGCTGTCGTTACTTGCACCCAAGCGGCGGGAGGGCAATACGGTACGTTCTGTTATGTGCAGTCACCGGGATGGACCGGCCTTCTAACAGTGGGACAGTCGATTGGGACGAACGGGCCGGGTACGGTAACTCTTCACTGCAACGGGCAATACCCCATAGGTGGAGGACTATCTTGTACCGCTAAAGTAGATGACGTGCTCTGCTCCCCAGAGCAGACGATTTCATCTTCTGCAAGCGGCACGGGATCCACGGTAGGGTTGACTCCAATCAAGGCGCCCGCACTCGTCGAATGTACCCAGGCGTCGGGTGGTCAGTACGGCACGCTTTGCCTAGTGCAATCACCAGGATGGACCGGGTTAATGTCGGTCGGGCAATCTATAGGCACTAGTGGGCCAGGTACTGTTTCTCTTACTTGTTCCGGGCAGTATCCTCCGTTAGGTGGTCTATCCTGTGCGGCACAAGTCAGCCAAGTTTGCCCTTGACAGGTTGAGTAGGAAGTACTTGCGGCACCTCGTTAGGGCGCTGGGAGACGACACGAAGAAGGGGCCACGCGGCCCCTTCTTCGTGTCCGGTGAACCAAAGCGCCCTCGCGGGGTCAAAATCGACCCTGGCGCAACGTGCGCCGCAGACCGCATGGCGCCATGGACTCCAACAACGACGATCACGGCCGGTTGCACGCTGCCTTCCGCGAACTGCGCGCGGGGCTGTGCGACGAGATCGTGGGCCAGGACCAGTTGGTCGAACGCCTGCTGACGGCGCTGTTGGCCGACGGCCACCTGCTGGTCGAGGGCGCGCCCGGCCTGGCCAAGACCACCGCGGTACGCGCGCTGGCTTCGCGCCTGGATGCCGGCTTCGCCCGCGTGCAGTTCACCCCTGACCTGCTGCCGGCCGACCTGACCGGCACCGACGTGTGGCGTCCGCAGGATGGCCACTTCGAATTCCAGCCCGGCCCGATCTTCCACCAGGTGTTGCTGGCCGACGAGATCAACCGCGCGCCGGCGAAGGTGCAATCGGCGCTGCTCGAGGCGATGGGCGAGCGCCAGGTCACCGTCGGCCGCCAGACCTATCCATTGCCGGAGCTGTTCCTGGTGATGGCCACCCAGAATCCGATCGAGCAGGAGGGCACCTTCCCGCTGCCCGAGGCGCAGCTCGACCGCTTCCTGATGCACGTGCGCGTGGGCTATCCGGAAGCCGCAATGGAATCGGAGATCCTGCGCCTGGCCCGTGAGCGCGCGCGCCAGGCGCTGGCGCCGAACAAGGTGCCGGCGCGGATGCCGCTCACCGACGTGTTCGCCGCGCGCGCCGCGGTGCTGGAGCTGCACGTGGCGCCGCAGGTCGAGCGCTACCTGGTCGAACTGGTGCTGGCATCGCGCGATGCCGCGCGCTACGACGCCGACCTCGGCCGGCGCATCGCCTGGGGCGCCAGCCCGCGCGGCTCGATCGCGCTGGAACGTTGCGCGCGTGCCCGCGCATGGCTGGCCGGACGCGACTTCGTGACGCCGGACGACGTTCGCGCGATTGCGCCCGACGTGCTGCGCCATCGTGTCCTGCCCAGCTATGAGGCGACGGCCGAAGGTTGGGACGGCGAACGCCTGGTGGGCGAACTGCTGGCGCGGGTGCCGCTGCCCTGATGGCGAACTGATGGATACCGCCGGTGTCGTGCCGACCCTGGAGGAGCTGGTTGCGTTGCGCGCGGCCGCGCAGGGCCGGCGTGTCGCGCCGCGCGGGCGCCACGGCAGTGCCGGCCAGTCGCCGTCGCCGTTGCGCGGTCGCGGCATGGAGTACGCGGAATCGCGCGAATATGCCGGCGGGGACGACGCCCGCCACATCGACTGGCGGCTGACCGCGCGCAGCGGCAAGACCCACACGAAGCTGTTCCAGGCCGAACGCGAACGCCTGACCCTGGTCGTGGCCGATACCGCGCCATCGCTCTACTTCGGCACCCGGGTGCGCTTCAAGTCGGTGCAGGCCGCGCGCATCGGCGCGCTTGCCGCTTGGCAGGCGGTGCGCGACGGCGACCGTATCGCTGCCTTGCGCGGCAGCCACCAGGAAGCCCCCGTCCCGCCGGCCGGAGGCGCACGCGGCGCGCTGCGCGTGCTCGATGCGCTGGTGCGCTGGTATTCCGCGCCGCCGCCCGCGGACGCGGGGCTCGATGTCGCCCTGGAGCACGCGCGCCGGCTGATGAAGCCGGGCTCGCGCCTGCGCGTATTGGCAGACCCGTCCAGCATCGCCGCGGTCCCCGCGCAGCGCTGGACTTCATTGTCGATGCACAGCGAAGTGTCCTTGCTGCTGTTCAGCGACCCGCTGGAGCGCGATCCCCCGCGCGCGGCCGTGCCGTTCCAGAGCGGCGGCCACCGCATCGAACTGGATCTTGCGTCGGCCGGCCAGCGCCAGCGCTGGCACCAGCAGTTCGGCGCGCCGCTGCAGGCCGCGCTCGAGCAGTTGCCTGCGCGCGGCGTACAGGTACGCGTGGTGTCCACCGCGGAGGACGCGTGAACGCCGCCCTGTTCGCTCGCCTGCCTGCGGATCCGGCGCTGGTGCTGCGCGACATCCACGTGCCGCCGCCACCGCCGTTATGGCCGCCCGCACCCGGCTGGTGGCTGCTGGCCGCTGCAATCCTGCTTGCCTCGGGCATCGCAGCCTGGTTCGCGTGGCGACGGCGCCAGCGACGGCGCGCATTGCAGCGCAGTTTCGACGACGCGATCGCCGCGGCGCCATCGGCCTCCGCCCGGATCGCGGCCATGTCCGAATTGCTGCGCCGCGCGGCCATCCACCGTGACCCGCGCGCGGCGACGCAACCTCTTTTCGACGACGAACGCGACCGGTTGCTGCTGGAAGGCGGCTTCCGCGCCGACGTCGACGACGAGGCCGCCGCCGAGTTGCTGCCGCGCGCGCGCCGGCGCTTCCTCGAATGGATGGGCGCGGCATGAACCTGTCGTTCGCTTGGCCATGGCTGCTGTTGCTGCTGCCACTGCCCTTGCTGGCGCGCGCGGTGTTGCCACGGGCGCGCAATGCGGGCGCTGCGCTGCGCGTCCCCTTCGGTTCGCGCCTGGATGCCATCGCCGCTGGTGGCGTTGCGCGCACTGCAGGCATGCCGCTGCTCGCGCTGCTGGCGTGGTTGCTGCTGTGCGTTGCCGCGGCCCGGCCGCAACAATTGGGCCCGCCCGTGGTGCCGCCACAGGCCAGCCGCGACCTGATGCTCGCCGTGGATCTGTCCGGAAGCATGGGCGACCAGGACATGGTCCTGGGTGGACGCGTCGTCGATCGCCTTGCCGCCGCCAAGTCGGTGATCGCCGACTTCCTCGCCCGGCGCGAAGGCGATCGCGTCGGCCTCGTGGTCTTCGGCCAGCGCGCCTATGCGCTGGCGCCGATGACCCTGGACCTGGAATCGGTGCGCCACCAGCTGGACGCCAGCGTGGTCGGGTTGGCGGGACGCGAAACCGCGATCGGCGATGCGATCGGACTCGCGGTCAAACGCCTGTCGCAGCAGGAATCGGGCCAGCGCGTGCTGGTGCTGCTCACCGACGGCATGAACACCGCCGGCAGCCTCGATCCGCTGAAGGCCGCCGAGCTGGCGCGCGACAACGAAGTGCGCATCCACGCGATCGCCTTCGGCGGCAGTGGCGGCGGCTTCTCGGTCTTCGGCATGCCGGTGCCGATGCCGGGTGGTGGCGACGACACCGATGAAGCCACCCTGCGCCACATCGCCGAGCTCACCGGAGGCAAGGCATTCCGCGCTCGCGACACCAGCGAGCTGGCCGGCATCTATGCGGAGATCGAACGACTCGAACCGGTGGAGCGTGCCGCGCGACCGGTGCGACCGCGGATCGAGCGCTATCCGTGGCCCCTGGCGGCGGCGCTGCTGTTCGCGCTGCTGGCCTTCGCGCTGCCTGCGCGCGGTGCCGGGCGAGGATCACGCACATGATCGAGGCAGGCATGATCCAGGCAGGCATGCTCGAAGGCTGGCAGCAATTGCACCTGCTGCGTCCGCACTGGCTGTGGGCGCTGGCCGTGCTGCCGTTGCTGGCCTGGATGGCGCGCCGTCGCCGGCGACAGGGCAGTGCATGGCGCGGCGCGGTCGACCCGCACCTGCTGCCGCACCTGATCGATGCGCAGCCCGGCCGCCGCGAACGCGGCGCCGCCTGGATGGTGCTGCTTGCAGCAATGCTGGCGATCCTCGCCTTGGCCGGGCCCAGCTGGCAGCGCGAGCCGCGACCGCTGTGGCAGGCACGTGCGCCGCTGGTGCTCGCCCTCGACCTGTCCGGCGCGATCCAGGCAGGTGATCTCCCGCCCACCCGCCTGGCGCAGGCGCGTGCGCGACTGGACACGCTGCTGCGCGAACGCGGCGACGGCCAGGCAGGGCTGCTGGTGTACGCGCAGGACGCCTACGTGGTTGCGCCGCTGACCGACGATGCCGCCAATGTCGCGCTGTTCCTGGACGCCCTGCATCCTTCGATCATGCCCGGCGACACCGTGGCCCCCAGCAGCGCGGCGCCGGCGATCGAACGCAGCGTGCGCCTGCTGCGCCGCGCGGGATTCGACAGTGGCGACATCCTGCTGCTCAGCGACCATGCCGACGCCGGGGCCAACGCGGCGGCGGCGAGCGCCGCGGCGGATGGTTTCCGGGTGTCCGCGCTTGGACTCGGCAGCACGACGGGTGCGCCGTGGCGCGATGCCACCGGCAGCATGCAGTACGCCCGGCTGGATGCCGGCTCCCTGCGCGCGCTCGCGGCTGCCGGCAAGGGCCGCTATGCAACCGTGGCGGCGGACGGCAGCGACCTCGCCGCGCTCGGCATCCTCGATATCGAGCCGACCCATGCAGTGGCAAGCAACGACAAGGCCGCATCCATCTGGCGCGACCAGGGTTACTGGCTGCTGTTGCCGCTGCTGTTGCTGGTGCCCCTCGGGTTCCGCCGCAATGGGGTGTTCGCGTTGCTGGCGTTGTGCCTGGTCCTGCCCGCGCAGCCAGCGTTCGCCGCGGGCGGAAGCGCCGCGGACGGCGACTGGTGGCGCCGCGCCGACCAGCAGGCGCACCAGCGACTGCGCGAAGGCGCCGATGCATACAACGCCAGGGACTACGCGGCCGCGAGCGCGGCATGGCAGGACCTTCCCGGTGCCGATGCGAAATACAACCTGGGCAACGCGCTCGCCCGTGAGGGTAAGTACGAGCAGGCGGTTGCCGCCTACGATGAAGCGCTGCGCCAGCAACCCGGCATGGAAGACGCCGCGGCCAACCGCAAGGCGGTGCTGGCGGCGATGAAGCGCAAGCCGCCGCAAGGCGGTGGCAAGGGCGACAAGGGCGAGGACGACAAGCGCGACGACGGCGGCAAGGGCGGCGCAGGCGACGCGGGCAAGTCGAAGGACGCTTCGACCCGCGGCGGCACCCCGCAACAACAGCCTGCGGATGGGCAGCCACGACAGCAGGACGGCGACGCGAGCGCGCAGGACAGCCGCGCGCGCGCGCCGGAGACCGCGGCACAGCGTGAAAAGCGCCTCGCCAACCAGGCCTGGCTGCGGCGAGTGCCGGACGATCCGGGCGGCCTGCTGCGCGAACGCTTCCGGCTCGAGCAGTACCGCCGCCAGCAGGAGGGCGAGTGATGCGCCGCGTCGCGTTCGCCGCCGTGGTGTTGCTGGCACTGCTGCCACTGGTCGCGCCGCATGCGCAGGCGCAACAGGTGCGTGCATGGCTGGATCGCGACCGGATTGCCCTGGGCGAAACGGCGACCCTCAACATCGAAGTCGAAGGTACCGCGGCGGAGGGTCCGGACTATTCGCCGCTGCTGGGCGAGTTCCGCCTCGGCGGCCAGACCAGCCGGCGCAGTTTCGAGGTCGACAACGGCAAGACCAGCGCAAGGACCCTGTTCGGGGTGCAGTTGCAGCCACGCCAGCAGGGAACCCTCGAGATTCCGCGGCTGCTGGTAGCCGGCACGCGCACCGAAGCGCTGACCCTGCTGGTCACCGCGCCAGCGTCCACCCCGGCACGTGCCGGCGACGATGTCTTCATCGAATCCGAAGCCGACACCCAGGCGCCGTACGTGCAGCAGTCGGTGGGCTACGTGGTGCGGCTGTACTTCGCGGTGCCATTGGTCAACGGCAGCCTCGAGCAACCCGAACCGGAGGGCGCGACCATGCAGCGCGTCGGCGAAGACCTGCGCTACGCGCGCGAGATCGACGGCAAGCGCTACACCGTGGTCGAACGCCGGTTCCTGCTGGTGCCGGAGCGCAGCGGGACATTGGCGCTCCCGGGGGCGTATTTCCGCGGGCGCAGCGCGGGCGGATTCTTCGACGGACTGTTCGGCGACGGGCAACGCGCCTTGCACGCCAACGGCGCCCCGCGCGTGCTGGGCGTGCGCCCGGTGCCGGCCAACGCACCGCAGCCGTGGTTGCCACTGCATTCGCTGTCGTTGCGCTGGAAGGCCGCGCCGGGCCAGGCGCAGGCAGGCGCGGCGACCACCCTGGTGCTCGAGGCGACGGCCGACGGCGCCACCGCGGCGCAACTTCCGGAACTGCAGTTGCCGCCAATCGCCGGCGCCCAGGTGTTTCCCGATCCGCCCGACCATGACGAGGCATTCACGGATGGGCGACCGCAGACGACGGTGCGTCGCCGCTTCGCGATCGTGCCCGTGCATTCCGGTGCGCTCCGTATCAGCGCGCCGACGCTGCAATGGTGGGATGCCGATGCAGGCGTCGCGCGCACTGCCAGCGCGCCCGCGCTGCAGTTGCAGGTCGCCGCAGCCGCGGTCGCCCGGTCGTCGTCCAGTGCGACGCCGCCGCGCGATGCCGCGACTGCGCCCGCCGATGCAGGCTGGATGCGCGTGCCCGGCGTGCAGGGGAGGGTGCGTCCCTGGGCGTTCACCACCGTCGCCTTCGCCCTGCTCTGGCTGATCACGTTCATGTGGGGCCTGCACCGCCGTCCGCAGGTGCAGGCGGATGCGGAACCGGGCAGGAAGCCGGCGCGCCTGCGCCAGGCGCTCGATACCGGCGATCTTGGCGATGTCGCCGAGGCGCTGTGCGCGTCGATGTCACCACCGGCGCCGGACCTGGACGCGGTGCGCGAAGCGCTGGTGGATGAACGCCAGCGCGCCGCGGTGGACGCCTTGCAGCAAGCGCGCTGGGGCGCCGGCGACGGATCCGCGGCGCGCGCGTTGCTGCGCGAGGCATTCGCGCGCGGCCCGCGCTGGGCGGCTGCAACGAAGACCGACGGCTCGCCGTTGCCGCCGCTGTATCCGGTCAGTGGCCGGACAGCGGCAACTCGCAACGCAGGACCAGATGGTCGTCCTCGACGCTGGCGCTGAGTTCGCCACCATGGGCGCGCACGATCTCGCGGGCCAGCGGCAGGCGCAAACCCAGGCCATGGTCGTAAGGGTCGGATTCCGGCCGCGCCAGCAAGGCGGCGGCCTCCTCCGCTGAAGGCGCGGGTCCGCGCAGCGTTGCCTTCAGTCGCGCGCGGCCGTCGCCGCTGGCCAGGACAAGCGCCGGTGTCTGGCCGTCGCGCACGATCGCGTAGTCCAGCAACGTCCGCAGCACCTGGGTCAGGCGCTGCGCATCGGCCTCGACCTCGGCCACGACATCGGCACCCTGCACGACGGTCCCGCCCAGGCCGCAGGCGACCAGCGCGTAGTCGAGCAGCAACGCCAGGTCGCTGGTTTCGCGCGCGCCCAGCAGGTTGCCGTGCCCGACCCGGCGCCAGTCGTCGAGTTCGTCGAGCATCCGGGCCAGGCGATGGGTCTGCCGCTCCACCAGTTCCAGCAGTTCGGTGCGTCGGGCGGGATCCAGGTCGTCACGCTGCAGCAGGTAGCTGGCGGTCTGCAGCGGCGCAAGCGGGCCGCGCAGGTCATGTGCCAGGCGGTCGAGCCAGGCGGGCTCGCGGCCATCGCTCATGCCGCGTCCTCGCCCAGCTCGAGGCAGATTTCACGGATCGCGGCCAGCTCCGGCGGCTTGACCAGGTGGCGGTCGAAACCGGCATCGCTGGTGCGCTGGCGATCTTCCGGCTGGCCCCACCCGGTGACCGCGACCAGGAGCACGTCGCGACCTTGCGGCGCCGCGCGCACCGCCGCCGCGACGTCGTAACCGCTGCGGCCGGGCATGCCGACGTCGAGGAAGATCGCATGCGGCTCGAACGCGCCGAAGGCTTCCTCGAATGCGGTCGGATCGTAAAGCGTGTGCACTTCGAAGCCGAGCAGTCCCAGCATCAACGCCAGGGTGTCCGCGGCGTCGCGGTTGTCGTCCAGGACGAGGGCGCGGCGCCCGCTCGGCCGTGTTGCCCGCGCAGGCGCGCGAACCAGTGCTTCGGTGGTGCCGGAGTCGACCAGCGCCCCCGGCAGGTGCACGCGGAACTCGCTGCCGCATCCGATGCCCGGGCTCGTCACCGCGACCGTGCCGCCATGCATCTCGACCAGTTGCCTGACCAGGGTCAGGCCGATGCCGAGGCCGCCGCTGGCGCGCTCGATCGCGTTTTCGGCCTGCACGAACAGCCCGAAGATCGCGCGCGCCTGGTCCGGGCCCAGGCCGATGCCCTGGTCGCGCACCGCGACATCGATGTCGCCGTCCTCGACGCGCGCGACCAGTTCGATCGAGCTGCCGTGGTCCGAATACTTGGATGCATTGTTGAGCAGGTTGGAAAACACCTGCGACAGGCGCAGCCCGTCGCCATGGATGTGGATCGGCTCGGACGGGATCTGGAGCAGCAGCTCCTGGCCGCCCTCCTGCAGGTGCGGGCGCACGGTTTCCACCGCGGATTCCAGCACTTGCTGCAGGGTGGTCGGCTCGCGGCGCAATTCCAGCTTGCCGCGGGTGATCCGGGCGACATCGAGCAGGTCGTCGATCAACCGCACCAGCAGCGCGAGCTGGCGTTCCATCAGCTCCTGCAGCGGGTCGTCGTTGCCTGCGCTGGACAGCCGGCGGATGTTGACGGCGTTGAGCAGCGGCGCCAGCGGATTGCGCAGCTCGTGCGCCAGCGTGGCGAGGAATTCGTCCTTGCGCCGGTCCGCCTCGCGCAGGCGCTGCTCTGCGCGGCCACGCTCGCCGATCTCGGTGCGCAGTTCCTGGTTGCGCGCCGCGAGCTCCGCGTTGGCGGCGCGCAACGATGCGTTCAAGCGGTCCAGCTCGCGCGCCTTCTCGGCCTCCAGCGCGGCATTGGCCTGTTGCAGCTCGCGCCGCTTGCGGAACAGCTCGGCCAGCACCACCACCTTGCTGCGCAGGATTTCCGGGATGACCGGCACCATCACGTAGTCGACCGCGCCCAGCTTGTAGCCGCGCAACCGGTCCATGTCGGTGACGTTGACCGCGGTGACGAAGATGATCGGCGTCTTCTCGAAACGCGGGTGCTGGTGGACCAGGCTCGCGGTTTCGAAACCGTCCATGCCCGGCATGTTCACGTCCAGCAGGATGACCGCGTACTCGTCCTCCATCAGCAGGCGCAAGGCTTCGTCGCCGGACGAGGCCTCGACCAGGCGCTCGCCCAGCGGCTCCAGGATCGCCCGGTAGGTCATCAGGCGCCCGGGCTGGTCGTCGACCAGCAGGATGTTTACCGGTGCAGCCATTGCCTGAGCACCCCCAGCAGCTGGTCGGTGACCACCGGCTTGGCCAGGTAGTCGGACGCGCCGGCCTCCAGGCATTTCTCGCGGTCGCCCTTCATCGCCTTGGCGGTCAGCGCGACGATCGGCAGGGCGCGCGAATCGGGATCCTCGCGGATCGCGCGCATGGTGTCGTAGCCATCCATGCCCGGCATCATGATGTCCATCAGCACCAGGTCGATGTCGACGTCGCCGGCGACCTTCTCGATCGCTTCCTGGCCGGTGCCGGCGGTGATCACTTCCATGCCGTGGCGCTCGAGCACGCTGGACAGGGCGAAGATGTTGCGCACGTCGTCGTCGACCACCAGCACCCGTTTCTCGCGCAGGGTCTCGTCGGATTCGTGCAGGCGCTGGACCATGCGCCGCTTGGCCGGCGGCAGGTCGGCGATGACCCGGTGCAGGAACAGCGCGGTCTCGTCGAGCAGGCGTTCGGGCGACTCCACGCCCTTGATGATCACCGACTTGGCCGCCTTCTTCAGGCGCTTGTCTTCGGCGGCGCTAAGCTCCTTGCCGGTGAACACCACGATCGGAAGCTCCCGCAGCTCGGCGATTTCCTGGATCCGGTCGAGCAGCTCGAACCCGCTCATGTCAGGCAGGCGCAGGTCGAGCACCGCGCAGTCGTAGCCGCCGGAGCGCAGTGCCTGCAAAGCTTCCTCGCCGCTGCCGACGGTATCGATGGCGACGTCGTCGTGGCGGATCAGCTCCTCGATGCCCATGCGTTCGGCGGCATCGTCCTCGACGACCAGAAGCTTCTTCACCCGCGGCAAGGTGTAATCCTTGATCCGCTGCAAGGCCGCGGCGATGGTTTCATTGTCGGCCGGCTTGGCCAGGTAGGAGAACGCGCCGCGCTCGATGCTGTGGTGGCGTTCTTCCTCCACCGTCACCACCTGCACCGGGATGTGGCGGGTGGCGGAGTCCTGCTTGAGCCGTGCCAGCACCGTCCAGCCGAGCATGTCGGGCAGGAAGATGTCCAGGGTGATCGCGTTGGGCTTGTACTCGCGCACCAGGCGCAGCGCGTCGGCGCCGCGCTGGGCCACCAGCACCTTGAAGCCGTGGGCGCGGCCATGGTCGCGCAGCACCGCCGCGTAACGCGGGTCGTCCTCGACCACCAGCAGGGTGGGTTCGCCGGAGGCGATGTTGGTGCGGTCGTCCTCGATCTCGACCAGCGGCTCGGCGAGCGTCTCTGCCGGACGCGGAAGCATCCGCGTGGCACGTTCCGGGACCGCGCCCTGGTTGCCGCCCATGTAGTGCAGCGGCAGGTACAGGGTGAACGTGCTGCCTTTCCCGGGTGCGCTGTGCAGCTTCATCTCGCCGCCGAGCAGGCCGGCAATCTCGCGGCTGATCGCCAGCCCGAGGCCGGTGCCGCCGTACTTGCGGGAGGTGCCGGCGTCGGCCTGCTGGAAGGCCTCGAACACGATCTTCTGCTTCTCGGGCGAAATGCCGATGCCGGTGTCGCTGACCTCGAACGCCACCACGGTGGGCGCCTTGCCCAGGACCGGATGGTCGGGCGACCAGCCGTTGTGCGCGACGCTCGCCGCCAGGCGCACGCTGCCCTGCTCGGTGAACTTGAAGGCATTGGACAACAGGTTCTTGAGGATCTGCTGCAGGCGCTTGGGATCGGAGTTGAGTTCCTTGCCAAGTTCCGGCGAGAAGTCCACCGAGAAGTCCAGGTGGCGACGTTCGGCCTCGTGGCGGAAGCCGCGTTCCAGGTTCTCGCGCAAATGCGAGAAGGTAATGTCCTCGCTGTCCACCGTGACCGTGCCCGACTCGATCTTGGACAGGTCGAGGATGTCGCTGATCAGGTGCAGCAGGTCGGTGCCGGCGGCGTGGATGGTCTTGGCGAACTCGACCTGGCGCGGGCTGAGGTTGGTCTCGGGGTTCTCGGCCAGTTGCTGGCCCAGGATCAGGATCGAGTTCAGCGGCGTGCGCAGTTCGTGCGACATGTTGGCCAGGAACTCGGATTTGTAGCGCGAGGTCAGCGCCAGCTCCGCCGCCTTGTCCTCGAGCGCGCGGCGCGCGTGTTCGATCTGCTGGTTCTTCTGCTCCACTTCGGCCTTCTGCTCCGCCAGCAGCGCGGCCTTGAGCGCGATGTCCTCGTTGGTCTGCTTGAGTTCGTTCTGCTGGGTCTGCAGTTCGCCGGCCAGTTGCTGCGACTGCGACAGCAGGTGCTCGGTGCGCATCGTCGCCTCGATGGTGTTGAGGACGATGCCGATCGAGTTCGACAGCTGCTCCAGGAAGGTGCGCTGGGTGGTGGTGAACTCCGACAGCGAGGCCAGTTCCAGCACCGCCTTGACCTGGTCCTCGAACAGCACCGGCAACACGATCACGCTGCGCGGCGCAGCGTTCAGCAGGCCCGACTCGATCTGCACCGTGCCCGGCGGCACATCGTCGATCAGGATCAGCTGCGCCTGCGCGGCGCACTGGCCGACCAGGCCCTCGCCGAAACGGAGGGTGCGCGCGGCGGGCGAGCGGTCGGCGTCGGCGTAACCGGCGAGCTGGCGCAGGCGACGCCCGTCTTCGTCGCCCGGCGACTCGTCGACCACGTACATCAACCCCTGCTGCGCGTCCATCAGCGGCGCAAGTTCCGACAACAGCATCCGGCCCAGGGTCAGCAGGTCGCGCTGGCCCTGCATCATGTCGGAGAACTTGGCCAGGTTGGTCTTCAGCCAGTCCTGTTCGCGGTTGGACTCGGTGGTGGCACGCAGGGTGCCGATCATCGAGTTCATGTTGTCCTTCAGGTCGGCCAGCTCGCCGCGCACGTCTACCGTGATCGAGCGCGTCAGGTCGCCCTGGGTCACCGCCGTGGCCACCTCCGCGATCGCGCGTACCTGGGTGGTGAGGTTGGCCGCGAGCTGGTTCACGTTCGCGGTCAGGTCCTTCCAGATGCCGGCGGTGCCGGGCACGTTGGCCTGGCCGCCCAGGCGTCCTTCGACGCCGACCTCGCGCGCCACCGTGGTCACCTGGTCGGCGAAGATCGCCAGCGTGCCGGTCATCGCGTTGATGGTGTCGGCCAGTTCGGCGATCTCGCCCTTGGCTTCCACCGTCAGCTTCTTGTGCAGGTCGCCGTTGGCGACCGCGGTCACGACCTTGGCGATGCCGCGCACCTGCGCGGTCAGGTTGGTCGCCATCGAGTTGACGTTGTCGGTCAGGTCCTTCCATGTACCGGCGACGCCGGGCACCTGCGCCTGGCCGCCGAGCTTGCCTTCGGTGCCCACGTCGCGGGCCACGCGCGTGACTTCCGCGGCGAAGCCGTTGAGCTGGTCCACCATCGTGTTGAGGGTGTCCTTGAGCTGGGCGATTTCGCCCTGCGCGTCCACTGCGATCTTGCGCGACAGGTCGCCCTTGGCGACCGAGGTCGCGACCTCGGCGATGTTACGCACCTGGGTGGTCAGGTTGGACGCCATCGAATTGACGTTGTCGGTCAGGTCCTTCCAGGTGCCGGCGACGCCGGGCACCGCGGCCTGGCCGCCGAGCTTGCCCTCGGTGCCGACCTCGCGCGCCACGCGCGTGACTTCCGCGGCGAAACCGTTGAGCTGGTCGACCATCGTGTTGATCGTGTCCTTGAGCTCGAGGATCTCGCCCTTCACGTCCACGCCGATCTTGCGCGACAGGTCGCCGCGCGCCACCGCGGTGGTCACCTCGGCGATGTTGCGCACCTGCGCCGTCAGATTCGACGCCATCGAGTTGACGTTGTCGGTCAGGTCCTTCCAGGTGCCGGCGACGCCGGGCACCGCTGCCTGGCCGCCGAGCTTGCCCTCGGTGCCGACTTCTCGCGCCACGCGCGTCACTTCCGCGGCGAAGCCGTTGAGCTGGTCCACCATCGTGTTGACGGTGTCCTTGAGCTGCAGGATCTCGCCCTGTGCGTCCACCGTGATCTTGCGCGACAGGTCGCCGCGGGCCACCGCGGTGGTCACCTCGGCGATGTTGCGCACCTGGCCGGTGAGGTTGGAAGCCAGCGAATTGACGTTGTCGGTCAAGTCCTTCCAGGTGCCGGCGACGCCGGGCACCTGCGCCTGGCCGCCAAGCTTGCCTTCGGTGCCGACCTCGCGCGCCACGCGCGTCACCTCGCCGACGAAGCCGTTGAGCTGGTCGACCATCGTGTTGATGGTTTCCTTCAGCTGCAGGATCTCGCCGCGCACGTCCACCGTGATCTTGCGCGACAGGTCGCCGCGCGCCACCGCGGTGGTCACGTCGGCGATGTTGCGCACCTGCAGGGTCAGGTTCGACGCCATCGAATTCACGTGGTCGGTCAGGTCCTTCCAGGTGCCGGCGACGTCGGGCACCTGCGCCTGGCCGCCGAGCTTGCCCTCGGTGCCGACCTCGCGCGCCACGCGGGTCACTTCCGCGGCGAAGCCGTTGAGCTGGTCGACCATCGTGTTGATGGTGTTCTTCAGTTCCAGGATCTCGCCGCGCACGTCGACCGTGATCTTGCGCGACAGGTCGCCCTTGGCCACCGCGGTGGTCACCTCGGCGATGTTGCGCACCTGCGAGGTGAGGTTGGAGGCGAGCGAGTTGACCGAGTCGGTCAGGTCCTTCCAGGTGCCGGCCACGCCGGGGACGATCGCCTGGCCGCCGAGCTTGCCCTCGGTGCCGACCTCGCGGGCCACGCGGGTCACCTCGGAGGCGAAGCCGCGCAGCTGGTCCACCATCGTGTTGATGGCCTCCTTCAGCTGCAGGATCTCGCCGCGGACGTCCACGGTGATCTTGCGCGAGAGGTCGCCGTTGGCCACCGCGATGGTGACTTCCGAAATGTTGCGCACCTGCGCTGTCAGGTTGCTGGCCATCTGGTTGACCGAGTCGGTGAGGTCCTTCCAGACGCCCGACACGCCCTTGACCTTGGCCTGGCCGCCGAGCAGGCCGGCGGTGCCGACCTCGAGCGCCACGCGCGTGACTTCGGACGAGAACTCGCCCATCTGCTCGATCATGCGGTTGACGATGTTGGCCGAGCGCAGGAACTCGCCCTGCAGCGGGCGCCCGTCGGCTTCCAGCGGCACGGTCCGGGTCAGGTCGCCCTTGGCCACGCCCGCCATCGCCTCGGTGATGGTTTCCACCGGTCGCACCAGGTCGTCGATGAGGTGGTTGACCGACTGTTCCATTTCCGCCCACGCGCCCTGGCGCGCGGCAGGCGCCACGCGTTGCCGGGTCTGGCCCTGGCGGCCGACCTTCTGCCCGACCCGCGCCAGCTCCGCGGCCAGGCGCCGGTTGGAGGCGACGATCTCGTTGAACGCGGTGGCGAGCTTGCCTTCGATGCCGTCCCAGTGCAGCGGCACCTGCACCGAGAAATCGCCGGCATTGACGCCCTGCATCGCGGCGAGCAGTTGCAGCATGGGGTCGGCGGGCGGGGCAGCTGCTGCCTGGCGCGTCGTGGTCGAGGCGGCGCGCGTGCGCCGGCGTGGCGTGGTGCTTTCGTTGCTCACTCAAAACCCCCCGTGCGGCGCCGCTACAGAAGGGCGGAACCGAGTCCTTTAAGGTAGCCCATCAGGCATTGCCGGACCGTGCACGCGATCTTCACGCCAGCGTGGTGGCGCGTGCCTGGTGTAAGCTCGGGTCGACCCCGGGGAGCCATCGATGCCTGAAAACGAGAAGCCCGTCACGCCACGGGAGCGCATGCCGCTGCACTGGAAGATGGCCATCGGATTCGTCGCCGGCCTGGTGTTGGGATTGGTCGCGCACTACGCCAGTGGCGCCGAGGCGGCCTGGGTGCAGGGCCTGACGACCTGGGTCACGCAGCCCATCGGCACGCTGTTCCTGCGCCTGATCTTCATGCTGGTGATCCCGCTGCTGTTCTCGGCCCTGGTGGTCGGCGTGGCGGAAATGGGCGATATCCGCTCGCTCGGCCGGATCGGCTGGAAGACCCTGGCCTACACCATCATCGTGTCCGGGATCGCGGTCATCATCGGCTTGCTGCTGGTGAACTGGCTGCAGCCGGGTGCCGGCGTCGATGCCAGCGTCGCCGCCGACCTGCTGGCCTCCAGTGCCGATCGTGCCCAGGCCATCGTGGCAGGCAACGCCAGCCAGCCGCGCGGGCTGGACATGGTGCTGAACATCGTTCCCGCGAACATCGTCGGCGCGGCTGCGAACAACGCGATCCTCGGGGTGATGTTCTTCGCCCTGATGCTCGGCGTCGGCCTGGTCCTCACCGACAGCGCCCCGTCGCGCGTGCTGCTGCGCGGCATCGAAGGACTGTTCGAAGTTTCGATGACCCTGATCGGGCTGGTGATCCGGCTCGCCCCGTACGCCGTGTTCTGCTTCATGTTCAACCTGGCGGCGCTGTTCGGATGGGACCTGCTGGCGCGGCTGGGCGCCTACGTCGGAGTGGTGCTGCTGGCCCTGTCGATCCACATGTTCGTGGTCTATTCACTGGCCCTGCGCCTGGTCGCGAAGCGTTCGCCGCTGGCGTTCTTCAAGGGCGTGCAGGAAGCGATGGTGATGGCGTTCTCCACCGCCTCCAGCAACGCCACGCTGCCGACCGCGCTGCAGGTGGCCGATACCGAGCTCAAGCTGCCCAGCAAGGTCTCGCGCTTCGTGCTCACCGTCGGCGCCACCGCCAACCAGAACGGCACCGCCTTGTTCGAGGGCGTGACCGTGCTGTTCCTGGCCCAGTTCTTCGGTGTCGACCTGTCGTTGGGGCAGCAGGCGATGGTGATGTTCGTGTGCATCCTCGGCGGCATCGGCACCGCCGGCGTGCCGGCCGGTTCGCTGCCGGTGGTCGCGCTGATCTGCGGCATGGTCGGAGTCCCGCCCGAGGGCATCGGCCTGATCCTTGGCGTGGACCGGTTGCTCGACATGTGCCGGACCACGCTGAACGTCACGGGTGATCTGGTTGCGGCGACCGTGGTTGCTCGCGGCGAGGACGACACGCATGGTATCGCCCAGACGGTGACCGGAAGCCGGTAACCGGGTTTTCGGTGTGGGACAATGGGCGCTTCCCGTCCTGTCCCGGCCCGATTCCATGCCCACGCCGACCCGTCGCGATCTCGCCAACGCCATCCGTTTTCTTGCCGTCGACGCCGTCGAAGCGGCGAAATCGGGGCATCCGGGCATGCCGATGGGCATGGCCGACATCGCCGAAGTGCTGTGGAATGATTACCTGCAGCACAACCCCAACAATCCGAAGTGGTTCAACCGCGACCGGTTCATCCTTTCCAACGGCCACGGTTCGATGCTGCAGTACGCGCTGCTGCACCTGTCGGGTTATGACCTGCCGCTGGAGGAGTTGAAGAACTTCCGCCAGCTCGGCAGCAAGACCCCGGGTCACCCCGAGAACTTCGAGACCCCCGGCGTGGAGACCACCACCGGTCCGCTGGGGCAGGGCTTCGCCAACGCGGTCGGCTTCGCCCTGGCCGAGAAGCTGCTGGCACAGCGCTTCAACCGCCCCGAATTCAGCGTCGTCGACCATCGCACCTGGGTGTTCATGGGCGACGGCTGCATGATGGAAGGCATCTCCCATGAAGCCGCGTCGCTGGCCGGCACCTGGGGCCTGGAGAAGCTGGTCGCGTTCTGGGACGACAACCACATCTCGATCGACGGCAATACCCAGGGCTGGTTCACCGACGACACCCCCGCGCGCTTCGAGGCCTACGGCTGGAACGTGATCCGTGATGTCGACGGGCACGACCCCGCTTCGATCAAGGCCGCGATCGAGCGCGCGCTGCAGTCGCAGGACAAGCCGACCCTGCTGTGCTGCCGGACCACGATCGGGTTCGGTTCGCCGCACAAGGCCGGCAAGGAGTCCGCGCACGGTTCGCCGCTGGGCAAGGACGAAGTGGCCGCGACCCGCGAGGCACTGGGCTGGGAGTACGGCCCGTTCGAGATCCCCCAGGAAATACGCGACGGCTGGCGCGCGGGCAACGCCGGTACCGTGCGCGAGCACCACTGGAACGAGCTGTTCGACGCTTACACGAAGCGCCATCCGGATATTGCCGAAGAACTGGTACGGCGCTCGCGCGGCGACTTGCCCGAGGGCTTCGCCGCCGACGCCGATGCGTTCATCGCCAGGCTGCAGGCCGAAGGCCCGGTGATCGCCTCGCGCAAGGCTTCGCAGATGTCGATCGAAGCGTTCGCGCCGCTGCTGCCGGAGCTGGTCGGCGGCTCGGCCGACCTGGCCCATTCCAACCTGACCCTGTGGAAGGGCAGCAAGTCGGTGGCCAGCGACGATGCCGACGCCAACTATGTTTACTACGGTGTGCGCGAGTTCGGCATGACCGCGATCTCCAATGGACTCGCGCTGCACGGCGGCTTCCTGCCTTACGACGCCACCTTCCTGGTGTTCAGCGACTACGCCCGCAACGCGGTGCGCATGAGCGCGCTGATGGGGGCGCGCGCGATCCACGTCTATACCCACGATTCGATCGGCCTGGGCGAGGACGGCCCGACCCACCAGCCGGTGGAGCACATGGCCACGCTGCGCTACATCCCGCACAACGACGTCTGGCGTCCCTGCGATGCGGTCGAGTCGGCGGCAGCGTGGAAGGCCGCGATCGAGCGCCGCGACGGTCCCAGCTGCCTGGTGTTCTCGCGCCAGAACCTGGACCACCAGCAGCGCACCGAAGCGCAGGTCGCTGCCATCGCGCGCGGCGGCTACGTGCTCAAGGATTCGGCCGGCACGCCCGAGGTGATCCTGATCGCCACCGGTTCGGAAGTCGGGCTGGCGATGCAGGCCGCGGCACAACTGGGAGAGAAGGTGCGCGTGGTGTCGATGCCCTCGACCGACGTGTTCGACCGCCAGGATGCCGCCTACCGCGAGTCGGTCCTGCCGTCCGCCTGCCGCAAGCGCGTGGCCATCGAGGCCGGCACCGGCGACTTCTGGCGCAAGTACGTCGGCCTGGATGGCGCGGTCATCGGCATGGACAGCTTCGGCGCCAGTGCCCCGGCCGACGCGCTGTTCCCGCACTTCGGCTTCACCGTCGACCACGTCGTGGCCGCCGCCAACTCCCTGTAGGAGCGCGCCTTGCGCGCGATACCCCGCCGCTTGACATATTCGATTACAGGCGTAATCTCCGAAACCGTCAGGTTTACGGACGTAATCGAATGCAGGTCAGCGAAGCCGAATCCGTGGTCATGCGGGTGCTATGGGACGCCGACGGGCCACTGGCGGCCGAGGACGTCGTCGCTGCGCTCGCCGGCGAGCAGGAATGGCAGGAAGCCACCATCAAGACCTTGCTCAATCGCCTGCTGAAGAAGGGCGCGATCGCCGCCCGGCGGGAAGGACGCCGCTATCTGTATTCCCCCGTGCTGCAGCGCGAGGCCTGGCTGCTGGGCGAGAGCGAAGGCCTGCTGGCACGCCTGTTCGACGGCCGGGTCGCGCCATTGGTCGCCCACTTCAGCCAGCACCGCAAGCTGGGCAAGGCCGATATCGCGGAACTGCGCAAGCTGCTCGAGGAGATCGACGATGGAAGCGACTGAGTTGCTGCAGGCCTTGCTGGAAGCCACGGTGGTCACCAGCGCCGCCATCGTGCTGGTGCTGTCGCTGCGCAAGCAGCTACGGAATGTCTTCGGGACCAGGGCCGCCTATGGGGCATGGGCGCTGGTACCGGCTTCGCTGTTGGCGATCCTGTTGCCGGCCAGGGAGGTAGCGACCGCAAGCGGGCGGCTGGTTGCGATTCCCCCTCCAATGCCGGCCATGGCGGAATTGCCGGCAACGCAGATGCCGGGTCCGCAATGGATGCTCGTGGCCTGCTGGGCGGCTGGTTTGCTCGGCTGCGCGCTGTGGCTGGCGGCCCGGCAATTGCGCTTCCGACGCAGCCTGGGTCGGCTGCACCTGCGCGTGGACGGCTTTTGCGAGGCTGAATGCGACGTCCGGGGATTGCCCGCGACACTGGGGCTACGGCGTCCACGGGTGATCGTCCCGCCCGGGTTCGATCGCCGTTACGACTCGGCCTGGCGCGAATTGATGCTCGCCCACGAAAGCGCGCATGTGTCGCGGGGCGACATCCATGCCAACGCCGTCGCGACGGTGTTCCGCTGCCTGTTCTGGTTCAACCCGCTAATGCACGTTGCGACATCGACGTTCCGTCACGATCAGGAGCTCGCCTGCGACGCGACGGTGCTGGCGGCGCATCCGCAGGCGCGTCGCTGCTACGGCGAAGCGCTGCTGCAAGCACAACTCGATTCCCAAGCGTTGCCGCTGGGGTGCCACTTCGGCTTCGGCCATCCACTCAGGGAGAGAATCGCCATGCTCAGGGAACAGCTGCCTTCCGCCCCTCGCCGCCTGCTCGGTACAGTCCTCGTATCCGTTCTCGTGCTCGGTCTGGCAACCGCGGCGTGGGCGGCGCAACCGCCGCAGGAAAAGGACGCGCCAGCCGCCAGGATCGAGATCGGCGGTGAATCACTGCCTCCACCGCCCTATCCGGAATACGCGCTGGATCACAACCTCGGCGGCCTGGTCATCATGAAAGTGCACGTCGCAGCGGATGGCAGCGTCGAGAAGGCCGTGATCGAGCGCTCGCAACCGAAGGGAGTGTTCGACGACGCTGCGCTGGCGACCGTCAAGCGTTGGAAGTTCACCCCTGCCATGGAGAACGGCAAGCGGGTTGCCGGAGCAGTGCGGGTTCCGATCGCGTTCGAAATAAGGTCGAAGGAGGGAGACGACGTTGCGCCCATAAAGATTCGCGCCGAAGACCCCGGCCCTGCGGCCTACGACTGGATCCAGCTGCGTCTTTCCGCCCCGATTTTCGCCCGTGCGGATTGCGACGTCGTCAAGGGCAATATCGCAAGCGACCTCATGTGGTGCGGCACCCTTCGCAAATGAAGCCTGCGTACCGCGGCGGTCTTGCGTCCGTGGCCGCGGCCTGCCTGCTCGCCGCCTGCGCGACCCGGGTCGCCAAGGTCGACCATCACGTCATCCTGCAGCCCGGCACCGTGCAGCACGAGCTCAATGCGTTCGAGCTGTTCGTGATGCCGATGGAACTGGAAGCGCCACTGCCGGCGTTCCCGGTGGCGTACGCGAAAGGCGACCTGGCGCCGATGGTGGTGTGCGCCGAGGTCTGGCTGGATGCGAACGGCGATGCCAACCGGGTCGCGCCCCTGCAACAGGAACCCGATTGCCCCGCGCGCGCGGACGCGCGAACCATGGCATTCGAGCAGGCGGTCGTCGTGGCGCTGCAGCACTGGATGTGGGGGCCGGCGCGGATCTGCCGCTTTCCCGCGAACTTGCGCGAGCAGATGGAACGCGGCGACTGCACCGGCAATGAAGTCGACGTGGTCCGCGTACCCGTGCGGCTGGCGTACGCCTTTACCTTCGAGCGATCGAACGGTCGCGTTTCGGTTCAGGCCAGCAGCAGCTTGCCGGCTGCGACCAGCAACACCACGCCCAGCACGCGGCGCAAGCCGCGCACCGGCAGCCAATGAAGGCCCAATTGGCTGCCGAGCAGCGCACCGACCGCGACCACGCCAAGCCATAGCGGCAGCATCGTCGGCAGCGATCCGGTTGCCTGGAGCAAGCCCGCAAGCCCCGTCAGCGAGTTGATCCAGACGAAGGCCACCGATGTCCCGCTCGCCTCGCGGGTGGGCATCCAGCGCGCGAACAGCAGCAGCGGCGTCAGGAAGATCGCGCCGCCGGTGCCGGTGAGGCCCGAGAGCACGCCGATGCCTGCGCCTACGACCAGGCCGGGCAACCACGGCACGCGTCTCCCCGCGGTATCGCGGTCTTCCTTTTCGGCCTGTGCGACGTGCCGGAATACGCCGATCGCGGCAACCGGCAGGACCAGGCCCAGCAGGATCGAAAAGCTTTCCCGCGGCAGGTTCACCTGCGCCGCGAAGTACGCGGCCGGCGCCGATGCCAGCACGAACGGCAGCACGTTGCGCCAGCGCACGTGGCCGCCGCGCCACCAGCGGAACAGGCCAATGCCGCCGACCAGCAGGTTCAGGGCAAGTGCGGTGGGCCGCACCTGTTCCGGGGCGAAGCCCATCAACGCCATCGCAGCGATGTAACCGCTGGCGCCGGCATGGCCGACCGAGGCGTACAGCGTGGCCACCGCCAGGAACAGGGCGGCTAGCAAAAGGTCGGGTGCGCTCACAGCGCGTCCAGTGGGAGCTTGAGGTAACGGATGCCGTTCGCTTCCGGCTCGGGCAGGGCGCCTGCGCGGATGTTGACCTGCAGGGCAGGCAACAGCAGCGCAGGCACCGCCAAGGTCGCATCGCGCGCGTTGCGCATCGCGACGTACGCCGCTTCGTCGATGCCGTCGTGGACGTGGATGTTGTCGCGACGCTGTTCGGCAATGCTGCTCTGGCAGGCGATTTCCCGCCCGTCCTTGCCATAGTCGTGGCAGGCGAAGACGCGGGTTTCGCCCGGCAGCTGGAACAGGCGCCGGATCGAGCGGTACAGCGTGGCCGCGTCGCCGCCGGGAAAGTCGCAGCGCGCGGTGCCGCTGTCGGCCATGAACAGGGTGTCGCCCGGGAACAGCGCATCGCCAACCAGGTACGCCGTGCTGTCGCTGGTATGGCCGGGCGCGGCGATCGCGCGCACCTGCAACGTGCCCAGCTCGAAAGTGTCGCCGTCATCGAACAGGCGATCGAACTGCGAGCCGTCGACCGGGAAGTCGTCGAGGTTGTAGAGGTCGCGAAAATGCGCCTGCACCGCGCGGATGCCGGAGCCGATCGCCAAAGTGGCGCCAGGCAGTCGCGATTTCAGCCACTGCGCGGCGCTGAGATGGTCGGCGTGCGCGTGCGTTTCCAGAATCCACTGCACGTCCAGCCTGCGCGCGGCGACGTGATCGAGCAAGGCCTGCGCCGAAACCGTGCCGGTTCGCCCCGACTTGATGTCGAAATCCAGCACCGGGTCGATGATCGCCGCAGCATTACCGTCGCCGCCATCGACGACGTGGCTCCAGGTGCCGGTGTCGCGATGGTGGAACGATTGGACGCGCGCGGTCATCGGCCGAGGTCGGCTTCCAGGATCTGTGCAAGCCGCCACGCGGCCTGGCGCACGCGCTGCTCGGCCAGCGGACGGAAGGCATCGAGATAGGCGCTGTCCATCTTGTGGCCCTGCGGATAGATGCCGCGTGCCTCGACCAGGCGGCAGGACTCTCCGGCCCAGGCTTCCGCGCCGGTGACCGGGCCAGCCGGGTCCATCGGCGGCCAGGGCAGGGCGTCGAGGCGATCGGTGTACTGCTGCAAGGACAGGCCCACGGTGCCAAGCAGGTAGTAGTCCCAGATCGAATGCAGGTTGGTGCCCATCACGCCGTCGACGTAGTGCTTGCGCGCGTAGGCTTCTGGCTGCAGCTCGGTGCGCAGGCTGACCTGGTACTGGTTGCCGCCGCGGTCGTCGTGGTTGTTGGCGTGCATCGGCTGGTGCACGTCGCCGACGAAATGGACGATGAACTTGAGCGCGTCGCGGCGCGCGTCCAGCGGTTGGCTGCGGTCGGCCAGGATCGCGCGCTGGGCCTGGATCGCGCCGATCACGCACTGGCCGTCGGGGCAATCGCGCTCGGCCACGTACTGGCAGGCTTCCCCGGGAGGGGTGTTGACGTAATGCCAGCGCGAGGTCGCCTTGAAGCGCTCCGGGTCCAGGTCGCGCAGGCGGTCGGCCCAGTCGGCAACTCCCGCCAGGCTGGGATCGGGTTCCCCGGCCAGCAGCAGGTCGACCTGCGCCTGGACGGCGGGGCTGATGTGGCGCTGGGCCAGGGCCCCCACCATCTTGTGTCCCAGGGCGCTCCACGCCAGGACGGCCGGGCTGACGGCGAGAGTAAGCAGGGCAACGGCAAAAACGAGGCGAAGGCGCATGGGTGTGCTCTGGGTCAGGTGAATGGCGCTAGCGAAGGGTAAAATACCCGGATTCGGCGTTTTTCTCCCTTCTTTCCTTTCCAGGAGTCCGGCGACATGGCGATCAGGGTAGGCATCAACGGTTTCGGCCGCATCGGGCGCAACGTGCTGCGTTCGGCGGTCGAGAATTTCGGCAGCGACATCGAGATCGTCGCGATCAACGACCTGCTGGAGCCCGACTACCTGGCCTACATGCTGCAGTACGACTCCGTGCACGGCCGCTTCAAGGGCGAGGTGAAGGTCGAGGGCAGCAACATCGTCGTCAACGGCAAGACGATCCGCCTGACCCAGGAGCGCGACCCGGCCAACCTGAAGTGGGACGAAGTGAACGCCGAGGTGGTGATCGAGTCCACCGGCCTGTTCCTGACCAAGGAAGCGGCGCAGAAGCACCTGGACGCCGGCGCGAAGAAGGTGATCCTGTCGGCGCCGTCCAAGGACGACACCCCGATGTTCGTCTATGGCGTCAACCACGGGACCTACAAGGGCGAGGCGATCATTTCCAACGCCTCGTGCACCACCAACTGCCTGGCCCCGCTGGCCAAGGTGTTGAACGACAAGTGGGGCATCAAGCGCGGCCTGATGACCACCGTGCACGCGGCGACCGCCACCCAGAAGACCGTCGACGGCCCGTCCAACAAGGACTGGCGCGGCGGTCGCGGCATCCTCGAGAACATCATCCCGTCGTCCACCGGCGCGGCCAAGGCCGTGGGCGTGGTGATCCCGGAGCTCAACAAGAAGCTGACCGGCATGAGCTTCCGCGTGCCGACCTCTGACGTCTCGGTGGTCGACCTGACCGTCGAACTCGAGAAGCCGGCGACCTACGCCGAGATCTGCGCGGAGATGAAGGCGCAGAGCCAGGGCGCGCTCAAGGGCATCCTCGGCTACACCGAGGACAAGGTCGTCGCCACCGACTTCCGCGGCGACACCCGCACTTCGATCTTCGATGCCGAGGCCGGCATCGCGCTCGATCCGACCTTCGTCAAGCTCGTGTCCTGGTACGACAACGAATGGGGTTATTCCAACAAATGCCTTGAGATGGTCCGGGTGATCGCGAAGTAAGCGCGCCCATGGCCATCCAGCGTATGAGCGATCTCGCCTTGTCCGGACAGCGGGTGCTGATCCGGCAGGACCTCAATGTTCCGGTTGAAAACGGCATCGTCACTTCGGACCAGCGGCTGACCGCGTCGCTGCCGACCCTGCGCGCGGCGCTCGACGCCGGCGCGGCGGTGATGGTGATGTCGCACCTCGGGCGGCCAAGGGAAGGCAGCTGGAGCGAGGCCGATTCGCTGGCACCGGTGGCACGGCGGCTGTCGCAGTTGCTGGATCGCGAAGTGCCGCTGGTGCGCGACTATCTCGACGGCGTCGAAATCGCGCCCGGCCAGCTGGTACTGCTGGAAAACTGCCGCATGAACGTCGGCGAGAAGGCCGACGACGACGCCCTGGCGCGCAGGTACGCGGCGCTGTGCGACGTGTTCGTGATGGACGCGTTCGGCACCGCGCACCGCGCCCAGGCCTCGACCCATGGCGTGATCCGTTTCGCGAAGCAGGCCGCCGGCGGGCCGTTGCTGATGGCCGAGCTCGATGCACTCGCCAAGGCCCTGGACGCGCCGGCGCGCCCGTTGCTGGCCATCGTCGCCGGCTCCAAGGTCAGCACCAAGCTGGAGCTGCTGTCGTCGCTGGTCGGCAAGGTCGACCAGCTGATCGTCGGCGGCGGCATCGCCAACACCTTCATCGCCGCGATGGGCCATGGCGTCGGCAAGTCGCTGGTCGAAGCCGACCTGCTCGACACCGCACGCAGGATCATGGCCGATGCAAGGGCGCGCGGCGCCGACATCCCGGTGCCGACCGACGTGGTGGTCGCGCCGCGCTTCGCGGCGGATGCGCCGGCTACGGTCAAGGCGGTCGAGGCGGTCGGCGACGACGACATGATCCTCGACATCGGCCCGGACACCGCCGCGCGCTACGCGGCGATGATCGGCAAGGCCGGCACCGTGGTCTGGAACGGCCCGGTTGGCGTATTCGAGTTCGACGCCTTCGGCAAGGGCACCGAAGTGCTGGCGCGCGCGATCGCCGCGTCGCCCGCCTTCTCCATCGCCGGCGGCGGCGACACCCTGGCGGCGGTCGACAAGTACGCCATCGCCGACGACCTGTCCTACATCTCCACCGGCGGCGGCGCCTTCCTCGAGTTCCTCGAAGGCAAGGAATTGCCCGCGGTGGCGGCATTGAAGGCGCGCGCCTAGCGGCAAGTCGCCATCCGCCTGTGCTAGCGTTCCGCGCATGAGCGACCATCGCCGCCGCACCCGCATCCTCGCCACCCTCGGCCCGGCCACCGATCCGCCGGGCATGCTCGACGCACTCCTGCGTGCAGGTGTCGACGTGGTCCGCCTGAACTTTTCCCACGGTGACCCCGACTCGCAGCGCGCCCGCGCCAGGGCCGTACGCGAGGCTGCAGGCAGGGTGGGCGTGGAGGTTGGCATCCTCGCCGACCTGCCCGGGCCCAAGCTGCGCATCGAACGCTTCGCCGAAGGCAAGGTGCAGCTCGCCGCCGGCGCGCGCTTCGACCTGGTGGCCAGCGCCGCTGCCGGGCCCGGCAACGAGCGCGAGGTCGGCATCAGCTACCTGGGCCTGCCGCGCGACGTGCGCGCCGGCGACATCCTCCTGCTCGACGATGGCCTGGTGCAGCTGCAGGTCCAGGACGTGGCGGGCGAACGCATCGTCACCACGGTCCTCAACGCCGCCGTCCTCTCCGACCGCAAGGGGCTCAACCGCCTCGGCGGCGGCCTGTCGCTGGGCGCGCTGACCGATACCGACCGCGCGCTGATCGCGGTCGCGGCGGACATCGAAGCCGACTTCATCGCCGTCTCGTTCTGCCGCAACGCCGCCGACATGGAAGAAGCGCGGATGATCGCGCGCAGCCACGGCAGCGATGCCGGCCTCTGCGCCAAGATCGAGCGCGCCGAGGCGATCGCCAACCTGGCCGAGATCATCGACGCCTCCGACGTGGTCATGGTCGCGCGCGGCGACCTCGGCGTGGAGATCGGCGATGCCGAACTGCCGGGGCTGCAGAAGAAGATCATTCGCGAGTCGCTGGCACGCAGCAAGATCGTGATCACGGCGACCCAGATGCTGCAGTCCATGGTCGACAGCCCGATCCCGACCCGCGCCGAAGTGCTCGACGTGGCCAACGCGGTGATCGACGGCACCGACGCGGTGATGCTGTCGCAGGAGTCCGCCGCCGGGCATTACCCGCTGAAGGCGGTCGAGGCGATGGTGCGCATCTGCGTCGGCGCCGAGAAGCAGTTCGAGCGCAACACCGATTTCGAGAAGGCGCAGCGCGACCTGCAGCGCGCCGACCAGGCGATTGCGATGGCGGCGATGTTCCTGTCCGAGCACATCGGGGTGCGCGCGATCGTGGCCATGACCGAATCCGGCGGCACCGCGCGCTACCTGTCGCGGTTCCGCTCCAACGTGCCGATCTACGGCCTGTCCCGGCACCCCGGTGCGCGCCGCAAGATGGCCCTGGTCCGCGACGTGTTCCCGGTGGCGTTCGACAGCCGCGGCCTGGCCACCCGCGAAGCCGCCCGCGAGGCGATGAAGGCCCTGTTCGACGCCGGCCTGTTGGCCGAGGGCGACCGGGTCGTGCTGACCAGCGGCGACCACATGGAACACCACGGCGCGACCAATACCCTGCGCCTGCTGGAAGTCGGTCCCGAAGGCGCGGCGCACGGCCTGGGCGAGATTTGACGCCCTCGTGGCGGTGTGCTAACTGAGTCAGGATGACGGCGCAGTGGCGCGCCATTCCAAGAGGTTGCACATGAACAGGTTGGCCTTCATCCCTGCATTGCTGGTGGCCATCGCTGCCGGAGCCCCGGCGTTCGCCCAGGACGCCACCGAACGCGTGGCCGACGAGGGCACCATCGGCGACAAGTGGATGCTGGCCGAGGGCGTGCCGCTGGCACAGACCGTTTATCCGCCACACCTGGCCGCGCGCGGCGGCAGTGCGTGCATTGGACTGAGCTACCTCATCGGCAAGGATGGCACCACCTCCGACTTCCAGATGGTGAAGGCCTGGAACAGTGAAGCGGGAGAGGATGAGCCGGTCGAGGGCTATTGGATGGCCTTCGCCAACGCCGGCGCCGAAGCCGTGTCGCAATGGCGGTTCAAGCCGCGCCCCGAAGTCGCCACCGTGTTGCCGACGCGCACGGTGGCGACGCTCGGATTCAATGGTCCCGAAGGCGGCACCCCGGCCGAAGTGAGCGCCCATTGCAGGATATCGGGCCTGGAGAACCATCTGGCCGCACTCAAGCGCAATGCGCCGAGGGATGGAGTGGACATGAACAAGCATGCGCTCGACAAGGCGATGCAGGCGCAGCGACGGGCAGAGGCCAGGGCCGGCGGTCGCCGCAACGGCAACTGACGGGGCAAGTAGTCCCCGCGGGCGGGGGCAGCTATAATTTGGGGTTGACGGCCGCCGCCCACAGGATCCCATGAGCATCGAACAGCTTGCCGAAACCGCCCGTGCGATGGTCGCCCCCGGCAAGGGCATCATCGCCATCGACGAATCCACCGCGACCATCGCCAAGCGTTTTGCCGGCGTGGGCGTGGAGAACAGCGAAGAGAACCGACGCGCCTACCGCGAGATGCTGCTGACCACGCCGGGCCTGGGCGAGCACATTTCCGGCGCGATCCTGTACGACGAGACCCTGCGCCAGTCCACCGCCGACGGCGTGCCGTTCGCCAAGGTGATGCAGCAGAACGGGATCATCCCGGGGATCAAGGTCGACAAGGGCACCCATCCGCTGGCCGGCTTCCCGGGCGAGGTCGTGACCGAAGGCCTCGACGGCCTGCGCGACCGCCTCAAGGAGTACTACGCCCTGGGCGCGCGCTTCGCCAAGTGGCGTGCGGTGGTCAACATCGGCGAGGACATCCCGACCGGCACCTGCATCGAGGCCAACAGCCATGCATTGGCGCGCTACGCGGCGCTGTGCCAGGAATCCGGCCTGGTGCCGATGGTCGAGCCGGAAATACTGATGGACGGCGACCACGACATCGAGACCTGCTTCGAGGTCACCGAGGTGGTATTGAGGTCCCTGTTCGATGCGCTGTTCAACCAGAACGTGATGCTCGAGGGCACCATCCTCAAGGCGTCGATGGTCGTGTCGGGCAAGGGCTGCGACGAGCAGGCCAGCGTCGACGAGGTCGCCGAATCGACCCTGATGTGCCTGAAGTCCTCGGTGCCGGCGATCGTGCCGGGCATCGTGTTCCTGTCCGGCGGCCAGTCCGACGAGGACGCCACCGCGCACCTGGATGCGATGAACCGCATGGGCCCGAATCCGTGGCCGCTGAGCTTCAGCTACGGCCGTGCGATGCAGTCGGCCGCGCTGAAGATCTGGTCAGGCGACATCAAGGCCAATGTCGCCAGGGCCCAGGCCATGGTGTTCGAGCGCGCCCGCGACAACGGCATGGCCGCGCTGGGGCAGTGGTCGAAGGGGTAAGCGGCTACAGGCCCGCCAGCCAGGCGTCGTCGGATCCCTCGACGACGTCCTCGAACAGGAACGTCGACAGGTAGCGCTCGCCGGTATCCGGCAGCATCGCCAGGATCACGTCGCCCGGCCTGGCCGACTTCGCGACTTCCAGGGCGGCTGCGATCGTCGCGCCCGACGACAGCCCGGCAAAGATGCCTTCCTCGCGCGCCAGGCGGCGCGCGGTGTCGCGGGCGACCACGTCGTCGACCTTGATGATGTCGCCGACGACGTCGCGGTTGAGCACCGCCGGGATGAAGTCCGGGGTCCAGCCCTGGATCTTGTGCGGCACGAACTCCGCGCCGCCGAGCAGCGAGGCGCTGGCCGGTTCGCAGGTGGTGACCTTGACCTCCGGCCGGGCGACGCGCAGCACTTCGGCCACGCCGGTCAGGGTGCCGCCGGTGCCCCAGCCGCTGACGAAATGGTCGAGACGGTGCCCGGCGTAGTCGCGCAGGATTTCCGACGCGGTGGTCTGGCGGTGGTAGGCCGGATTGGCCGGGTTGTCGAACTGGCTGGCCAGGAACCAGCCGTGCTGCTTCGCCAGTTCGGCGGCCCTGCGCACCATCCCGGTGCCGCGTTCGGCGGCCGGCGTCAGGATCACCCTGGCGCCATAGGCGCGCATCAGCTTGCGCCGCTCGATCGAGAAGCTGTCGCTCATCACCGCCACGAAGGCATAGCCGCGTGCAGCACAGACCATGGCCAGGGCGACGCCGGTGTTGCCCGAGGTCGCCTCGATCACGGTGTCGCCCGGCTTGAGCGTGCCACGGGCCTCCGCATCGAGGATGATGGCCAGGGCCAGGCGGTCCTTGACCGAGCCGCCGGGGTTGAAGGCCTCGACCTTGGCGTGCAGTTCGATCCCGGGCGGCGCCAGGCGCTTGAGGCGGACGATCGGGGTACGGCCGATCGTGTCCAGGATGCTGTCGTGGATGGCCATGGGGTTGCCTTTTTGACGGTCCGGGCCGGCGAGTGTAACGCCCGGCCGCGGCATTGGTTGACCGCGGCAAGGCAGGCCTGACGGCAGGGGCGCCGTCACGAAGGGCTCGCTAAACTCGGGCGTTCCCGACGCCATGCCCTTGCCAATGCCCAGTTCGCGCCTGTTGTTGCCTGCCTGCCTCCTGTCGCTGTCGATGCTCGCTGCCTGTGGCTCCGAAGGCGAGACCGAAGGTGCCGTGGGCGGCCGTGCGGTGGCGGTCACCACCGCGGTGGTCCAGCCCGTGGCTTTCAACGACACCCTCCAGGCCATCGGCACCGCCAGCGCGCACGAGTCGGTGATCGTGACTTCCAAGGTCAGCGAGACCGTGCAGCAGGTGCACTTCGACAGCGGCGACATCGTCGCCAAGGGCGCAGTGCTCGTCACGCTGTCCGGCCAGCAACAGCAGGCTTCGCTGGCCGAGGCGCAGGCGTCGGCAAAGGAAGCCGAGCGCCTGTACAAGCGCCAGTCGGAACTGGCCGCACAGCAGTTGATCGCGCATTCGCTGCTCGACACGCAGCGTGCCACCCGCGACGCGGCCAATGCGCGCGTCGCCCAGGTGCGCGCGCAACTGGCCGACCGCGTGATCCGCGCGCCGTTCTCCGGCGTGCTCGGGATCCGCCAGGTCAGCCCCGGCACCCTCGTCACGCCGGGCACGCCGATCGCCACCCTGGACGAGCTGAAGCACGTGTACGTCGATTTTCCGGTGCCGGAAGGTGCGCTGGCGCAGGTTGCGCCGGGCCAGCGCGTGCGCGGGCGCAGCGAGGCGTTCCCGGGCCGCAGGTTCGAAGGCACGGTCCAGACCATCGCCGCGCGCATCGATCCGGCCACCCGTTCGGTGACCGTGCGCGCGGAGTTCCCCAACCCGGAGCGCGAACTGCGCCCGGGCATGCTGGTGACCGTCGAGGTCCAGCGTCCGCAACGGCAGGCGTTGCTGGTGCCGGAAATCTCCATCGTCCAGGTCGGGCAGACCTCGTTCGTGTACCGGGTCAAGGCCGACGGCACGGTCGAGCAGGCGCGCGTGGCCATCGGTACGCGCCGTGACGGCAACGCCGAGATCGTCGAGGGCATCAAGGCCGGCGATCGCATCGTCGTCGACGGCACCGGCAAGCTGCGGCCGGGCGACAAGGTCGCCGCGCCATGAAGCTGTCGGACGTTTCCATCCAGCGGCCGGTGTTCGCCACCGTGATGAGCCTGCTGTTGATGGTGCTGGGCATCATGGCGTTCTCGCGCCTGACCCTGCGCGAGCTGCCGGCGATCGACCCGCCGATCGTGTCGGTCGACGTCAATTATCCCGGCGCTTCGGCGGCGGTGGTCGAGACCCGCATCACCCAGGTGCTCGAGGACGCGTTGTCCGGCATCGAGGGCATCGAGACCCTGCAGTCGCGCAGCCGCAACGGCCGTTCGTCGGTGACCCTGGAGTTCACCCTCAACCGCGACATCGAGGCCGCCGCCAACGACGTGCGCGACGCGATCAGCGGCGTCGCCGACCGCATGCCCGACGAGGCCGACCCGCCCGAGGTCGAGAAGGCCGACAGCGACTCGGACACCATCATCTGGCTCAACATGAGCTCGACCACGATGAACACGCTGGAGCTGTCGGACTACGCCGACCGCTACGTCGTCGATCGCCTGTCGAGCCTGGAGGGCGTGGCCCAGGTGCGCATCGGCGGGCGCCAGCGCTATGCGATGCGTATCTGGCTGGACAGCGCGGCGATGGCAGCGCGCGGCATCACCCCGAACGACGTCGAGGTCGCGTTGCGCGCCGAGAACGTGGAACTGCCGGCAGGCCGGATCGAGTCGGGTACCCGCGACTTCACCCTGCGCGTGGAGCGCAACTACCAGAGCCCGCAGGATTTCGCCAAGGTGCCGCTGCGCGAGGGCGCCGACGGCTACGTGATTCGCCTGGGCGACATCGCCGAGGTCGAACTGGCTTCGGCCGAACGCCGCGCCTACTACTACAGCAACGGCCAGCCCAACATCGGCCTGGGCATCATCAAGACCTCGACCGCGAACGCGCTCGACGTCACCCGCGCGGCGCGCGCCGCCGCGGTGGAGATCCAGAAGTCGCTGCCCGCCGGTACCGAAATGTTCGTCGCCTTCGACGACACGGTGTTCATCGAGGCCTCGATCGATCGCGTGTACTGGACCCTGGCCGAGGCGATCGGCCTGGTATTGCTGGTGATCTGGCTGTTCCTGGGCAGCTTCCGCGCGGCGATGATCCCGGCGCTGACCGTGCCGGTGTGCCTGCTGGCCGCGTTCATTCCGCTGTACCTGTTCGGCTACTCGATCAACCTGCTGACCCTGCTTGCCCTGGTGCTGTCGATCGGCCTGGTGGTGGACGATGCGATCGTGGTGCTGGAGAACATCCAGCGCCGCGTCGACCTCGGCGAACCGCGGCTGCTCGCTGCCGTGCGCGGTACCCGCCAGGTGGCGTTCGCGGTGATCGCGACCACGACCGTGCTGGTCGCGGTGTTCCTGCCGGTCGGGTTCATGGAAGGCAACACCGGACGCCTGTTCCGCGAGCTGTCGGTGGCGCTGGCCGGCGCGGTCGCGCTGTCGGCGTTCGTCGCCCTGACGCTGACGCCGATGATGTCGTCCAAGCTGCTGCGCCCGCACGCGCAGGAAAAGCGCACCCGAGTGCACCGCTGGACCAACGCCGGCCTGGAGCGCGTGGCCGAAGGTTACCGGCGCACGCTAGCCCTGGCCCTGGGCCACTACTGGGCGGTCGGTGCGCTGCTGGTCCTGGCCGGCGCCATGGCGTTCGCCCTGTTCAAGCTGGTGCCGTCGGAACTTGCGCCGGCCGAGGATCGCGGCGCGTTCTTCGTCTCCATCGTCGGCCCGGAGGGCGCCGGCTTCGACTACACAGTCGAGCAGGTCAAGCAGGTCGAGAAGATCTTCGCCGAGCGGGTGGGCGAGGGCGGCGCGATCCGCCGCTACAACACCCGTGCGCCCGGTGGCTGGGGGGCAAGCGAGGAAATGCACAGCGGCAACGTCATCGTGTTCCTCGAGGAGTGGGACAAGCGCGAACAGACCACGGCCGAAGTCGCCGATTCGCTGCGCGCGGACCTGGGCGCGCTGCCCGGCGTGGAAGCGCAGCCGCGGGTCGGCGGCGGCCTGGTCGGCAGTCGCGGGCAGCCGGTGCAGATCGTGCTGGGCGGGCCGGAGTATTCCGAGATCGCGGAGTGGCGCGACATCGTGATGCAACGCATGGAAGCCAATCCGGGCTTCTTCTCGGTCGACTCCGATTACAAGGAGACGCGCCCGCAGATGCGCGTGCACATCGATCGCCAGCGCGCCGCCGACATCGGCGTCAGCGTGACCGACATCGGCCGCGCGCTGGAAACGATGATGGGCGGCCGCCAGGTCACCACCTTCGTCCAGGACGGCGAAGAGTACGACGTCATCGTCCAGGCCGGGCGCGCAGGGCGCGCTTCGCCGGCCGACCTGGCCGCGGTGCAGGTCCGCTCGCGCAACGGCGAACTGGTGCCGCTGTCCAACCTGGTCACGCTCAGCGAACTGGCCGAGGCGGGCAGCCTCAACCGTTTCAACCGCCTGCGCGCGATTACGGTGACCGCGGGCCTGGCGCCGGGCTACACCATGGGCGAGGCGCTCGAGTTCATCAACGGCGTCATCGACAGCGACCTGCCCGACTACGCCCAGGTCGACTGGAAGGGCGAATCCCGCGAGTACCAGAAGGCCGGCGGCGCGGTCCTGCTGACCTTCACCCTGGCACTGCTGGTGGTTTACCTGGTGCTGGCCGCGCAGTTCGAAAGCTTCATCCACCCGCTGGTGATCATGCTGACCGTGCCGCTGGGCGTGCTCGGCGCACTGATCGGCCTGTGGGTCACCAGCGGCACGCTCAATTTGTTCTCGCAGATCGGCATCGTCATGCTGGTCGGCCTGGCGGCCAAGAACGGCATCCTGATCGTCGAGTTCGCCAACCAGATGCGCGATGCCGGGCGCAACGTGCACCAGGCGATCATCGAATCGGCCAGCGTGCGCCTGCGCCCGATCCTGATGACGTCGATCGCGACCATGGTCGGCGCGGTGCCACTGGTCGCCGCCGGCGGGCCGGGTTCGGCCAGCCGCGCAACGATCGGCGTGGTGATCATCTTCGGCGTCGGTTTCTCGACCCTGTTGTCGCTGTTCGTGGTGCCGGTGTTCTACGCCCTGCTGGCGCCGTACACGCGCTCGCCCAAGGCGATCGAGCACCAGGTCCGTGAACTCGACGCCACGGTCCACCCGGTCGAGAGCGAAGGGTGAGCGACGAGCAGCGCCTGTACGGCATCAACGCGGTGCGTGCGGCTTTCGCGCGTCGGCCGGAAGCGCTACGCAAGCTGTACCTGGCCGAGGCCCGCATCCCGCAGCTGCAACCGCTGCTCAAGTGGTGCGTGGCCAATCGCATCGGCTACCGCGTCGTCGCCGACGACGACCTGCGAAAGCTCGCGGCCAGCAGCCACCACGAAGGCGTGGTCGCCGACATGTTGCGCGACGAACAGCAACCGCTCACCACATGGCTGCGCGAGCTTGGCGACGGGCCGCAATGCGCGCTGTGGCTGGACGGCGTCGGCAACCCGCACAACCTCGGCGCGATCCTGCGCTCGGCCGCGCACTTCGGCGTCGCCGCGATCCTGCTGCCCAAGCATTCCACCCTGGCGCTATCGGGCGCCGCCGCCCGCGTCGCCGAAGGCGGCGCCGAAGCCGTGCCCTTCGTGCGCATGGGCCGCGACGACAACGCCATCGCCCAGCTGCACGGCGCAGGCTTCAAGCTCGCCGGCACGGTAGTGCGCGGCGGCGAAAGCCTGTTCGCCACGAATCTGCCGCAGCGCCTGGTCTACGTCATGGGCGCCGAAGGCGAAGGCATGGGACCGGACCTCGCCGCCACCTGCGACCTGCGCCTCTCCATCCCCGGAACCGGCGCCGTAGAAAGCCTCAACGTCGCCGCCGCCACCGCCGTCCTGCTCGCCGAGTGGTCTCGTGGAAGAAGCCAGAGCAGTTAGCCACAGATGAACACAGATGAACACGGATAAGAGCGGATAGAGCAACAGCAGTGGATAGTGGTTTCAAGCGCGTGGAGGCTGCGGTTCTCCGAAAGCCGACGAGTGCGAGATACAGCTACGCTTCTGCTCTATCCGTGTTCATCTGTGTTCATCCGTGGCCAAAAAAGCTCTTCCCTTACCAGCCCGGAGTCGTGACCGCGCGCTCGGGCGAGCTGCCGAAGTCGCCCTCCGCCGATGCGGCGAGATAGGTGAACACCGCATACGCCGCGACGTTCTGCGCCAGCACCTTCGGGTCGATCTTGTCGAGGGTGTCGTCCTCGGTGTGGTGCAGGTCGAAGTAGTCGGTGCCGTCGTGCCCCAGCCACGCCCACGCCGCGCCAGCGCGGGTATAGGGAATGATGTCGGACTCGGCGCTGCCTTCGCCAGGCATCCACGCGATGCCCAGCGGCTCCAGCACGCCATGGATCTGCTTGATCGCATCCTTGGCATGGTCCGCGACACCGGCATCGAAACCGTAGATGCGGCCGGCGCCGAAGTCGCTCTCGGACAGGATCGCGTGCTTCACCAGTTCGTCGGCATGTGCCTTTGCGTAGGCAAAGCCACCGTGCAAACCCTGCTCCTCGTTGGCGAAGGCGACCACGCGGATGCTGCGCGCCGGGCGCTGCGGCAGGTCGGCGATGAGCTTGGCCGCGGCCATGGTGATGCCGATGCCTGCAGCGTCGTCGATCGCGCCGGTGCCGACGTCCCAGGAATCCAGGTGCCCGGCGATCAGCACCAGCTCGTCGGGACGGCTGGCGCCGGTGATCTCGCCGATCACGTTCTGCGAGGTGTACTCGCCGTCCCAGCCGCAATCCAGGGCCACGCGGATGCGGGTGGAAGGATCCAGGGCGAGCAGCCGCGCGAGCTGGTCGGCGTCCGGATTGCTTAGCGCCGCCGACGGAATCGGAGTCAGGCCTTCGGCGAAACGCGTGCCACCGGTGTGGGCAACGCGATGGCTGTCCGTGCCGGCCGAGCGCATCACGTAAGCCGCTGCGCCGGCGCGGATCGCGGCCGACGGACCGGTGCCGCGGATGCGGCTGGCGGCACCGTAGCCGCTGCCGTCCTGCTTGCGCTCCATGCGGAAATCGACGAAGGCGATCTTGCCCTTGAGCGAACCCGGATCGGCTTTCTCCAGCGACTCCAGGTCCGGGAAGCGCACCACCTGGCCCTCGACCGTACCGCCGGGGCTGCCGCCCAGCGCGATCACCACCAGCTTCTGCGAATGCGGGCCCAGGACTTCGGCGCTTTCACTGCGACGCTCCCACTTCGGGAAGGTGACCGGCTCGGTCCAGACCCGGTCGAAGCCTAGTTCCTCGAACTTGGCCCTGGCCCAGGCGACGGCGCGCGCATCGGCTTCGCTGCCGGCAACGCGCGGCCCGACCTCGGTGGTCAGCGATTCGGTGACCTTCCAGCCGGTGTCGTCGGCGAGTGCGGTTTCGCGCAGCTGCGCGGCGGTGTCGAGCGCGGCCTGCGGAATGCGGGTGGCCTGCTGGGCAGCGGCGGGCAGCGAGACGAGCAGTGCAAGCAACAGCGGCGCAAGGCGCATGGCAGGCTCCGGCAACACGGGAAACCCCGAGCTTAGCAACCCGGGGTCTCGCGTCGGGGTGCCTCAAGTCATGCCGTCAGCGCTTGAGCGAGTCGCGGATCTCGCGCAGCAACAGCACTTCTTCGGCCGGTGCGGCAGGTGCGGCTTCGGCCTTGGCGTGCATGCGGTTGTAGGCCTTGAGGAACAGGAAGATCACCAGCGCGATCAGGAAGAAGTCGATCGCGGTCTGGATCAGCAACCCGTACTGCACCGCGACTTCCGCGACTTCGGCGCCCGCAGCGTCGACCGACGCCGGCTTGATCACGTATTTCCAGTCCGACACACTGACCCCGCCCAATACAACGCCGACCAGCGGCATAACGATGCCGTTGACCAGGGCAGTCACGATCTTGCCGAAGGCGGCGCCGATGACCACGCCGACCGCCAGGTCCACGACATTGCCGCGGGCGATGAACGCCTTGAACTCGTTGACCATCCCCATCGTCACTCTCCTGTGATGCGGCCTTCGAACGAGACTACCCCATCGAGGCTGGCGCGGAACCGGTCGCCCCGTTGCAGCGGGCCGACGCCGGCTGGCGTGCCCATGAAGACAAGGTCGCCGGCGCGCAGCCGATAGAGCTTCGACAGTTCATGCAGGATGTCGGCCACGTCCCAGATCAGGTCGCGCAAGGCGCCGTGCTGGCGGCGCTCGCCGTTGACCTCCAGGGTCAACGTGCGGGCGTAGGGATCGCCGACTTCGGCTGCAGGCACGATCGCGCTCATCGGCGCGGAGAAATCGAAGGCCTTGCCGATATCCCAGGGCAGGCCCCTGGCCTTGGCTTCGGCCTGCAGGTCGCGGCGGGTCAGGTCCAGGCCGACGCCGTAGCCGGCCACCAGGGCCATGGCGTCCTCGCGTGCGAGCTCGCCATGGGCCGCGTCCCTGCCCAGCGCCACCACCAGTTCCACTTCGTGGTGCAGTTCGCGGGTACCGGGCGGGTAGGGCACGACGCCATCGAGCACGACGGCGTCGGCGGGCTTGAGGAAGAAGACGGGGCGGCCGCGGGCGGCAGGTTCGGCGGGAGCCGCGCCCATTTCGCGGGCATGATCGGCGAAGTTGCGACCGACGCAATAGATCCTGTGCACGGGTTGCATGAGGGCTGGCTGCATGGAAGCCGGCAACATGTAAGGGAGGTCAGGCCTTGCCCACCACCCGGAATTCGCCGTCGACCACCTGCGCATCGCGCGGCGGCGTGGCGGGACGCTTGCGCAGCAGGCGGTACACCAGACCGATCGCCAGCATGGCTGCGCCGACGAAGACGCTGAAGAACACCAGCACCGCCAGGACGGCCAGGCCGAGCACGCCCATCAGGATCCGCAACAGCGGATTGCGCCGCAGGCGCGGCTGGGCGTTGCGGAAGAATGCGTGGCGGTCGAAGCGGAAGTGCAATGCGGACATGCTGGTCTGGCTCTCGTGACACAATTCGGCGGAGGCCGGGATCGGCAGTATCGGACGAGGCGCGTTCGGGTTTGTGAGAACTTCGTTAAACCATGTCGACGCGGTCACGCTTGCCAGCCTCCAGGCCATCGAGGACGGTGGTTTCGCCGAGGCCGAGGCCGTCATCGACGGTTCGCCGGAGTCGCTGATCCTGTATCGCGACGGCGCCAGCGTGCGCGCCTGGCTCAATGTCTGTCCCCACGCGGGGCGCCGGCTGGACTGGGCGCCGGGCCAGTTCCTGAAATCGAAGGATGGCCTGCTGGTGTGCGCGGTGCATGGCGCCAGTTTCGAACTGCAGCGCGGGGAGTGCGTGGCCGGGCCTTGCCGCGGCGATTGCCTGAAGCCGGTCGCGGTCGATGTCGACGGCGACGCGATCGTGCTTGCAACGGCAAGCGTCAGAACATCAGGTTGACCATCACCACAACGATCCCGGTGTAGACCAGGGTCAGCGGCCCGCCGACCCGCCACATGTCGCGCGGCGTATAGCCCGCCGGGCCGGTGATCATCGAGATCGACGGGTTGGAAGCGGTGATCAGGTTGTTGGACGCCGACAGCGCCACGATCAGCGCGAACGCCGTCGGGCTGCCGCCCACCGCCAGCGCCAGGTTGATCGCCAGCGGCACCATCACGATGGTCGCGCCGACGTGGCTGATCACCATCGAGAACGCGGTGGTGAGCAGGGCGAGCACCAGTTCGATCACCCAGATCGGCAGGCCCTCGGGCAGGCGCTCGATGCTGTGCCCGGCGATCCACGCGGCCGCGCCGCTGCTGTCCATCGCCCAGCCCAATGGAATCAGGCAGGCCATCAGGAACACCGTCTTCCAGCTGATCGCCGAGTAGGCTTCGTCCATCTTCAGCACGCCGGTGACCAACATGCCGGCCACGCCGGTCATCAGCGCGATCGTGGTCGGGATCCGCGACGACAGCGCCAGCAGCATGCACACCGCGAAGATGCCCATCGCGATCTTGAACTTGTGCGGGCGCTGCTCGCCCTTGGGGTAGTCGGTGACGATCACGAAGTCGCGGCTCTTGGCCGCTTCGGCCAGGTCGGTCCAGATGCTGTGCAGGACCAGCATGTCGCCGGCGCGCAGTTTCATCGAGCGCACGTCCTCGTTGTGCACGTCCTTGTCGCGGTTGATCGCCAGCAGGCTGATGCCCTGCTGCTTGCGCAGGCGCAGGTCGGCCGCGCTCTTGCCGATGAACTTCGAGGTCGGCGGCACCACCGCCTCGGAAATGCCGGCGCGGCTCGGGTTGAACAGGTCGCCGAACTCGCGCAGCCGGGTCGACAGGCGCAGGAACTGGTTCTGGGCGAAGTCGACGACCTGCTGGCGCACGCCCATCACCCCGAGCACGCTGCCGACCCAGATCCGGGTGTCGCCGGGCGGCGCCAGCCGCGATTCGTTGCCGGTCTTCAGCGCCAGCACCAGCGGTGCGCCGTGCAGGCGTTCGGCCTCGCCCAGCGACATGCCCACCAGCGGACTGTCGGCGCCGACGGTGAGCTCGAACACCTCGCCCTCGATGCCGTAGGCGTTGGCGAAGTAGCTCTGGGTGCGTGCCGGGGTCACGCCCTTGTCGCTCTCGCCGCGCAGCAGCCTGCCGCCGAAGAAGTGGAAGTACAGCAGGCACGCCGCCAGCAGCGCCAGGCCGATCGGCAGGGGCGCGAACATCTTCAACGGTTCCAGCGTGGCCACGCCGGACGGCAGGTTGGCGTTGGCCGAGACCAGCAGGTCGTTGAGCAGGATCAAGGGCGAGTTGCCGACCATGGTCAGGCCGCCACCCATGATGATCGCCGCCGACATCGGCAGCAGCAGCCGCGACAGGCTCAGGCCGGTGCGCGCGGTCAGGCGCGAGGCGATCGGCAGGTACAGCGCGGTCACCGAGGTGTTCTGCATGATCGCCGAGTTGAGGCCGGCGACGGCGGAAGTGAACACCAGCAACCGTTGCTCGACACCGTGCGCGCGCCGCAGCAGCCAGCCCGCCAGGCGGTTGAGCGCGCCGGTGCGGTCCAGGCCGGCGCCGAGGATCATGGTGGCGATGACGTTGATCACCGCGTCGGAGGAAAAGCCGCTGAAGATGTCCTCGGCGGCGACCAGGCCGGTGAGTCCCAGCAGGACCAGGACCACCAGTGCGACCACGTCGGCGCGGATGCGCTCGAACATGAACATCGCCATCGTGAAGCCCACCAGCCCGAGCACGAGCTTCATGTCGGTGGTGAGCGTCAGCGCGGTATCCATCGGGCGGCGTTCGGTCCTGGCGCTTCAGCAGCGGTCGTAGAGCAGGTCCCAGACCCCGTGGCCCAGCTTCAGGCCGCGGGTTTCGAAGTGGGTTTGCGGACGCCAGTCCGGTCGCGGCACATGGCCGCGCGGGCCGGCGCGGTTGCACAGGCCCGGGGTAGCGTCGAGCACGTCCCACATCTGTTCAGCATAGTCGTGCCAATCGGTGGCAAGGTGCAAGCGTCCATCGGGCGCGAGCTTGCGCACCAGCAGCGCGGCGAAGGCGGGCGAGAGCAACCGGCGCTTGTGGTGGCGCTTCTTGTGCCAGGGATCGGGGAAGTAGATCCGGGCCTCGTCGAGGCTGGCGTCGGCGACCTCGTTGGCCAGCACTTCGACCGCATCGTGGTGGTACAGGCGCACGTTGCCGGCATCGTCCTCGGCCAGGGCATTGAGCAGGCGGCCGACGCCGGGCGCGTGCACCTCGATGCCGATATGGTCGCGCGCCGGATCCATGCGCGCGGAATGACGCAGCGCCTCGCCGTTGCCGAAGCCGATTTCCAGGATCCGCGGCGCCTTGCGCCCGTAGGCTGCGTCGAAATCGCGGGGCTGCCCGGCGTAATCGAGGCCGAAACGTGGCCACAGGGTATCGAACGCGCGCTGCTGGGCGGGGGTGAAACGGCCCTGGCGCAGCACGAAGCTGCGCACCGCGCGGTGCCCGGGTTCGACCGTGAAAGGCTTGCGTTCGGGTGCGCGCGTGGTGCCGGTCATCCGCCGACCAGGCCGTCGACGGGCGAGGAGGCGCTGGCGTAGCGTTTGCGCTGGATGCGGCCCGCAAGGAACGCGTGGCGCCCTGCTTCGACGCCGAGCTTCATGGCCCGGGCCATGCGCACCGGATCCTTCGCGCCGGCGATGGCGGTGTTCATCAGCACGCCGTCGCAGCCCAGCTCCATCGCGATGGCCGCATCCGAAGCGGTGCCGACACCGGCGTCGACGATGATCGGCACGTTGGCGTTCTCGACGATTTCCAGCAGGTTGTAGCGGTTCTGGATGCCCAGGCCGGAGCCGATCGGCGCCGCCAGCGGCATCACCGCCACGCAGCCGATCTGCTCCAGGCGCTTGCACAGGATCGGGTCGTCGGAGGTGTAGACCATGACGTCGAAGCCGTCGGCGACCAGGGTCTCGGCGGCGGCCAGGGTCTGGACCACGTCGGGAAACAGGGTGCGCTGGTCGCCCAGCACTTCGAGCTTGACCAGCTTGTGGCCGTCGAGCAGCTCGCGCGCCAGGCGGCAGGTGCGCACCGCCTCTTCTGCGGTATAGCACCCGGCGGTGTTGGGCAGGATCGTGTAGCGGTCCGGCGGCAGCACGTCGAGCAGGTTGGGCTCACCCGGGTGCTGCCCGATGTTGCTGCGGCGGATGGCGACGGTGACGATCTCGGCGCCTGCGGCCTCGGTGGCGCGGCGGGTCTCGTCCAGGTCGCGGAACTTGCCGGTGCCGGTGAGCAGGCGGGAACGGTAAGGCTTGCCGGCGATGACCAGGGTGTCGTCGCCAGCGGGGGGATTGGCATTCATGCGTTGATTTTACCCCCCGCCGAGCGCGTGCACGACCTCCACGCGATCGCCTTCCGCCAGCAGGTGGGTGGCATGCGCGCTGCGCGGAACGATCGCGCCGTTGACCTCCACTGCCACCCGCCGTTCGCCGAACCCGGCGTCGGCAAGCAGCTCGGCGACGCTGCAGGGACCGGCCAGGGAGTGGCTGGCACCGTTCAACTGGATTTCCATGCCGTCATTGTCGCAGGATAGGCGCCATCCGGAGGCGTATTGGCGCGTCCCGACCCAACATGGAGATCCAGAATGTCGTCGATCCGCAAGCCGCTCCGTACCCTCCTGGCCGTCGCCCTGGCGCTGGCCGCAGCGCCGACCCTGGCCCAGGAATCGCCGTTCTCGCAGACCGTGTTCTTCGGCGACAGCCTCACCGACAGCGGCCACTTTCGCCCGGTCCTGATCCAGGTGGTCGGCCCCAATGGCGCGCTGATCGGCAAGTTCACCACCAACCCCGGCCTGGTCTGGTCCGAGTACCTGGCGGACCACTACGGCACCGACGCGACGAGCGACAACCAGGGCGGCAGCAACTACGCCGTCGGTGGCGCCTGGGTGGGCACCGAGACCGCGGGCGGCCTTGGTGCGCAGCCTTCGCTGGCCACGCAGGTCGGCGGTTACCTGGCAAGCACTGGCGGCCGCGCCGACCCGAATGCGCTCTATTCGGTGTGGGGCGGCGCCAACGACCTGTTCAGCGTCACCAGCCTGGCGCAGGCGCCAGCGGTCATCGGCGCGGCGGTCGCCGCCGAAGTCGGTATCGTCGGCGGCCTCAAGGCGGCTGGTGCGCGCTATGTGCTCGTCGCCAACGTCCCCGACCTGGGCCTGACCCCCGCCTTCCGTGCCGGCGGCGCGCCGATGATGGCCCAGGGTACTGCACTGGCGTCCGCCTACAACGACGCGCTGTTCGCCGGCCTGGCCAGCCAGGGCCTGTCGGTGATTCCGGTCGACACCTTCGGTTTCCTGCAGGAAGTGGCCGCCGATCCGGGCGCCTATGGCTTCTCCAACGTCACCAGCGCTGGCTGCTCGACCGCGGTGCAGGGCGGCAGCTCGCTGTTCTGCAGCCCGGCGTCCTACGTGTCGCCGGACGTGCCCGGCGGCTACATGTTCGCCGACGGCGTGCACCCGACGACCCGCACCCACGCGATGATGGCCGAGCTGGCAGTGTCGATGATCGACGGCCCGCGCCAGGTCGCGATGCTGCCGCACGTCGAAACCGTCGTCGGCCGCGCCCGCGCCGAACGCGTGGCCACGCGCACCAGCCAGCCGCGCGATGGCGCACAGGCCGACGGCATGCAGTGGTGGTTCGACGTGCGTGCCGATTCGCAGCGCTATGGCGACGGCAACGATTACGACGGCATCGGCCCGGCGCTGACCATCGGTGTCGAGAAGGCGAGCGGCAACCTGGTCTACGGCGGCTTCGCCGGCTATGGCCAGCAGGCCATGGACTGGGGCCTGCGCCGCGGCAGCTTCGACCAGAACGACGCCACCATCGGCGGCTATGCCGGCTGGCGCTCGGGCAGTCTCTGGCTCAACGGCCAGGCGAGCTACTCGCAGCTGGGCTACGACATCGACCGCGAGGTCCAGCTTGGGCCGGTGACCCGGGTCCACAGCGGTTCGCCCGACGGCAGCAACATCAGCATCGGCGTCGGCGCCGGCTGGGACTTCGGCGAGGGTGCGCTGCGCCACGGCCCGGTGGTCTCGCTGTTGTCGCAGAAGATCGAGATCGACGGCTACGCCGAAAGCGATGCGGCGCTGTCCACTGCGCTGGCCTACCCGGAGCAGTCGTTCGACTCGCTGATCGCCAGCGTCGGCTGGCAGCTGGACTGGGCGCCGAGCGACCGCATCCATCCCTACGCGCGGGTCACCGTGGACCGCGAGTACCAGGAAGCGCCGGAGCAGGCATTCGCCAGCGCGCAGTCGATCCCCGGCTCGCTGCAGTACGCCGTCCCGGGCCTGGGCTTCGACGACCAGTACGGGACCCTGATGTTCGGCGCCCGGACCCACCTGTTCGGCATGGAGGCCAACGTCGGCGCCTCGGCGACCTTCGGCCAGTCCCTGGGCAACGATGCGAGCGTGTTCGCGACCTTCGGCAACCGCTTCTGAGTCGCGCTAGAATCCGGTCCCGCGCGGGTGTAGCTCAATGGTAGAGCTGTAGCTTCCCAAGCTACTGACGAG
>JALYWW010000166.1 GCA_030852515.1 Pseudomonadota bacterium
AGCTGCAGGGTTCGATCGTGGCGGAGAACCTGCTGGTCGATTCAAGCGGCGACATCGGCCCCGCATCGGACATCGGATCGTTCGCGGCACCGGTCGCCGTCGTGACCGGCGCGGACAACCTCGTCGGTCATTCCACCGTCGCGCTGCCGCCCGACACGCTCGTCACGGACGATCCGCAGCTGGGCCCGTTGCAGGGGAATGGCGGCCTCACCCTGACACGGATGCCGCTGGCCACCAGCCCCGTGGTGAATGCCGGCGCGCCGGACGCGACGTCCCGCTACGACCAGCGTGGGCCGGGCTATCCCCGCCTCGTCGCGGGCGTGCAGGACATCGGCGCGGTGGAGAGCCCGTACCGGGAGGCGGACAGGGTTTTCGTGGACGGGTTCGATTAGCGGCCAAGCGACCGGCTCACCGCGCCGCGGTCGCGGCTTGTGAGACGCAGCCCCCGCAGCATCCCTCGCGCAACGGATGCGGCCATCGCCCCAAGGACGGGGCGCCCCAACCTGCCGGTGCTTCACCGTAGCAAACCACGCGCGAATCCCTCGATACCGTGGGAGGGACTTCAGTCCCGATGCGCTCCCGTCGCCCCCTCATTCCCAACTCGTCATTCCGCCGAAGGCCGTTACCCCTGTGTCGTTCGGCTGTGCCAATGGCTCCGGGCCCTCGCCGGACGACGAGCGTGGGGCAGATGCGACCTTGCCATGGTTTGAGGCTGCTCCGCGGCTTGGTGGCTGGCCTGCATGCAGGCTGGACGGCCGCAGGCCGGCGGGCTCTCTTTCCGGCAACGGAACCGGGTGCTGGCCGAGCTGCGCGCGTCCAGCCTACGAGGCTGTGGCTGGCGTGGAAAGAGCATCGGGACTGAAGTCCCTCCCACGGCAGCGGTCGTTCTGGGGTGTCAGCCCTTCGCCGGAGGTTTGGCAGCTGCCTTCGGCGCCAGTGCGCGTTCGACGCTGGCCTGGGTGATGGGGTGGTAGCCCGGCTTCGCCTTCGCATAGACGGAGCGCGCGAAGGCGAGGCCTTCCGGGGTCTTCGCCAGTTCCTCGTACAGCGGCACGACCAGGTAGCGGCGGCCGATGCGGACCATGTAGGCGGCCATGGCCTCGCGCGCGGGCTGGTAGTTGGCGCGGATGGCGGCGAGATACCAGCGACGGGCGATCTCGGCATTGGGGCTGCCGGTGAGGTGCCAGGCGGCATCGAACGCGGCCAGCTGGTCGGCCTTCAGCGTGTGCGGCAGCCCGTCGAGGAAATACATCCATTCCTGCGTGTTCCAGTCCTTCGCGTCGAGCGAAGTGGCCGTGCGCGTGCCGTCGACCCACGCGGCGCGTTCTTTCACGATGGCCTCGAATCGCGGTGAGGTCGGCACCTGCGCGTCGGCCGGGATGCCGGGCTGGTAGATCCACGCCTTGACCTGCTCCATGCTCATCGTGCCGGGATGCTTGTCCAGCAAGTTGGGGCCGAGGTAGGCCAGCATCTGCTCGGTGGTGATGCTCTGGAAGGCGAAATGGTCGAAATAGCCGCGCAGGTAGGCATCGAACGTGGCGCGGCCGAACTTCGCTTCCAGCGTGCGCAGCAGCCAGGCACCCTTGGTGTAGGCGAAGTCCGACCCGGCGTCGTCGCCACTGCGGCCCTCGAGGTCGGGTACCAGGCGCTGGTCGCCCGCTGGCGTGGTGGCCAGTTCGCCGCGCAGTTCGTCGGCGGCGAGGATGAACTCCTCGTCCGCGCGTGCCTTGCCGTAGAGCGCCTCGACCACGCGGTTCTCGACGTAGCTGGTGAAGCCCTCGTTGAGCCACATGTGCTGCCAGGTGGCATTGGTGACCAGGTTGCCCGACCAGGAATGCGCCAGCTCGTGCGCGACCAGCGCGACCAGGCTCTTGTCGCCGACGATCACGGTCGGCGTGGCGAAGGTGAGGCGCGGGTTTTCCATGCCGCCGAAGGGAAAGCTCGGCGGCAGCACGAGGATGTCGTAGCGGCCCCAGCGGTAGGGACCGTAGAGCTTCTCCGTCGTGACGATCATCTTCTCGGTGTCGGCGAATTCCTTCGCCGCGGCTTCCACCATCGAAGGCTCGGCATAGACCGCGCTGCGCGGGCCGGTTTCGCGCACCGCGAGGTCACCGACCGCGATCGCCAGGAGATAGGACGGGATCGCCTGCGGCATGCGGAAGGTGAAATTGCCGTCGAGCGGGTGCCTGGCATCGTTGTCGGCGCTCATCACGGCGCGCAGCGCCTTCGGCACGCGCACATGGGCGGTGTAGGTGAAG
>JALYWW010000167.1 GCA_030852515.1 Pseudomonadota bacterium
CTGCCGGCGGCCACGCCGGAATCCAGCTGTATTGGACAAAGGGGCCCACGCGGCCCCTTTTTGTTTTTGTTTTTTTGCGTCGTTTCGAGGACAGATGACCGACAAGGCACACGAGATCGCCGCGCTGCTCGCCCCGACCGTAGGGTCGCTGGGGCTGGAGCTGCTTGGCGTCGAGTACCTGCCGGCTCCGGGCGGCGCGGTGCTGCGCCTGTACATCGACACACCGGAAGGCGACGAACGCGCGGTCGGGATCGAGGATTGCGAAGCCACGAGCCGCGAGGTGTCGGCGCAGCTCGACGTCTCCGACCCGATCAGCGGCAACTACACCCTCGAGGTGTCGTCGCCGGGCGTGGACCGGCCGCTGTTCACCGTGGCCCAGTTCGAGCGTTACGCCGGGCAGGTGGCCAAGGTCGGATTGAAGCTGCCGATGGACGGCAGGCGCCGGTTGCAGGGGAAGATCCTGCGGACCGACGGCGGAATGATCGTGTTCGAGGTCGACGGCGTGGAAATGACCGTGGCCGCGGACAACATCGAGAAGGCGCGGCTGGTGCCCGACTGGGTGGCACTGGGCCTGGCGCCGGCAAGGGACAAGTCGGGACGCGACGCGCGCCCCGGCAAGCAGAAAAAACATTGAACAGAGGTTTGAAATGAGCAAGGAATTGTTGCTTGTAGTCGACGCGGTCGCGGCCGAGAAGGGCGTGCCGGAATCGGTGATCCTCGAGGCGATCGAGGCCGCGCTGGCCTCGGCTGCGAAGAAGCGCTATCCCGAGCAGGACGTGCTGACCCGCGTCGCCGTCGACCCCAAGGACGGCAGCTACGAGACCTTCCGCCGCTGGGAGGTCGTGGCCGACGACGTGGTGATGGAATCGCCGGACCGCCAGGTGCGGATGATGGATGCCGTCGAGGAGAGCCCGGACGTGGAGGTCGGCGACTTCATCGAGGAGCAGATCGAGAACCCGGACTTCGGCCGCATCGCCGCGCAGGCCGCCAAGCAGGTGATCGTGCAGCGCGTGCGCGAAGCCGAGCGCGCGCAGGTCGTCGACCAGTGGAAGGATCGCGTCGGCGAACTGGTGACCGGCGTGGTCAAGCGCGCCGAACGCGGCAACATCTACGTCGACCTGGGCGGCAACGCCGAAGCCTTCATTCCCAAGGAAAAGGGCATCCCGCGCGACGTCCTGCGCGCCGGCGACCGCGTGCGCGGCTATCTCTACGACGTGCGCAGCGAGATCCGCGGCCCGCAGCTGTTCATCAGCCGCGCCGCGCCGGAATTCATGATCGAACTGTTCAAGCTCGAGGTGCCGGAAGTCGGCCAGGGCCTGGTGGACATCAAGGCGTGCGCGCGCGACCCGGGCGACCGCGCCAAGATCGCCGTGCTCGCCTACGACAACCGCACCGATCCGATCGGCGCGTGCATCGGCATGCGCGGTTCGCGGGTGCAGGCGGTGTCCAACGAACTCAACGGCGAGCGCGTCGACATCGTGCTGTGGTCGGACAACCCGGCGCAGTTCGTGATCAACGCGATGGCGCCGGCCGAAGTGCAGTCGATCATCGTCGACGAAGAGAAGCACTCGATGGATCTTGCCGTGGCCGAGGACAAGCTCGCCCAGGCGATCGGGCGTGGCGGCCAGAACGTGCGCCTCGCCAGCCGCCTCTCGGGCTGGCAGCTCAACGTGATGACCCAGGACCAGGTCGCGGCGAAGTCCGAGGCCGAGCAGGACGCGGCGCGTGCGCTGTTCCAGGACAAGCTCGAGGTTGACGAGGAAATCGCCAGCATCCTGGTCTCCGAAGGCTTCAGCACCGTCGAGGAAGTCGCCTACGTCCCGGTCGGCGAACTGCTCGCGGTCGAGGGCTTCGACGAGGACATCGTCGAGGAACTGCGTTCGCGCGCCCGCGACGCGCTGCTCAACGACGCCCTGGCGGTCGAGGAGGAACTCGACGAGCACCAGCCCGCCGAAGACCTGTTGCAGCTCGAGGGCATGGACGAGGAAACCGCGTTCGCCCTGGCCGGGCACGGCATCCGCAGCGCCGACGACCTCGGCGAGCTGGGTGCCGACGAAGTCGTGGAATTCGGCATCGAGGGCATGGACGAGGCACGCGCAGCCGCGCTGATCCTCGCCGCCCGTGCCGAAGAGATCGCCCGCCTGGAGCGCGAGGGCTGAGCCGGGGCAGGGCATCCTGAGTAGAATCGCACTCTCCAACAGCCCGGCGGCCCGCCGCCAGGCGCAAGGAAACGAAAACCGAATGTCGCAG
>JALYWW010000105.1 GCA_030852515.1 Pseudomonadota bacterium
CCAACACCGCCATCGGCGCCGCCCGCCTGGGCTTGCGCAGCGCACTCCTGACCCGGGTCGGCGCCGACCACTTCGGCCGCTACATCCGCGAGCAGCTCGCACGCGAAGGCGTCGATGTCCGCGGCGTGGGTGAAGACCCGGAGCGCCTGACCGCGCTGGTCTTCCTCGGCATCCGCGACCAGGACAACTTCCCGCTGATCTTCTATCGCGAGGATTGCGCCGACATGGCGCTGCTGCCCGCGCACGTGGACGAAGGCCTGGTCGCGAGCGCCCGCGCGGTGCTGGTCAACGGCACCCACCTGTCGCGCGGCAACGTGTTCGACGCCTCGCTGCGCGCCTGCACGATCGCGCGCGCCAACGGCGGCAAGGTCGTGTTCGACATCGATTACCGCCCGGTGCTGTGGGGCCTGGCGCCGAAGGACATGGGCGAGGACCGCTTCGTCGCCGACGCCGCGGTCACCGCGCGGCTGCAGCAGATCGTGCCGCTGTGCGACCTGATCGTCGGCACCGAGGAAGAGATCCACATCCTCGGCGGCAGCACCGACACCATCGCCGCGCTGCGCGCGATCCGGGCGATGACCCCGGCCCTGCTGGTGTGCAAGCGCGGGCCGCACGGTTGCGTTGCTTTCCCCGGCGAGATTCCGCCACGGCTGGACGACGGCGTGGTCGGCGAAGGCTACGCAGTGGAAGCATTCAACGTGCTCGGCGCCGGCGACGCCTTCATGGCCGGCTTCCTGCGCGGCTGGCTGCGCGAAGAAGCGCTGGCGACCGCGTGCGCATGGGGTAATGCATGCGGGGCGATCGTGGTGTCGCGGCATGGTTGCTCGCCCGCGATGCCGACCTGGACGGAACTGCAACAGTTCCTGGCGAACGCCGCGCGGCCATTCCGCCTGCGCGAGGACGCCGCGCTGGCGCACGTGCACTGGGCAACGACGCGCACCGGCGCCTGGCCGCGGTTGACGGTGCTCGCAATGGACCATCGCAGCCAGTTCGAGCAGTTGTGCGCGAGCACCGGCACCAGCCTGGACAAACTCCCCGCATTCAAGGCGCTGGCCTTGCGCGCGGTCGACCGGCTTGCCGGCGGCGACCCGGGATTCGGCGTGCTCCTGGACGGCCGCTATGGCATGCGCGCGCTCGAAGCGGCGGCCGACTTTCCGTACTGGATCGGCCGCCCGATCGAGATGCCCGGTTCCTGTCCGCTCGAGTTCGAAGGCGGGCCGGACGTCGCCGCCGAGCTGATGTCGTGGCCGCGCAACCACGTGGTGAAGTGCCTGGTCTTCTACCACCCCGACGACACGGCCGAGCTGCGCGAGCGCCAGGAGCGCCAGTTGCTGCGCCTGTTCGACGCGACCCGCGCCACCGGCCATGAGCTGTTGCTGGAAATCATCGCCTCGCGCGCCGGCGTGGTCGGCGACGATACCGCCGCACGGGTGATCCAGCGCTGCTACGACATCGGCATCAAGCCGGACTGGTGGAAGCTCGAGCCCAGCGACAGCGCCGGGGCATGGCGCAACATCGAGGACGCGATTAACCGCAACGACCCATACTGCCGGGGTGTGGTGCTGCTGGGCCTGTCGGCCCCGGAGGAAACCTTGGTCGCCTCGTTCCAGGTCGCCGCCCGCGTGCCGGTGGTGAAGGGCTTCGCGGTGGGGCGCACGATTTTCGCCGACACCGCCGAACGTTGGCTGCGCGGCGCGATCGACGACGACGGCGCGATCGATGAACTCGCGCGCCGCTTCGGCGTGCTGGTCGACGCATGGGCCGCCGCGAGCAGGGCCGGTTGATGGCCACGGTCCGCCTCACCGCCGCCCAGGCCACGGTGCGCTGGCTGTGCGCGCAACGGGTCGACGTGGACGGCGTCGCGGTGCCGTACTTCGCCGGCGCCTGGGCGATCTTCGGCCATGGCAATGTCGCCGGCCTCGGCGAGGCGCTGCACGCCGCCGGCGACGCGCTGCCGACCTGGCGCGCGCACAACGAACAGGCAATGGCGCATGCGGCGATCGCCTACGCCAAGCAGTTGCGGCGCCAGCGCGCGATGGTGTGCACCAGCTCGATCGGCCCGGGCGCCACCAACATGGTGACCGCCGCGGCGCTGGCCCACGTCAACCGCCTGCCGGTGCTGTTCCTGCCCGGCGACGTGTACGCGACCCGGCGGCCGGATCCGGTGCTGCAACAGATCGAAGCGTTTGCCGATGCCACGGTGTCGGCGAACGACTGCTTCCGTCCGGTGTCGCGCTATTTCGATCGCATCCAGCGCCCGGAACAACTGCTCGATGCCTTGCCGCGGGCGATGGCGGTGCTGCGCGATCCTGCTGCCTGCGGCCCGGCGACGCTGGCGTTCTGCCAGGACGTGCAGGCCGAAGCCTTCGACTTCCCGCTCGCGTTCTTCGAGCCGCGCGACTGGCCGCTGCGACGCACGCCGGCCGATGCAGGTGAGCTGGACGCGCTGGTGGCGGCGATCCGCACCGCGCGCAGGCCGCTGCTGGTGGCCGGCGGTGGCGTGGCTTATGCCCAAGCCGAGGCCGTGCTCGCAGCGGTGGCCGAAGCCACCGGCCTGCCGGTGGCCGAGACCCAGGCCGGCAAGGGCGCGCTGCGCTGGAACCATCCCTGCAACCTCGGCGCGATCGGCGTCACCGGCGCCAGTGCAGCCAATGCGGCGGCGCAGGCGGCGGACCTGGTGGTCGGCATCGGCACGCGCCTGCAGGACTTCACCACTGGATCGCGCAGCCTGTTCGCGCAGGCGCGGCTGTTCCAGGTCAACGTGCAGGCGAGCGACGCGCACAAGCACGGCGCGCAGCCGGTGGTCGGCGACGCGCGCCTGATACTCGAGGCGTTGCGCACGCGCCTGGACGGTTGGCGCGTGCCACCCGAAGCGCAACGCGAGGACAGCACGGCGATCGCGGCCTGGCATGCCGCGGTGGACGCGGCGGTCGCGGGCGATCCCGGCACGACGTTGCCCAGCGACGCGCAGGTCATCGGCGCGGTCCAGGCGGCGATGCCGAAGGACGCGGTGGTGGTTGCCGCCGCGGGCGGACTGCCGGGTGAACTGCACAAGCTGTGGCGGACGTCGCAACCCGGCGGCTATCACGTCGAGTACGGCTATTCGTGCATGGGCTATGAAATCGCTGGCGCACTGGGCGCGAAGATGGCTGCGCCCGCCCGCGAAGTCGTCGCCATGCTCGGCGACGGCAGCTACCTGATGCTGAACTCGGAGCTCGCCATCTCGGTGATGCTCGGCCACAAGATCGTCGTGGTCCTGCTCGACAACCGCGGCTTCGGCTGCATCGACCGCCTGCAGCACGCCACCGGCGGCGCGGGCTTCAACAACCTGCTCGCCGACAGCCGCCATGCGGCGCTGCCGGACATCGATTTCGCCGCGCATGCGCGCAGCCTCGGGGCCGAAGCGGAACAGGTCGGCACGCTGGGCGAGCTCGCTGCCGCGCTCGCCCGCGCCCGCGCCTCCAGCCGCAGCTACGTGGTGGTGATCCGCACCGATCCGCGCGCCAGCACCGACGCCGGTGGCTGGTGGTGGGACGTGGCGGTGCCGGAAGTATCCGATCGCGCCGAAGTCGCCAGCGCACGCCGCGCTTACGAAACCCGCTTGCGCAAACACGAGGAACCACGATGAGCATCCAGTTCGGGGTCAGCCCGATCGCCTGGAGCAACGACGACATGCCCGAGCTCGGCGGCGATACGCCGCTGGACGACATCCTGCGCGACGCGCACGAAGTCGGCTTCCAGGGCATCGAGCTCGGCGGCCGCTTCCCGCGCGAGCCCGCGGCGCTGCGTGCATTGCTGGCGCGGCACGAACTCGACCTGGTCGGCGGCTGGTACAGCGGCGCGCTGCTGGCCCAGGACGCGGATGCGGAGATCGCCGCGCTGCAGGAGCACCTGGCGCTGCTCGAAGCCTTGGGCAGCACCGTGTTCGTGTTTGCCGAGGTGTTCCGGTCGGTGCACGGCAACCGCACCATCCCGATGTCGGGCACGCCGCACCTGCAGGCCAATGCCTGGCAGCAGTTCGGTGAACGGCTGACCCGGGTCGCCGACCATGTCGCCGCCCGCGGCCTGCGTTTCGCCTACCACCACCATCTCGGCACGGTGGTGGAGGACGCGACCGAACTGCAGCGCTTCATCGACTGCACTGGCCCGTCGGTCGGATTGACCCTGGACAGCGGCCATGCGGCGCTGGGCGGAATCGATCCACTGCAGGTGATCCGCGAGCATCCGGGGCGGATCGCGCACGTGCACTGCAAGGACGTGCGCAGCGCGGTGTTCGCGCATGCCAGCGAACACCACGACAGTTTCCTCGACGGCGTCCTGGCCGGCATGTTCACCGTGCCCGGCGACGGCAACCTCGACTTCGATGCACTGATGCGCGCGCTGGCCGCGATCGGCTACGACGGCTGGATCGTGGTCGAAGCCGAGCAGGATCCGGCCATGGCCGATCCGCGCACCTATGCCGCGCTCGGACTGGAGACGTTGCGCGCGGCGGCGCAGCGGGCGGGCCTGGCGTGAACATGAGCGGATCCCTGCGCGTTCGCCCGCATGCGCCCGACAGCGACGGCACCGTGCTCGAAGTCACGCCGACCAGCGCCGGCTGGCACCACGTCGGCTTCCGCCTGGTGCGGCTCGGCGCCGGGCAGCAGCACGCCGCGTCCAGCAACGATCGTGAAACCTGCCTGGTGCTGGTGGCGGGCTGCGCCGACATCGAGGTGGACGGCCATCGCTTCGAAGGCGTCGGTGGCAGGGCCTCGCCGTTCGAGGACCGCGCGCCAGGAGCGGTGTACGTGCCGGCCGGCGCGGCGTGGACGGTCACCGCGCGCGATGCGGTGGAACTCGCGGTGTGCAGTGCGCCTGCGGGCGCAGGGGGCAAGCCGCGTCTGATCGATGGCGCACACATGTCACGGGAAACCCGCGGCAGCGGCACCAACACCCGTTACGTGCGCAATATCCTGCCGGAGACCGAGCCGGCCGAAAGCCTGCTGGTGGTCGAGGTGATCACCCCGGGCGGGCACTGGTCCAGCTATCCGCCGCACAAGCACGACACCGCGCAGGCGGGCGTCGAGACCCAGCTGGAAGAAACCTATTACCACCGCCTGCAGCCGCCCCAGGGATTCGCGTTCCAGCGCGTCTATACCGACGACCGCTCGCTGGACGAAACCATCGCGGTGGAAGACGGCGACGTGGTGATGGTGCCGCGCGGCTACCACCCGGTCGGCGCACCGCACGGCTATGACCTCTATTACCTCAACGTCATGGCCGGCCCGCACCGGCAATGGGCGTTCCGCAACGACCCGGCGCACGCGTGGATCGCGCGCCGGGACTGACACACGCGAAGCAGGACACGACACTCATGCGCAGCATCGAGCACTTCATCAATGGCCACCGGATTGCCGGCGGCGACGGCCGCCACGGCGATGTCTTCGATCCCAACAGCGGCCAGGTACAGGCGCGCGTGGGATTCGCCGGACAAGCGGAACTCGATGAGGCGGTGCGCGGCGCCGCGGCGGCGCAGCCCGCTTGGGCGGCGCTGAATCCGCAGCGGCGCGCGCGGGTCATGGTGCGCTTCGGGCAGTTGCTCGAGGAGAACATGGACGAGCTGGCCGCGCTGCTGTCGAGCGAACACGGCAAGGTCCTGGCCGATGCGCGCGGCGACGTGCAGCGCGGGCTGGAAGTCATCGAGTTCGCCAGCGGCATCCCGCACCTGCTGAAAGGCGAGTTCACTCCCGGCGCCGGGCCCGGCATCGACGTGTACTCGATGCGCCAGCCGCTGGGCGTGGTCGCCGGCATCACCCCGTTCAACTTTCCGGCCATGATCCCGATGTGGATGTTCGGTCCGGCGATCGCCAGCGGCAACGCGTTCATCCTCAAGCCGTCCGAACGCGATCCCTCGGTGCCGGTGCGTCTGGCCGAACTGATGCTCGAAGCCGGATTGCCGCCGGGCGTGCTCAACGTCGTGCATGGCGACAAGGACACGGTCGAGGCGATCCTGCGCCACCGCCAGGTCAAGGCGGTGAGCTTCGTCGGTTCCTCGGCGATCGCCGAGGAGGTGTATGCCACCGGCGCGCGCCACGGCAAGCGCATGCAGGCCATGGGTGGGGCCAAGAACCACGGCATCGTGTTACCTGATGCCGACCTTGACCAGGCGGTGGCGAGCATCATCGGCGCTGCCTACGGCTCGGCCGGTGAGCGCTGCATGGCGCTTCCGGTGGTCGTTCCGGTCGGCGAAGCCACCGCAGAGGCACTGCGCGAAAAGCTGCTCGTCGCGATCGCCGCGCTGCGCATCGGTGTTTCCACCGATCCCGACGCGGACTATGGCCCGCTGATCAATGCCGCGCACAAGGCGCGGGTGGAAACCTGGATCCAGGCGGGGGTGGACGAGGGCG
>JALYWW010000106.1 GCA_030852515.1 Pseudomonadota bacterium
CAGACGCACCACGTTGCGGAAGCCGCGCGCGGCCAGGAAGTCCTGCAGTTCCAGGGTCGGCACCAGGGTGGCATCGGCGCCGTTGTGGAAGCGGCGCATCCAGCGCATCGCCGCCGGCTCCAGGAACGGCGCGCCGTAGTCGCGCATGTAGCTGTCGAAACGGGTATGGAACCCGCTGGCGGCGGGGATGCCTAGCTGGCGCGCGGCGCGCAATGCCGACCAGCCAAGCGGGCCTTCGGTGGCGACGTAGATCGCATCCGGACGCCGCGCGGTCCAGTCGGCGCGCAACGTTCGCGCCGCGGGCAGGCCGATGCGCAGGCCCGGATAGCGCGGCAGCGGCAGGCTGCGCACCAGCCGCGTCGCACCATCGTCCGGGACGCCGTCTTCGCTGGCCTGCCGCGGACGCACCACCGGGACTTCGTGGCCGCGCGCCCGCAATCCGGACGCGAGTCCCTGCACGGTCAGCGCCACTCCGTTGATCTCGGGCGGCCAGGTTTCGGTGACGATCGCGTAGCGCATGCCGTACAGCGTGGGCACGGCCGATGAAACGCACATTTCGGGGCGGTTACGCCGGGATGACCACCAGCGAGAGGCCCAGCGGCGCGAACGCGTCCGGTTCTTCCTCCAGGTCGGCCTGCAACAACGGTCGCACCGCCAGCCACTGCGCCGGGAGCGCCAGCGTCAGGTGGCTGCCGTCGGCATGCAGGCGCAGGTCGGGCAGGGGTTCGGGATCGTGCGAGCGGTGCAGCAGCACCGCCAGCCGCAGCAGCGCGGCCAGGTGCCGGGTGGCAGGCAGCAACCGGTCCGGGACGACCTCGAACGCGGACCTGGAGACCTTGCGCCGGTGGTTGCGTACCAGCGCGGCCAGCACCCGCTGCTCGGGCACCGAGAACCCGGAGATGTCCGAATGCTGCAGCACGTAGGCGCCATGCACCTGGTACTGGCTGTGGGCGATGGCGAGCCCCAGTTCGTGCAGGCGCGCGGCGCGCCCCAGCATCTGCCGGTCTTCGGCATCCAGCGACCAGTCGCGGCTGACCCGGTCGAACAGTTGCAGCGCGGTGGCTGCGACACGCTCGGCCTGCACGGCGTCGATGCCGTAACGCTGCATCAGCGCCAGCACCGACGCGTCGCGCGGGTCATCGGCGCCGCCACGCCCGAGCATGTCGTGCAGTACGCCCTCGCGCAGTGCCGCCTTGCTCACGCCCAGGCGTTCCAGGTCGAGGGTGGCGAAGGCGGCTTCCAGCACCAGCAAGCCGCCGGCGATGATGGGGCGGCGTTCGTCGGACAGGCCGGGCAGGTCGATCAGGTCGATGCGGCTGGCGTCCAGCAGGCGTTCGCGCACCTGCGGCAGCGCCTGCGCGGTGATCGCGCCCTTGGTCAGCTTCATCGTCGAACACACTTCGCCGATCGCCTTGATCGTGCCCGAGGCGCCGAGGGTTTCCTGCCAGCCCAGGTGGCGGTACACACCGGCGAACTGCTGGAACTGCGCGGCGACTTCGATCAGGGCTTCGTCCCAGCGCTTGCGCGAGAGCTTGCCGTCGCCGAAGAAGCGGGCGGTGGTGGCGACGCACCCAAGCTGCAGGCTCTCGCGTTCGATCGCGTCCAGGCCGCTGCCGATGATGCACTCGGTGGAACCGCCGCCGATGTCGATCACCAGGCGCAGCTGGCCGGGTTTGGGCAGCTGCGCATGGGCCACGCCAAGGTAGATCAGGCGCGCCTCCTCGCGGCCGGAGATCATCTCGATCGCATGGCCGAGCGCGGTTTCGGCCGGCACCAGGAACGCCTGCGGCGATGCCAGCTTGCGCACGGTGTTGGTGGCCACCGCGCGCACCCGCTGCGGCGGAATGTCGCGCAGGCGCTGGCCGAAGCGCGACAGGCATTCCAGTGCGCGCCCGCGCACGTCCGCGCGCAACCCGCCGTCGTCGTCCAGGCCTTCGGCCAGGCGCACCATCTCGCGGATCCGGTCGACGGTGCGCAACTGACCGAGCACGTAGCGCGACACCACCATGTGGAAACTGTTGGATCCAAGGTCGATCGCCGCGAGCAGGTCGCCGTCCTGCAAGGGCAGGGCCGCCGACCGCAGTCGCATGTGCGGCGTATCGCTCATGCGAGGCCTGCCAGCAGCATGGCCTGCGCCGAGTGCGGCATCGCGTCGCCTTCCGGCTGCAGCTTGTGGTAGCTGCCGTCCGCGCGCAGCTCCCAGGCGTTGAGATTGTCGACCAGGTAGTTGTCCAGCGCCTCGCCCTTGGCGCGCGCGGCAAGGTCCGGGTCGAGGATCGGGAAGCAGACCTCGACCCTGCGCAGCAGGTTGCGCTCCAGCCAGTCGGCGCTGGAGCAGAACAGGTCCGGCTCGCCATCGTTGCCGAACCAGTACGCGCGGCTGTGCTCGAGGAAGCGGCCGACGATCGAGCGCACCCGGATGTTGTCGGAGACGCCGGGAATGCCGGGACGCAGGGTGCACGCGCCGCGCACCACCAGGTCGATCGAAACGCCTGCCTGCGACGCCGCATACAGGGCGCGCACCACCTGCGGTTCGTTCAAGGCATTCATCCGCGCGATGATCCGTCCCTGGCGCCCGGCGCGGGCATGCCTGGCTTCGCGCTCGATTCGCTTGAGCACGCCTGCGTGCAGGGTGAAGGGCGATTGCAGCAGGCGCTTGAGCTTGATCGCGGGCGCCATGCCCGAGAGTTGCTGGAAGATCTGGTGGACGTCGGCGCCAATCTCCTCGTTGGCGGTCATCAACCCGATGTCGGTGTAGGCGCGCGCCGTGCCGGCGTGATAGTTGCCCGTGCCCAGGTGCACGTAGCGACGCAGCTTGCGCCCTTCGCGGCGCACCACCAGCAGCATCTTGGCGTGGGTCTTGAAACCGACCACGCCGTACACGACCTGCACGCCGGCTTCCTGCAGCCGGTCGGCGAAGCCCAGGTTGGCCTCTTCGTCGAAGCGCGCGCGCAACTCGACCACCGCGGTCACGTCCTTGCCGTTGCGGGCGGCCTGGACCAGCGACTCCACGATCGCCGAGTCCTTGCCGGTGCGGTACAGGGTCTGCTTGATCGCCAGGACGTTGGGATCTTCCGCGGCCTGCTTGATCAGTTCCAGCACCGGCGTGAAAGCGTCGTACGGATGGTGCAGGAGCACGTCGCCGTCGCGCACGCGCTCGAAGATCGCGTCGCCGCCCTGCAATTTGCGCGGCTGGAACGTCGGGTACTTCAGCTCCGGGCGCTGGACCATGTCGTAGACCTGGATCACCCGGTTGAGGTTGACCGGGCCGTCGATGCGATAGACCGCTTCCTCGGGCAGGTCGAAATTCTCCAGCAGCGTGCGCACGATCGGTTTCGGGCAGTTGCGCGCGATCTCCAGGCGCATCGCGCGCAGGTAGCCGCGGCCGACCAGCTCGTCGCGTACGGCCAGGGCGAGGTTCTCGACCTCCTCCTCGTCGACGATCAGCTCCGAATTTCGGGTCACCCGGAACTGGTAGGCGCCCTTGACCTCCATTCCCGGGAACAGCTCGTCGACGAACGCCGACAGCATTGCCGACAGGAACACGAAATCGTTGTCCCCGCCGGACACGCCCGGCGGCACCTGGATGATGCGCGGCAGCGAACGCGGCGCACGCACGATCGCCAGGTGCCCGGCGCGGCCGAACGCGTCCTTGCCCTTGAGCACCACCACGATGTTCAGCGACTTGTTGAGGATCTTCGGGAACGGATGCGCCGGGTCCAGGCCCAGCGGCGACAGCACCGGCAGGATCTCCTCGCGGAAGTACTTGCGCAGCCAGCGGGCCTGCTTCGCGTTCCAGTGGTCCGGCGCCAGCACCCGGACGCCTGCTTCGGACAGGGCCGGTCGCAGCACCGCGTTCCAGCAGCGGTACTGGTCGGCGACCAGCTCGGCCGCGCGTTCGTGGATGCGCTTGAGCACGACGTGCGGCGGCAGCGCATCGGGCGCCAGCGGCAAGTCGAAGTCCAGCGCGTGGCGCACGGTCGCGGCGCGGATCTCGAAGAATTCGTCGAGGTTGGTGCAGGAGATGCACAGGAAGCGCAGCCGTTCCAGCAATGGCACCGACGGATCCTGCGCCTGGGCCAGCACCCGGAAGTTGAAATCCAGCTGCGACAGTTCGCGGTTGGCGTACAGCGCCGGATCGCGCAGCGGGTCGTCCTGGACGGGCGTGGTCACGGCGCGTCTCCACGCGGGAGCACGCGCTCCGGGCCGAACACGCACGAGAACACGCTGCCCTGGCCGACGTCGCTGTCGATCTGCAACCGCGCCTGGTGCAGGCCCAGCACGTGCTTGACGATCGCCAGGCCCAGGCCGGTACCGCCGCTCTCGCGCGAGCGGCTGGTCGACACCCGATAGAAGCGTTCGGTCAGGCGCGGCAGGTGGCTGGCGGGAATGCCGTAACCGCTGTCGCGCACCGACAACACGGCGCCGCCGCCGTCGCGCCGGGCGAAGGCGATCGCGATGTTGCCGCCGTCGGGCGTGTAACGCACCGCATTGCTGACCAGGTTGGAGAACGCGCTGTGCAGTTCGCGGGTCGAGCCCAGCAGGTCCAGTCCTGCGTCGTCGCTGACCGTGATCGCGTGCCGTCCCTGGCTCAGGGCCCCGGCTTCCCGTCGCAGGGTCGAGAGCATCGACACCATCGACACCTGTTCCTCGTCCAGCGCCTCGCGCGCTTCCAGCCGCGACAGGGTCAGCAGGTCTTCGACCAGCTGGGTCATGCGCTGCGACTGGCGCTGCATTTCCGCCAGTATCGGCGCCCACTCGGGCTGGTCGGCCGGTTCCAGTCCGATGTCGTCCAGCATCTCGAGATACCCATGCACCACCGTCAGCGGCGTGCGCAGTTCATGCGAGACGTTGGCTACGAAGTCGCGGCGCATGTCCTCCAGCCGGCTCAGCAGGCTGACGTCGCGCACGATCAACAGCCACAGGTCCTCGGAATACGGCACCAGGCGCAGGCTCAGGCGAACCGCGGGATCCAGTGGCGAGGCGACATCCGACAAGGGTTCGGCCATGCGTCCGGAGGCGAGCCATCGCGACAGCGGCAACGGCTGCAGGCGTTCGCCCAGGGGTGCCTCGATGTCCCCCGGATAACGCAGGCCCAGCAGGCGGGTGGCGGCGGCATTGAACCAGGCGATGCGCTGGCTGTCGCGCTCGGCGACGATCACCGCGTCGGGCAGGGCGTCGGCCAGGGCGCGATAGGCGCGCAGCATCGCGACCAGGCGTCGCTTCTGCGCCCGGGAGCCACGGCGCTCGTGCTCAAGCTGTTCCTTCAGGCGCTGGCGCTGCCGGATGTACCACCTCACCGCGGCCAATGCCGCCAGGGCCGCCAGTGCAGCAGCCAGGAAAAGCACGACAGGGTGGAGAGCCGATGGCATGGCCGGATTGTCGCATCAACGTGCGGCGGAAAAGCGGTAACCGGCACCGCGCACGGTCTGGATCATGTCGTCCAGGCCGGTCGGTTCGAGGGTCTTGCGCAGGCGCCGGATGTGGACGTCGATCGTGCGCTCCTCCACGTACACGCTGCCGCCCCAGACATGGTCGAGCAACTGGGTGCGGGTGTAGACGCGCTCGGGATGGGTCATGAAGAAATGCAGCAGGCGGTACTCGGTCGGCCCGATCGCCACCGGCGATTCCCCGCCGTTGCCGTCGCCCGCGAACACGCGGTGCGCCGCGCCGTCGATGCGCAGCGCGCCGGCACTGATGCTGCCGTCCTCGTCGTCGCCGCGTGCCCGCCGCATCACCGCGCGGATCCGCGCGAGCAGTTCGCGCGCCGAAAATGGTTTCACCACGTAATCGTCGACCCCCGCATCGAGGCCGCCGACGCGGTCGTTCTCCTCGCCACGGGCGGTCAGCATGATGATCGGGACCTCGCGGGTGAGGGCATCCTTGCGCCAGCGCCGGGCCAGTTCCAGGCCGCTCGTGCCGGGCAGCATCCAGTCGAGCAGGATCAGGTCCGGGACCTTGTCGGCGATCGATGCCTGGGCCTCGCGGCCATCGCCCGCGGCCACGGCTTCGAAGCCGCCCTTGCGCAGCGCGAACGCGACCATGTCGCGGATCGCGGGCTCATCGTCGACGATCAGGATGCGTTTCTGCATGAACCGCATTAGACGACAGATTTGTGACGCCCGGGTGACACCCAGAAAGCTCGCCCGCTTGCGTGCGGGGCGCCGCGGAAAGGCCTTGCCCAAGTCGGGACACGCCGTGAACCCATCCATGGGGGCTTGTCGTCGACATCCATGTC
>JALYWW010000107.1 GCA_030852515.1 Pseudomonadota bacterium
CACCAGCGTGTTTGTGCCGTGTGCCAGCAGCCGGGCGAAGCGCGGCAGCACTTCGGGCTGCTCGGTGCCCAGCCCCAGCGGCGTGTCGTCGCTGTGGCCGGTGCGCAGCCAGTGGTCCAGGCGCTCGGCCAGCGCCGGGGCGACATCGGTCAGGCGCCGGCGGCCGCCACGGTCGCCCAGTTGCAGCACCGCGGCCTCGTTGGCCAGGCGGATGTCGCCGTCACCGTCGACCAGCAGCACGCCGGTGCGCATGCGCCGGATGATCAGTTCGTTGACCGCGGCCAGGTCGGCGAGTTCGCCGCCGCGGCGGTCGGCCAGTGCCTGGCTTTCGCGGATCTGCCGGCCCAACAGGTAGGTCAGCACCGCGATCGAGAGGAAGCTGACCGCGAACATGATCGGTTCGGCCAGCGGGCGGTCGTTCTGCAGCGGACCGAGGGTGCTCCAGATGTACTCGAAGATCATGGCGCCGCCGGCCATGGCGCCCGCAGCCAAGCCATAGCGCAGCGGCAGCAGCATGGAGGTGGCACCGACGTTGAAGATCAGCATCAGGGCGATGCCGGAGGCTGCCGCGGGCATGGCATGGATGGCGAGCATGCCGGCGATCACGTCGATGCAGATGCCGATCACCACCTGCCAGCGCAGCGCGACCTGGCGCATGGCCCAGTACATCAGGCCGGTCGCGGCGACCAGGTAGGCCACGCTGGTGAGCTTGCCCAGCATCGGCCGCGCCGGTTCCGGCAGCAGCTCGCGGATGGGGCCGAACAGCAGCAGCGCCAGCAGGCCGGCCTCGAGCACCCGGTACAGGCTGTAGAAGTAAAGATCGCGGTATTGGGCGTCCGCGATCCCCGATGATCCGGCCATGACGACTCCCCGGTGAGCCTGCGAGCGTACAATAGGCGGCTGGATCACGCTGCGGACCATCGATGAACTTCCACGAATACCAGGCCAAGCAACTGTTCGCCGATTACGGCATTGCGGTACCCCCCGGGCGCGTCGCGCGCACCCCGGAAGAAGCAGTCGAAGCCGCCAAGGCCATCGATGGCAACTTCTGGGTGGTCAAGGCGCAGATCCACGCCGGCGGCCGCGGCAAGGCCGGCGGCGTCAAGCTCGCCCGGACCCTGGACGAGGTGCGCGAGTACGCCAAGGGCATGCTCGGCACGAAGATGGAAACCTACCAGTCGGCCGGCGTGGCCCTGCCGATCGACAGTGTCCTGGTCACCCAGGCCACCGACATCGCCCAGGAGCTCTATCTCTCGGTGCTGGTCGACCGTTCGACCAAGTCGATCACCTTCATCGCTTCGTCCGAGGGCGGCGTGGAGATCGAAAAGACCGCCGAGGAGAACCCGGACGCGATCAAGACCCTCAACGTGAACTACGTGCAGGGCCTGCAGCCGTACCAGTGCCGCGACATGGGCTTCGGCCTGGGCCTGACTGCCAAGCAGGTCAACCAGCTGACCAAGATCATGCTCGGCCTGTACAAGCTGTTCAACGAGAAGGACCTGGCGCTGGTCGAGCTCAACCCGCTGGCGATCATGGACGACGGCAACCTGGCCGTGCTCGACGGCAAGATCAATTCCGACGACAACGCGACCTTCCGTCACCCCGAGCTGGCCGCGATGCGCGACATCCGCCAGGAAGACGAGACCGAGGTGCGGGCCAGCCAGTACGACCTGAACTACGTGACCATGGACGGCAACATCGGCTGCATGGTCAACGGCGCCGGCCTGGCGATGGCGACCATGGACGTGATCAAGCTGGAAGGCGGCGAGCCCGCGAACTTCCTCGACGTCGGCGGCGGCGCCAACAAGGAGCGCGTGACCGAGGCGTTCAAGCTGATCCTGTCGTCGGACAAGGTCAAGGCGATCTTCGTCAACATCTTCGGCGGCATCGTCCGCTGCGACATGATCGCCGAGGGCATCATCGCCGCGGTCAAGGAAGTCGGTGTCGAAGTGCCGGTGATCGTGCGCCTGGAAGGCACCAACGTCGAGGAAGGCAAGGCCCTGCTCAAGAGCTCCGGCCTGGCCATCACGCCCGCCGACGACATCAACGATGGCGCGCGCAAAGCCGTCGCAGCCGTCAAGTAAAGGATCGAATTCGAATGAGCGTTTTGGTCAACAAGAACACCAAGGTCATCGTCCAGGGCTTCACCGGCACCCAGGGCACCTTCCACGCCGAGCAGATGATCGAGTACGGCACCAAGGTCGTGGGCGGCGTGACCCCCGGCAAGGGCGGCAGCGAGCACCTGGGCCTGCCTGTGTTCAACACCGTCGCCGATGCGGTCGCCGACACCGGCGCCAACGCCTCGGTCATCTACGTGCCACCGCCGTACGCGGCCGACGCGATCCTGGAAGCCGCCGACGCGGGCATCAAGGTGATCGTCGCCATCACCGAGGGCATCCCGGTGCTGGACATGCTGCGGGTCAAGAACGCGCTGGCCGGTTACGACGACGTCGTGCTGGTCGGCCCCAACTGCCCGGGCATCATCACTCCGGGCGAGTGCAAGATCGGGATCATGCCGGGGCACATCCACATGCCGGGCAAGGTCGCGATCGTGTCGCGCTCGGGCACGCTGACCTATGAAGCCGTGAAGCAGACCACCGACGCGGGCCTCGGCCAGTCGACGGTCATCGGTATTGGCGGCGACCCGATCAACGGCCTGAACTTCATCGACTGCCTGAAGCTGTTCCAGGCCGACGAGCAGACCAAGGGCATCATCATGGTCGGCGAGATCGGCGGTTCGGCCGAGGAAGAAGCGGCCGAGTTCATCGCCGAGCACGTGACCAAGCCGGTGGTCGGCTTCATCGCCGGCGCGTCCGCGCCGAAGGGCAAGCGCATGGGCCACGCCGGTGCGATCGCCTCGGGCGGTGCGGGCACCGCCGAAGGCAAGTTCGCCGCGATGGAAAAGGCCGGCGTCACCACGGTGAAGTCGCCCGGTGACCTGGGCGCCGCGATCGCCAAGCGCCTCGCCTAGGGACTCTCCTTCTCCCGCTCGCGGGAGAAGGTGCCCGCAGGGCGGATGAGGGGCGGTTGCCTTGGTATGACCGCGGTGATACCGTGGCCGCATGAAGGTCGCCATCTCCCTGCCGGACCCGCTGTTCATCGCTGCCGAACGGCTGGCGCAGCGTTTGCGCGTGTCGCGGAGCCAGCTGTATGCGCAAGCCCTCCAGGAATACATGGTTGGTCGGGACGATGCGCGCGTGACCGAGCAACTCGATGCCGTCTACGACGCGATTGGTCCGTCCATGCTGGACCCCGCACTGGCGGCGGCACAGGCCCGAATGGTCGACGATGAAGCGTGGTGATGTCTGGTGGGCGCGCCTGCCCGATCCGGTGGGTTCCGGCCCGGGCTACCGCAGGCCCGTGTTGGTCGTGCAGGCCAATGCCTTCAATGCCAGCAGGATCGCCACCGTCATAGTCGCTGTCGTCACCTCGAATCTTGCGCTAGCCGAATCGCCGGGTAATGTCCGCATCGCCAAGTCCGATTCGGGTCTTGCGCGGGCTTCGGTAGTGAACGTGTCGCAGTTGCTGACGCTCAATCGCTCGGTGCTGGTCGAACGGGTTGGCGTGCTGCCGGGTGCGCTGCTCGACCGGGTCGATGTCGGCCTGCGATTGGTGCTTGCGCTGGCCTGAAGACTACGGGGCGACGGAGGCTTCGACGCGCTTCCAGGCTGTTTCGTCGAGGCGATCGGCGATCGTGAGCGCCTCGAGGTTCTCGACCAGTTGCTGGGTGCGCGATGCGCCCAGCATCACCGTTGACACGTTCGGATTGCGCAGGCACCACGCGATCGCCAGCGCGGACGGCGCGACGTCAAGTTCGCGGGCCAAGGTGGTGAACTTGCGCGCGCGCTCTATCCGGCGCTCCTTCGGGTCGCCGACCACCATTTTCTGCAGCCAGGCGTAGCCTTCCTGCGCCAGCCGGCCTTCGCTGTGCACGCCGTTGTTGTACTTGCCGGTCAGCAGGCCCGAGGCCAGCGGCGACCAGGTGGTGATGCCCATGCCGTACTCGCTGTACAGCGCTGCGTATTCCTGCTCCACGCGCTCGCGGTGCATCAGGTTGTACTGCGGCTGCTCCATCGTCGGCGGCTGCAGGTTGCGCAGGCGCGCGATCTTGTAGGCCTCGCGGATCTGCCCGGCGGACCACTCCGACGTGCCCCAGTACAACACCTTGCCCTGCTGCACCAGCGAGTCCATCGCCCGCACGGTTTCCTCGATCGGCACATCCGGATCTGGGCGGTGGCAGAAGTAGAGATCCAGGTAGTCGACGCGCAGGCGCTTGAGCGCGGCGTGGCAGGCGTCGAACACATGCTTGCGCGACAGCCCTTTCTGGGTCGGCCCCGGCTCCCTGGCCGAACCGAAGAACACCTTGCTGGAAACGCAGAACCCGTCGCGCGGCAGGCGCAGGTCGGAGATCACGTCGCCCATGACCCGCTCGGCTTCACCGTTGGCATAAGCCTCGGCGTTGTCGAAGAAATTGATGCCGTGGTCCCAGGCCGCCGCGATCAACTCCCGCGCCTCACCCCGGCCGACCTTGTTGCCGAACGTGACCCACGCGCCGAACGACAGCGCTGACAACTGCAGGCCCGACGATCCGAGGCGGCGGTATTGCATGTGGTGGCTCCGTGCGGCGGAGCCACCATCCTAGCCCGGATTGGCGCAGGCGCCCGTCCGGCACCCTGTTTATGGGGAAGGAGGAACAGGCGGTGCAGGCGGTGCCGGTGCTGCTGGCGGTGCAGGCGGTGCAGGCGGTGCGGGCGGTGCAGGAATCCGGAACTGCATCGGTTCGGGCACGGTCAGTTGTGCCGTGCCGGCCTTGCGCTCGCGCAGATAGCCGACGGCGATCTTGCTGCCGGTATCGCGGCCGCGCAGCGCTTCCATTACTTCGCGCGGCGAGGCGACCTGCGTGCCGTCGATGCTGCGGATCACGTCCCCGGGCTGCAGACCCTTCAGTTCGGGACCGGTGCTGAGGACCAGCACGCCCTTGTCGGTGCCGAAGTACTTGCCGAGGTTCGCGTCCACCGATGCCAGGTTGAGGCCATTCCAGCGCATCGCTTCCGCGATCACCGGGAACCTGCCGCCGTCATCGCGGATACGGATGATTTCGCGGCGCACCTCGGGGGCGATGGCAGCGAAGCGCGTCGCCTCGGCAGCCGCGTGGGCAGCTACGGCTTTGGCTTCGATCGCGGCGCGCCTGGCCTCCGGGATCGCGGCGCGCGCTTCGACCGCCGCATGCCTCGCGGCGGCCATGTGTTCCCTCGCAATTTCGATATCGTGGCGGGCGTCCTCGTCGATGAACAGGAATCGGTCGCCGGCTTCGGGTGTCACCACCACCGTCTTGAGCACCCCGTCGCGGACGTAACCAAGCTGTACTTTGGACGTTTCGTCGTGCTTGCCGATCGCCGCGCGCGCCAGTTCGACCCGGACTTCGGGCTTGGCGCCTTCCAGCGGCTTGCCGTCGATGGCGACGATCCGGTCGCCGCTCTTCAGGCCGGCGCCTGCCGCTGCGCTTCCCGGCGTCACCCCGGCGATGTGCACGCCGGCCTTGGGGTCGGGCGCGAGCACCACGCCGATGACCGGCTTGCGCAGGACCTGCACACGGTCGACTTCGTAGTCGCGCGCAAGCTCGGCATATTTCTTCGCCGCGGCATCGAGCTGCTTGCGCGCTGCATCGAGTTCCTTCTGTTCGGCCGGGGTCGGCGCGGTTTGCGGATCGGCTGGCGCGGCCATCGCCGAGCTGAAGCTGGACGCGATGGCGAGCGCCAGTACCGCGATGGTCGGGGTGCAAGACCTGGTGTTCATTCGGGCATTCCTCATGGTGTCTGTGATCAATCCACGCTTACCAGCAACATGTCGCCGCGTCCCTGCGATGCCAGCATGCGCTGGGTACTTTCGAAACCTGCCGCCAGGCGCAGGGCATCCACGCGCGCCTGCCACAGGCGCAGGCGTTCGTCGGCGTCGAGGCCGGGCCGCGCCAGCGCCGCGTCGACGGCAGCGACCTCTGCGTCCAGCTCATCGGCGAGCAGCACGGCACTGGCGCTGGAGACGCGTTCGTCGCGGGCCAGGGAGAGCAGTGCTTCCAGTTGCGCCGACTCCGAATACAATTCGTGGAGCCGAGCCATGCTCGGCTGAGGCGCCGGTTCGCCTGACGCGGCGGTAGTGGGAGCGGCCTCGGTGGGAGCGGCGGTCGTGGGAGCGGCGGAAGCCGCGAGCTTTGTTGGTGGTGGGGGA
>JALYWW010000168.1 GCA_030852515.1 Pseudomonadota bacterium
CGCGCGCGCCCTCGGTGATGAGGCAGCCCGCGCCGTAGATGCCGGTCGGGTGGAACTGCACGAATTCCATGTCCTGCAGCGGCAGGCCGGCGCGCAGCACCATGGCGTTGCCGTCGCCGGTGCAGGTATGGGCGGAGGTGGCGGAGAAGTAGGCGCGGCCGTAGCCGCCGGTGGCCAGCACGGTGCCGTGGCCGCGGAACAGGTGCAGCGTGCCTTCGCTCATGTCCAGCGCGAGCACGCCCTTGCAGGCGCCTTCCGCGTCCATGATCAGGTCGAGCGCGAAGTACTCGACGAAGAACTCGGCCTGGTGCGCCAGCGACTGCTGGTAGAGCGTGTGCAGGATCGCGTGACCGGTGCGGTCGGCCGCGGCGCAGGTGCGCTGCGCGGTGCCCTTGCCGTAGTGCGTGGTCATGCCGCCGAAGGGGCGCTGGTAGATCTTGCCCTCCTCGGTGCGCGAGAACGGCACGCCCTGGTGCTCGAGCTCGATGATCGCGGGGATGGCCTCGCGGCACATGTACTCGATCGCGTCCTGGTCGCCCAGCCAGTCGCTGCCCTTGATGGTGTCGTAGAAGTGGTAGCGCCAGTCATCCGGGCCCATGTTTCCGAGCGCCGCGGAGATGCCGCCCTGCGCCGCGACGGTGTGCGAGCGGGTCGGGAACACCTTGGTGATGCAGGCGGTCTTCAGGCCCTTCTGGGCCAGGCCGAAGGTGGCGCGCAGCCCGGCGCCGCCGGCGCCGACCACGATCATGTCGTACTTGTGTTCGGTGATCTTGTAAGCAGATTGAACAGTGGATGCGGTCATGTCGGCCTCAGGGGGTGCCCGCGGCGACGACCATGGCGACATGGCCGAGCGCGAAAAGACAGGCGAGCGCGCCCGCGAAGCAGGCGAAAAGATTGAGCAGCTGCAACGCGACTTCCATCCAGCGCGTGTGCACGTAGTCCTCGATCACCACCTGCACGCCCAGCTTGGCGTGCCAGAACATGGCGATCACCAGGGCGGCCATCGGAATCCCGTTCCAGGGCCTGGCGATCGTGGTGCGGACGGTGTCCAGGTCCGCGCCCACCAGCGATACCAGCAGGCCGACCAGCCACGCGACCAGCACCGCCAGCGCGATCGCGGTCACCCGCTGCCACCAGAAATGGCTGGTGCCGGTCTTGCCCGAACCGATGTTGCGCGCCTTCTTGAGCGGCGTGCGGAACTCGTCGCCGCGGCGATGCCGCTGCGGATCGCCGGCCGTGCCGATGTTGCTCATGCGCGCGCTCCCATGGCGAAGTACCAGATCGCCGCCGTCAACACCACGGTCAGCACCGCCACCGTCCAGCCGGACGCGTAGAACTCGGGGATCTCGAAACCGATGCCGGCATCCCACAGCAGGTGGCGGATGCCGTTGAGCAGGTGGTAGACCAGCGAAAGGCTGAAACCGAACAGCGCGAGCTGGCCGAACGGCGACGCCAGGCACGCGGCGGCGGCCGCGTAATGCTCGCCGCCCGCTGCGATCGCCAGCAGCCACCAGGCCAATGCGAATGCACCCGCGACGAGGATGATGCCGGTGGTCCGATGCAGGATCGACATCGTCATCGTGATCTGCCACCTGTACACCTGCAGGTGTGGTGACAGGGGTCGTTCGCGGGTCGCCATCTCGTGTCCTTCAGAAGTCGATGCAGCGGCCGTTCTTTTCCCAGTCGCCGTATCGGACCGGATCGAGGCCTTCGCGGCCGCCGATTTCCGGCGGCACGACGGGTGCCTCGGGCGCCGGTTCGGGCGCAGGCTCGGGAACGTGCTTGCTCGTGGATTCGCCTATCATCATGCGCTTCACAACCCCGCAAGTTTAAGTCCCGCCCCCATGTCGGACAAGCAGCACAACTGGTTCGCCCTGCCCGGGCACGCTGTCGTGGCCCTGCAAGGGCCTGATGCGCAGGCCTTTGCGCATGCGCAGTTCATGAACGACCTGCGCCCGCTCGACGATGGCCAATGGCAATGGAGCGGCTGGCTGAGTCCGAAGGGGCGCGTGCTGGCGCTGTTCGTGCTGTTGCGCCGCAGTCCGGAAAGCATCTGGCTGGTGTTGCCCGACGCCGATGCGCAGGCATTTTCCGATGCGCTGAAACGCTTTGTTTTCCGCAGCAAGGTGGCGATTTCGGTGCGCGACGACCTGCACGTCGCCGGTTGTTTCGATGGCTGTGGGAGCGGCGG
>JALYWW010000108.1 GCA_030852515.1 Pseudomonadota bacterium
CAGCAACACCGCGTGCGCAACGGCGGCCGGCAGCTCCGGATGGCGCGGCGGCATCGCCGCGCTTGCCTGCGCGATCCGTGCCAGGTCGCGCGGTACCGGCGCGATGTCGCCGACCCGCGGCCAGGCCGCGGCTTCGCCCGCATTGCACCAGGGCGTGGCGGTGGCGATGGCCGGATCGCGGCCGAAGCATGCAGAGAGTTGCGCCAGCCATCCCGGCGCCGGGATGGCATCTGCGGCCAGCACCGCGACGTCGGCGTCGCCGCACGCGGCGAGCGCCTCGTCGATATGCGCTACCTCGCCCAGCGGGCGCTGGCGGCGGCTGTAGTCGGCCGCCAGGCGCGTCGACGCCAGCCAGCGTTCGATGATCGCAAGGCCACGCGGCCCCGATTGCGCATCGTCGGCCAGCCACACCCGCGTCCCCGCCGGCGTGCCCGCGTCGAGTGCTGCCAGGCAGGCGTCGAGGGCGTCGTCGTCGGTACCGACCGGCAGCAGGACGACGGGCAGGGTGATCACGGCGTGGTGTGGAGCGGTTCCATCGCGCGGAAGCGGCGTCCGTACTCGTCGGTGAGGTCGCGCGCTTCCTGCGGGTTGCGGACGATGGACGGGGTGAGCAGCACGATCACCTCGCTGCGGTCGGAGTTGGTCGAGCGGGTGCCGAACAGCGAACCGATCAGCGGGATCCGGCTCAGGCCCGGCACGCCGGAACTGCCGTTGCTGACACTGTCGCTGATCAGGCCCGCCAGCATCACCGTGTCGCCGCTCTGGATCGCCGCCTCGGTCTTGAGCCTGCGGGTATCGATCGGCACGTTGCAGTTGGCGGCGTTGCTGGCGCAGCTGGCCGGCACCGCGCCGGGCGAACTGACCTCCTGGACGATGTCCAGGAACACCACGCCGTCGCGGGTCACCCGCGGCCGCACCTTGAGGATCACGCCGGTATCCAGGTATTGCACCTGGCTGACGGTACCGGTGTCGCCGACGCCGCCGGGATTGAACGACACCGACTGGATCGGGATCCGGGTGCCGACGTTGAGGGTGGCTTCGACGTTGTTGCGCACCAGCACCGAGGGCGTCTGCAGCAGGCGCAGGTCCGTGACTTCGTCCAGCGCGTTGATCACCGCCGCGGCATTGCGCCCGAGGAAGGTCCACGACGCGCCGCCGGAACCGATGCTGCCGGCGATGTCTCCCCAGATACTGCGGCCCAGCGCGCTCGGCAGGCCGGCGCCGCCCTCGGCAACCGGTGCGTCGACGGCCTGCTCGAAGAACCAGTTGACTCCGTACTTGAGGTCGCCCGACAACTTCACCTCGACTACCTGGGCCTCGATGTGGACCTGCAGCGGCATCACGTCCAGGCGCGCGATCACGTCCTGGATCGAACGCCAGGCCTGCGCGCTGGAACGCACCAGCAAGGTGTTGGTCTCGTCGACCGCGGACACGCCGACTTCGCTGCCGTCGACCTCGAACGACACCGAACCATTGCCCGGTTCGCGCGGATCCAGCGACAGCGTGCCTTCGGTGCTGCCGCCGACCGGCGCGCTGCTGGTGCCGCCGCCGTCGACGCCGCTGTCCCTGATCTCGGTCGAGGTCAGCCCCGGCATCAGGCTGGCGGCATCGCCCCGCCCGCCGCCGCCGCGACCACCTGCACTGCCGAACACTTCGGCGAGGCGGTCGGCCAGCTCGTTGGCCTTGATGTACTTGAGCTCCTGCGAATACAGCTGCAAGCCGCCGCCGGCGCCGTCGATCCGTTCCAGCCACTCCTGGATGCTGTCCAGGTAATCGGGCTGCGGCGTGATCACCAGCACCGCGTTGGCGGCATCCAGCGGCAGGAAGCGGAACATGCCGGCGACCGGCGACTCGCCTTCCTGGCCGAACACCTTCTCCAGGTCCTCGACCACGTCGCTGGCGCGCCCTGCCTGCAGCGGGAACACGCCCACCGACATCGACGACATCCAGTCGACGTCGAACACCTCGATCGTGCGCAGGTAGTTTTCCAGCTCGGTGCGCGAACCGGCCACAGTGATCACGTTGCGCCCCTTGTCGACGCTGACGATCGCCTTGTCGCGCGCATAGGGTTCCAGCGCCTTGGCCATCTCGGTGGCGGAGATGTAGCGCAACGGCACCACCCGGGTTTCGAAACCGCGCGCGGTCGAGGCCGGGCCGCTGCGCGGCGCGACCGCGCCGGCCAGCGGCTGGTCGGCGGCGATCACGTTGTAGCGGCCACCGCTGTAGACCAGGCGGGCATTGTTCCAGCCCAGCACCATTTCCAGCAGGTCGCGTGCCGCCGCCGGGCTGACCGGTTTCGGGGTCGCCAGGGTGACGGTGCCCTGCACGCCGGGCTGGATGACGTAGTTCTGGCCGAGCATCTCGCCGAGGATCGCCTTGACCACGACCTGGACCGGCGCGCCCTCGAAATTGAAGGTCGCCGCGCCCGTGGTCGCCGACGACAGGTTCGGCAAGTCGCGTGGTGGCGCGGCGGCCGCGGCGCGGTCGATCACCTGCCCGCTGCCGCGGCGGATCACCGGTTGCGGACCGGTTGCAGCGGGATCGGCAATGCTGCTGCCCGTGTCGCCGGCGGCGGGCGGCGCGACCACCAGCGGGTCGGCGCGGCGCTGTACGTTCGGCGGCGGCACGGTGGCGCAGGCGGCCAGCAGCCCGGCGGCAAGGCCGGCCAGCAGCAACGGGAAGGTTCGCGTGGTCTGGGCGTTGGTCATGGGTCGACTCTAAGGGTCCTTGCGGCGCAATTGCGCGCGGCGCGCTTCGATGCGCTTGCGAATCTGCTCCAACTGCTCCTGCACCTGGGTCGGTGCGGGCGCTTCGGTGGTTTCGACGGCCGCCTCGCCGGACGGCGCTGGCGGCGGTGGTGGGGCCGCGGCCATGGGCGGCGCTTCGCCATCCCCGGCCCAGGTGCGCAGGTCGAGCGTCCTGCGCCCGCCCGGCCCGTCGAACACGGCGCTGCGCGGCGCCAGGTCCACCAGGCGCCAGCCGGGAATCGGCTCGGCGGATTCGCCCATGCGCACGCTGACGGAATCGCCGCCCTGCGCCGGCTCGATGATCGCCATCAGGAAGCCGGGCGCGATCAGCACGCTGTTGAGCACATAGTCGAAACCGTTGCCCGCCGACGCGGCGCGGTCTTCGCCCGGTGCCAGCACGAAGGCATGCGGGCGCCGGTCGCGGGTGAAGACCGGACGCGATGCCGCTTCGGTGTATTCGGCCAGCGGCGCAAGATGGCTCGCGACCGTGGCCTGCAGTTGCACCACCGGCTGCACCGGCACGTCGCCGTCGGTCACGCCGGCATGCGCACCGACGCCTGCCAGCGCCAGCACCCAGCCGATCACGGCGACACCGGCCAGAACCGCCAGTACGCGCGTCATCGGCCGGACCTTTTCAAGGCGCATGGGCTTAGGGCGCATGGTCGGCTCCGCTCGCGCCGCGCAACGAGGCGGGCGCGAGATAGCCGTGCAGGTCGAACTCGACGTCCAGGCCGCTCTCGCCGCGGCCGGCGCCGCCCGGTCGTTCGAAGAATCCCTGCGCGACCACGCTCAGGTTGTCCACGAACAGGCGCGGACTGCCGCTTTCCAGCGCATGCAGCAAGGCGATGGTTTCGGCGTTGCCGCAGCGCAGGCGCACGTGCGCCGTGACGCGTTCGAAACGGGCATCGCCGCGCGACGCGTCCACCGGCGTGCGGTTGCTGATCGCGCAGCCGGCATTGCCCGGGCTGGCGCGTTCGACTTCGTTCTCCAGCCGTTGTGCCAGGCCCGCAAACGCGAGTTCCGCGCTGGCTTCGGGCAGGAACACCGGTACCTGTCGGTCCAGCGCGAGGGCTTCGCGCAAGCGCGCGGACACGTCGGGGGCCTGCTGCACCAGCGCGCGCGCGCGCTGGCTGCGTTCCTGCAGCGTCGCGATGCTGGCCTGGGCGTCGCGCATCGGCAGCGTCCACCACGGATGCACCAGCACCAGGTAGGCCAGCGCGAGCATCACCAGCAGCAAGCCCAATGCCAGCCAGCGGTCGCGATCAGTGACGGCGTGCATCGCTGCCTCCCGTAGCCGTCGTTGCCGGTGCCGGGACCGCGAGATCCGCAGCCAGGGTGAAACGGTCGCGGCCGCTGCGCGCATCGGGTTGCAGCGGGCCGGTCAGCGCAGGCGAGCGCCACGGCTTGCCGCCTTCCAGGCGCCCGACCAGCGCCGAAGCCTCGCCACTGCGACCGATCAACAACAGGCGGTCGTTGTCGATGGCGAGCTTGTCGATCCAGGTGTTGTCCGGCAGGCGCCGCGCCAGTTCATCCAGGACCTCGATCGCGGCGGGACGTTGCTTGCGCAACCCGTCCACGTAAGCGCGCCCGTCGATCAGGTCGACCAGTTGCTGGCGCTGCAGCGATACCGCGCGCGCCTGTTCGGCTTCGCCGGCGACCCGCGTTTCCAGTTCGGCCAATGCGCGCTGCCGGTTGTGCAGTAGCTGGGCCAGCATCAGCCCCGTGGCCAGCAGCGCGATCGCGGCCAAGGCGATGTTCCAGGCCAGCGACGGATCGCGGCGGCGTCCGCGCTGCGCGCGCGGCAGGAGGTTGACGCCCAGCGGCGCACCATCGTCGCCCTCGATGTCGACGCCGGCCAGCATGCCCGCCAGCGGACCGAGCCGGGCCAGCTGCGCATCCAGCGTCGCCTTCGGCACGACCACCAGCTCGGCTTCGACCTGGCCATCGCTGCCGCGGCGGCCGAGCAGGCGCGCGTCGAACGCGACCGCATCGGCGCTGAAGGGTGTCTGCCGGTCGATTTCGAAACCGAGCACTTCGCGCAGTCGATCGCTGGCGGCGGCCGGCAACGACAGGCGCCGGCGCAAGCCTGCCGCCGCCGGCAACAGCAGCCAACGCGGCAGGTCGGCCTGCGCGGCAGGCGGTTCGGCCAGCGGCGCGTCGGTACGCAGCAGCAATCGGCCGCGATCCAGGCCCAGCGCGCGGCGCCAGCCCGACGGCAACCAGGCCGCGAGCGCGCGGCCCCACCAGGCGAAAAAGCCGGGCAGGCGGCCGTCATGGTCGCGCAAGGACTTCAACGTGGCGATGCTCCCTCCTCCCAGCGCAAGGGGGTCCATGCAGAACCCGGCAATCCGTTGCCGCCATTGCGCACGACCACGCGCAGGACCGCAGTGCGTCCGCGGATGCTTGCGCGGCTCTCGATACTATACGTGCCGCTGTTGCCGGCCACGGGGGGCGGCGGCTCGCCGCCGATGCCCATTGCCGTGCGCACCTGTGCGGGCGCGTGGGCCGGATCGGGCACGGCCAGGCCGCTGTAAACGGTCACAAGCGGCGCCAGCCGCGCATACAGGTCCGGGGTCATGCCCAGCACCTGCTCCACCTCGGCAACGCTGCGCAGCGGTTCGTTGGCCGGTCCATAGCCGCGCCCCGCCTGCATGTACGCCGGCGCCTCGGCGCCGCCCGCCGGTTGAGTCAGCGGGTCGGCGTCGCGCCAGTCCAGGATCGCGCCGGCGAGCTGCATGGCGGCGCGATCGTCGAGGCCCAGCACCTGCAGCAGCGAGGAGATGAGCCCGGCGTCGGCCATGTTCAGGTCGACCTTGCCCTGCTCGTCGACGATGCGCACGACGACTTCCGCGTCGCCGTACTGCCAGGAGTGCTCACCGCCATCGGCGGCCCAACGCAGCCGCGGGTCGGACAGGCCGGCGCGGACGATCGCGTACTCGAGCCCGGCGCGCGCGGCGGCGCGCGCTTCCAGGCCGCGCGCCAGTACCTGGCCCTGCAGGTGCTCGGTACGCGCCGCCAGTGCGAACGCGCCGACCAGCGCGGCCAGCAGCGTGACCAGCCACAACACCAGCAGCAACGCGGCGCCGCGGCACCTCATTGCGTCGCCACCGGCATCGCATAGCGGCCGGCCAGCGGCAGCGCCACCAGCAACGGCGGCCATGCGTCGCCACTGCCGTCGGTGATCGTGATCCGTACCTGCAAGGGCAGCGCCTCGGCCACCTGCCAGCGCGATTGCCACGGACCCGGGCGCTGCTGGTCGTCCATTCCGCGGTATTCGAACGCCACCGCGCGCAGGCCATCTGCAAGCACCTCCGGCGCCATCGGCTGGCGCTGCTCGACCACGCTGCCGCCCTGGACCAGTTCGAAAGCGACCAGCAGGCGCACGTGCCC
>JALYWW010000037.1 GCA_030852515.1 Pseudomonadota bacterium
GCCGACGCCGAGGCGCGCACCCTGGCCTTCCTGCAGGAGTGGCTGCCGGCGAACAGCTCGCCGATGTGCGGCAACTCGATCTGCCAGGATCGCCGCTTCCTGCACCGGCAGATGCCGGCGCTGGAGCGCCACTTCCATTACCGCAACCTCGATGTCAGTACGCTCAAGGAACTCGCGCGCCGCTGGGCGCCGCAGGTGCTGTCGGCCGTGCACAAGGAAGCCGCGCATACCGCCCTGAGTGACGTCCGCGACTCCATCGCCGAACTGCGCCACTACCGCAAGCACATGGGCGAACTCGCGGGCCTCTGAAGCGCTTTTTTTGCCACAGATTTCACAGATCACACAGATTTGGATATCCGCAGGCGGTGTGTCCTTGGCAGATCGCAGCTACTTCAACTGCGACAAACCAATCTGTGTTCATCTGTGAAATCTGTGGCTAAACGCTCCTAGCCGCCAGCCTTGGCCTTGGCGAGGGCGAGCCAGGTGTCGACGACGGTGTCGGGGTTGAGGGACACGGACTCGATTCCTTGCTCCATCAGCCACAGGGCGAGGTCGGGATGGTCGCTGGGGCCCTGGCCGCAGATGCCGATGTACTTGCCCATGCGTCGGGCGGTGGAGATCGCCATCGACAGCATCTTCTTGACCGCCGGATCGCGCTCGTCGAACAGGCCGGCGACGATCGCGGAGTCGCGGTCCAGGCCCAGGGTGAGCTGGGTCATGTCGTTGGAGCCGATCGAGAAGCCGTCGAAGATTTCCAGGAATTCCTCGGCCAGCAGGGCGTTGGAGGGGATCTCGCACATCATGATGATCTTGAGGCCGCCGCCTTCACCGGACACGCTGCCTTGCACGAGGCCGTTCTGGCGCAGCACTTCGATGACCTTGCGGCCTTCGTCGAGCGTGCGCACGAACGGGATCATCACCCACAGGTTGTCCAGGCCCATGTCCTCACGCACGCGCTTGACGGCCTGGCACTCCAGGGCGAACGCATCCTTGAACGAGGGATCGACGTAACGGCTTGCGCCGCGGAAGCCGATCATCGGGTTCTCCTCGTGCGGCTCGTACTTGCCGCCGCCGAGCAGGTTGGCGTACTCGTTGGACTTGAAGTCCGACAGGCGCACGATCACCGGCTTGGGGGCCACCGATGCGGTGATGGTGGCGATGCCTTCGGCCAGGCGGTCGACGTAGAACTCGACCGGACCGGCGTAGCCGGCGATGCGCGCGTCGATCTTCGCGCGCGTGGTAGCGTCCTGCTTGTCGTATTCCAGCAATGCCTTCGGATGCACGCCGATATGGCTGGCGATGATCATTTCCAGCCTCGCCAGGCCGATGCCGGCATTGGGCAGCATGCCGAAGTCGAAGGCACGGTCCGGGTTGGCCACGTTCATCATGATCTTCAGCGGCGCCGGCGGCATGTTGCCGAGGTCGGTCGTGGTGCGTTCGAAGGGCAGGGTGCCGGCATAGATGTAGCCGGTGTCGCCCTCGGCGCAGCTGATCGTGACTTCGTTGCCATCGGCGATGCGGTCGAGCGCGTCGCCGGTTCCGACTACCGCCGGCACGCCCAGCTCGCGGGCGATGATCGCGGCATGACAGGTGCGACCGCCGCGGTTGGTGACGATCGCCGAGGCGCGCTTCATCACCGGTTCCCAGTCCGGGTCGGTCATGTCGGCCACCAGCACGTCGCCGGGCTGCACGCGGTTCATGTCATCGAGCGAGCGCACCACGCGGGCCACGCCGCTGCCGATCTTCTGGCCGATGGCGCGGCCTTCGGCAACGACATCGCCGCGCTGCGACAGGGTGTAGCGTTCGATCTGGGTGGCATGGCCGCGCGACTTGACCGTCTCCGGGCGCGCCTGGAGGATGAAGAGCTTGCGGCTGTTGCCGTCCTTGCCCCACTCGATGTCCATCGGGCGGCCGTAATGCTGTTCGATCACCAGCGCCTGGCGGGCAAGCTCGTGTACGTCGGCGTCGGAGATCGAGAACTTCGCGCGCAGCCCGGCCGGGGTTTCCTCGGTGCGCACGCGCTCGCCGGGCGTCTCCGAATAGACCATGCGCAGCTGCTTGGCACCGAGCGAGCGCCGCAGGATCGCCGGCTTGTCCTGGCGCAGGGTCGGCTTGTAGACGTAGAACTCGTCGGGGTTGACCGCGCCCTGCACGACCATTTCGCCCAGGCCATAGCTGGCGGTGATGAACACCACGTCGCGGAATCCGGACTCGGTGTCCAGGGTGAACAGCACGCCGGACGAACCGACGTCCGAACGCACCATCAACTGCACGCCGGCCGACAGGAACACGTCCTCGTGCTTGAAGCCGTGGTGCACGCGGTAGGCGATGGCGCGGTCGTTGTAGAGGCTGGCGAAGACTTCCTTGACCTTGCGCACGACATCGTCGGCGCCGGTGACGTTGAGGAAGGTTTCCTGCTGGCCGGCGAACGATGCGTCGGGCAGGTCTTCGGCCGTGGCCGAGGAACGCACGGCGACGGCCACGTCATTCCCGTTCGAGGCCGCCCCGCCATTGTCCGCGCACAGCCTGGCGTACGCATCGCGGATGTCCTGCTCGAGCGAAGGCTGCAAGGGCGCCTCGATGACCCAGCCGCGGATCTCGGTGCCGGCGCGGGTGAGGGCAGGGACGTCCTCGACGTCGAGGCTGGCCAGGCGGTCGAAGATGCGCTGGTGCAGGGTGTTGTGGGCGATGAAGTCCTTGAAGGCATCGGCGGTGGTGGCAAAGCCGCCCGGGACCGAGACGCCGAGGCCGGAAAGTTCGCCGATCATCTCTCCCAGCGAGGAGTTCTTGCCGCCCACCTGGGCCAGGTCGGAAAGGCGCAGGTCCTGCAGCCACAGGACGTTGTTGCTGGGGGCGTGATCGCTCAAGGCGGGGAACTCCGGGGGGTTTGGGCTATTTTAGCAACCTCGACTCTTCCGCGGAGCCTGCATGCCCGACCTGCGCCCGGTCTTCTACGTTTCCGACGGAACCGGCATCACCGCCGAGACCATCGGCCACAGCCTGCTGACCCAGTTCGCCGATACCCGGTTCATCACCGACCGCATTCCCTTCGTGGACACCGTGGAAAAGGCCCGGGCCGCGGTCGAGGAAATCTACCAGGCCGGTCTCGACCACGGCCTGCGCCCCATCGTGGTCAATTCCAGCGTCGACCCGGCGCTGAACGCCATCCTGGCGGAGAGCGGGGCACTGATGCTGGACGTCTTCGCGCCTTTCATCGCGCCGCTCGAGCTCGAGTTGAACATGCAGCGCCAGTCGCATGTCGGCCGCGCCCACGGCATGGTCGATTTCGACGCTTACCATCGCCGCATCAACGCGATGAACTATGCGCTGGCGCACGACGACGGCGTGAGCATGGATTACAGCGAGGCCGACCTGATCCTGGTCGGCGTGTCGCGCGCGGGCAAAACCCCGACCTGCGTCTACCTGGCGCTCCACCATGGCGTCCGCGCGGCGAACTATCCGCTCACCGAGGACGACCTGGACGGCGATCGCCTGCCGGCGAAACTGCGCCCGCACCGGGCCAAGCTGTTCGGCCTGACCATCGATCCGACGCGGCTGCAGCAGATCCGCCAGGAACGCCGGCCAAACTCGCGCTATGCCCAGCTGGACACGTGCAAGCGCGAGGTCGCGGCAGCGGAGGAAATGCTGCGCAACGAAGGGATCCAGATGTTGAGCACGACCCATGCCTCGATCGAGGAGATCTCGAGCCGGGTGCTCGAGGTGCTCGGGCTGAACCGGGAAATGTTCTAGCGCGGATCTTGACGGCTCGAATCCCAAACGTAGGCCCGTTTCGCGGTTTCGTCAATCCTGCCGGGATTGCTTTTCGGCGTGTAGCATCGGGTCATGTCGCAGGTACTCGCCCACGCCACACGGATCCCGCGGATCGGCCGCTTTGGCTGGTTGATGGGGTTGTATGCGGAGAACCACGGCATGCTGGTGCGCCTGTTCGAACCCGGCGACCTGGACAAGGGCAGCTACCGCTCTTCGATCGGCGACGGCCTCGACCTGCGACTGGACGTGCTCGAACAGCATGCCTATACCAGCGAACTGCGCCTGACCTACGCGATGCGCGACCCGCTCACCGGCGAACCGGATCCATCGGCTTACCTGCGCGTCTACCACGATGCGCGCCAGGTCGAGGCCACCCATTGCTACGTCGGTAAGCGCTGGCAGGACGTGCTCGGCATGTTCCCGCCGCCGGCGCGATTGCTCGACCACCGCCTGCGCATGAACACCTTCCTCGGCAAGTGGCTGCATTACCTGGCCGAAGGCGGCCACGGCGTAGCGACGCTGCAAAAGACAACGGGCCCGACCTTGGTCGAGCCCGCTGCCTGAATCGTCACTGCTTGTACCACTGACGCGAATTGGCGTCCCCACGGGGATTCGAACCCCGGTGTCCACCGTGAAAGGGTGGTGTCCTAGGCCTCTAGACGATGGGGACGAGGAACAATCTTTTCCGAGTTGTAGTGAATTGGTGGAGCCAGGCGGGATCGAACCGCCGACCTCCTGCATGCCATGCAGGCGCTCTCCCAGCTGAGCTATGGCCCCACGCGCCGGAAAGCGCGAAAGTTTAACGGTGCCCACCCGGCAGCGCAAGGGGAACCGGCGGCAACTTGCACGTCCCATTTCGGCGGCCGGGGTTAAGCTTCGGCCATGAGCGAAAACCAGGGAGCCTTCGCGCCGTTTCGCCACCGGATTTTCCGGTCCGTATGGATTGCGACCCTGGCCTCCAGCTTCGGCGGCATGGTCCAGGGCGTCGCTGCCGCCTGGATGATGGTCGCGCTGGCGGCGTCGGCGCAGATGGTGACGCTGGTGCAGGCCTCGATCGCGTTGCCGATCGTATTGCTGTCGCTGCTGGCCGGCGCACTGGCCGATGCATACGACCGGCGGATGCTGATGATCGCCGCCCAGGTGCTGATGCTGGTCGTGTCGACGGTGCTCGCGGTGTTTGCCTGGCTGGACCTCGTCACGCCCTGGCTTTTGCTGCTGTTCACGTTCCTGATCGGTTGCGGCGCGGCGATCAACGCGCCGGCATGGCAGGCCTCGGTAGGGGCGATGGTGCCGCGCCCGGACGTGCCGTCCGCGGTGGCGATGAACTCCATGGGCTTCAACCTGGCGCGCAGCCTCGGCCCGGCGATCGGCGGCGTGATCGTCGCCGTAGCCAGTGCCGCGACCGCATTCGCGCTCAACGCCGTCAGCTATATCGGCCTGGTGGTGGTGCTGGCGCGCTGGCGGCCGGAACCCGAGCCGCGCCTGTTGCCACGCGAGCCGCTCGGGCGGGCGATCGTCGGCGGGATCCGCTACGTCGCCATGAACCCGCACATCAATTCCACGTTGGTCCGCGGCTTCGTGACCGGCGTGGGCGCGAGCGCGGTGTCGGCGCTGACGCCGCTGATCGCCCGCGACATCATCGGCGGGGGGCCGGCGATCTACGGCCTGCTGCTGGGCGCGTTCGGCGTGGGCGCGGTCGGCGGGGCGTTCTGGTCGCACCGGTTGCGGATCGCCTTCAACAACGAGTTCATCGTCCGCTGCGCATTGCTCGGCTCGGCGCTGGGGATCGCCGTCACGGCCTTCAGCACATGGCTGGCGCTCACCATGGTCGCGATGGTCCTGTGCGGCATGGGCTGGGTGCTGGTGGTGTCGCTATTGAACGCCACCGTGCAGATGTCCGCGCCGCGCTGGGTGGTGGCACGGGCGTTGTCGCTGTACCAGATGGCGACGTTCGGCGGCATGGCCGGCGGTGCCTGGCTGTGGGGTTTCGTCACCGAAGGGTCCGGGCTCGCGTCGGCGCTGCTGGTCGCAGCCTCGGTGCAGGTGGGCTGTGCCGTCCTCGGGCGCTGGTTCCCGTTGCCGGAAACCGGGGAGATGAACCTCGACCTGGCGGAGTTCAGCGAACCGGATGTCGCGGTCGCCGTCACCGGACGCACCGGGCCGGTGGTTGTCTCGATCGAATACCGGATCGCCGAGCCCGACGTGTTCGCATTCCTCGGGACCATGGCGGAGCGGAGGCGGGTGCGACGCCGCAACGGCGCCCGGCAGTGGTCGCTGCTTCGCGACCTGGCAGACCCGCAGCTCTGGATCGAGCGCTACCAGAGCCCGACCTGGACCGAGTACCTGCGCCACAACCAGCGGTTCACCCGCGACGACGCGGCGATCGGCGAGCGGATCCGGGCGCTGCACCAGGGACCCGGCCAGCCACGGGTGCGACGGATGATCGAGCGCCAGACGGGTTTCCCGCCGCACGCAGTGGCCGCCGATGCGAAGGAGTGGGTCGCGCCGATGACGGATCAGTCCCGGCAGTCCTGAGCCGGACTCGGGTTTATTTACATAATATGCATTATGCGAAGTCTTGATATGATGGGGAGTGCTGCCTGGGCGCGCTTCAGGCCATCCCTTTCCAGGCCCGCAACGTCGCGAACCCCAGCCCTGTCGCCACCAGCGACCCGATCACATGCAGGCCCACATGGCCCAGTGCCCAGCCGTACTGCTGGCGCGACAGCAGCTCGACCGCCTCGGCCGAGAACGCCGAAAACGTGGTCAGCCCACCCAGGAAGCCCGTCACCACGAGCAGCCGAACCTCGGGCGCAACGCCTGGATCCATGGCGAACCAGCCCAGCGCAAGCCCGAGCAGGTATCCGCCGACCAGGTTGGCCAGCAAGGTCCCCGGCGGGATCTGCGGCCACAGCGCGTTGAGCGCCGACCCCAGCCCCCAGCGCAACCAGGCGCCCAGCGCCGCGCCGACGCCTACCGCCAGGAAGCCACTCCAGTTGGGATTGCCCATGCCCCGATGATTACATTCCGGTTGCCGGGCCACCAGCGCCTGCCGGTGTTGCCGGCAGCGAGGCGTAATACGCCGCGACATCGGCAATGTCACGATCGGTCAATCCTGCCGCAGCGCGCACCATGATCGGCGCGAACTCCGTGCCACCGCGCCCGCCTTTGCGAAAAAGCTGCAACTGCAAGTCGATGTAGCCGGCATGCTGGCCGGCCAGCGCCGGGTACATGCGGTTGCGTTGTCCGGCTCCAGGACCATGGCAGGCCGCGCATGCGGGAATCCGGCGCAAACCGTCGCCCGCCTGCGCCAGCTCGCGTCCGCGCGCGATCGATTCCGCGGTCGCTGCGGAGACGTGCGTCGGCGGCGATGGCCGCGGCTGCTGCTTCGCATAATGTTCCGCCATCGCCCGCAGGTCGGCCGACGCCAGGTCGGCGGCCACCGGCTGCATGATCCCGCTGCGGCGCTCGCCGCTGGCGAAGGCCTCCAGGCTGGCCAACAGGTAAGCCTCGTCCAGGCCGGCGAGTTTCGGGAAGGCATCGGTACCCCGCCCCGCGCCATCGCGACCATGGCAACGCGCACAGTCGCCCAGGACGCTGTGGTCATCGCCGTCGGGTCCGTAGGCCAGCGCGCGGTAACGCTCGGGCGACATGTCCTGGATCTGTTCCAGGAACGCGACCATGGCCCAGACCTCGTCGTCGCGACCACGCGTTCCCCAGGCAGGCATCGCGGTGTACTTGATGCCGTGGTTGACCACCCAGAACAGTTCTTCCGGGGTCATCCTGCCCAGCTTCTCCGCGAGGAACGGCGGCGTCGGCACCATTTGCCGGACCGCGTGCCTGCGCGGGACGCCGGGCGCACCGTGGCAATCCATGCAGGCGGTGGCGTAGTGCCCTGCCCCCTTCTGCAGCAACGCGGGATCGTCGAGCGGCGGCGCAGCCAATGGCATCGCGCGGACTTCCACGGCGCGCGACATCGCCGAATGCAGGAGGACCCGGGTCACCGCCCAGTGACCCGCATCGGCCGCGATCGGCGCCATGCCCGCGGCCAGGAACACCAGCCCGCCTGCGCCGAGCAGCACGAGTACCAGCACGGCATGCCGCAACAGCAACATGATCCGCAGGTGCTTGCGCTTGGTCATGCGTGGCTTCTTCATCCGTGCGCCTCGCTGCGCGGACGCAGCACGCGTTGCAACAGCACCAGCGCGCCGGCCAGGTAGGACACGCCACCGATGACCAGCATCAACACGCCCCCGGCCTGCTGGTCGTGCAGCGCATGCGCCATTCCGGCATGACCTGCGTGCTGGTAGAGAACGCGGTTCGCCATTGCCAGCAGGACGCCCAGCAAGGTCATGTGGGTGGCGGTGAGCAACAGCGCCAGCGCGCCGGCCGCCGCGCGTTCGCGCGATGCGACCCTCCCCTGCCCCAGCGCCGCGACCCACAACAGCAGCCCGGCGCCCAGGAAGCTCGCCTGCTCCAGCACCATCGCCCACGCGTTGCTGCGGCCTAGTGCATGCAATGCGGGCGCGTGCCAGGCCCACACCAGCAGGAACTCGAGCAGCGACGCGAGCAGCACCCACCAGGGCGCCGCCATCCAGCCATGCGGCCAGCGTCGCGCCGGATCCATCGTGGTATCCGCGATGCCGGCCGCAAGCAGCGGCGCGGCAACCGCCACCACGCCCATGTGCATGGCCATGTGCGCGGCGAACGAATGTCGCGACAGTCCCGGGAGCGGACCGAGCCAGAGCAGGGCCAGCGAGACGATGCCGGTAATGGCGAAGATGCGCTGCAGTGTCATCGGCAATCCCCGATGATCGCGATCGCCAGCGCCGAATACAGCACGGCCACTGCGCTCAGCCCGCACAGCAGGAGACTGGCGAAACCCAGGAAGCGGCTGCGATCCGCGGCACCCGGTCCATCGTGCGGCAAGCGCGCGTTGCCGTGACGATGCGCCCGCAGTCCGCGCCAACCGAACCAGGCGATCACCGCCAGCGCGAGCACGGTGAGCGCCCACAATGCGACCCGCGCTTCGCCCAGGGTCGCGACCCGCGACATCTTCGCGCACCACACCGCGGCAACGACATAGCAGGCCAGGAAGTGCAGCGCCCAGGTCGTCGGCCCGGCGATCAATGTCCAGGGACTTTTCATGCCAGCAGGGGGAATCCGGCGATCGCGGCGACCGTCACCAGCAGCGTGATCGCGACGAAATGCCAGTACAGCGCGACGTTGTGGATGTCGATGTCGTGGCGCGCGGTCATCCGTCCCGCGACGCGACGCGCGATGCAGTACAGCAGCATCAGCACGCCGACCAGCACATGGGCCATGGTCCAGCCCACCAGCAACCAGACCGTGGCCGGATACACATGCGCCGCCGGGTCGAGGCCGGTGCTCCACGGCCCCAGGAACAGCGCTGCACTACAGGCCAGTGCCAGCAGTACGGACACCGCTGCGGCGACATGGAAGCCGATGGCGTGGTCGCGCCGGTTGAAGCTGCGCGCCGCCAGGGTCGCAAGCCAGGCGACGATGCCGGTCGCGAGCGCGAGCAACGGCCAGGCCGTCCCGGGTCCCGCGGCCGCCGCGGCCGCGAAGTCGTCGTGGATGGTCCAGAAGTACAGGTACCCGAACACCAGGCTGGCGAAAGCCGCCATGTCGCCGATCATGGTGATGAACATCGCCCACCACCCGACCGAGCGCGAACCCGAGGCGTACAACGGCAGCACCACGCCGAGGCCGACGTCCTTCGCCGGCTTCTCGGGGATCTTCGCGGTACCCGTCCACAGCCACGCAACGATGAAGCCGATCGCGCACAGGCCGCTGATGCCCGCGGCGACGTACATGTGGAAGACCGGGAACACGAACGCGCCGCCGGTGAACAGCGCCGCCCACAAGGTCAGGAAGGTGGGGCCCGGCACCCGCAGGCACTGCTCGGGCTCGGCGTCGGAGACCGACGTGACCAGGGTTTCGCGCCGGCCTTCCGGCGCATCGGCCAGGTAGTAGCGTCCGGCTTCGGCGTCGGCAGGCAGCCCGGGCTGGTCCCAGAGCGGATAGCGGCTTTGCACGATCGGGATCGACCGCAGGTTCCATGGCGGCGGCGGCAGCTCGCCCATCCACTCGAGCGTGCCGGCCTGCCACGGATCGCGGCCGTCGTTGCCGCGCCGCAACGCGGTGCGCAGTGCGTCGTACAGCAGCAACGCGAAACTGGTGGCGAGGACCAACGCACCGATCGTCGACACCAGGTTGGGCAGGTCCAGCCCCTGCCCCGCATGATAGGTGTAGACGCGGCGCGGCATGCCCATCAGCCCGCTCAGGTGCATCGGCAGGAAGGCGATGTTGAAGCCGGCGAACATCAGCCAGAACACCCACTTGCCGAGCCGGTCCGACAGCTTCCGGCCGAATACCAGCGGGTAGTAGTAGTACGTCCCCGCCACCACCGGGAAGACCATGCCGCCGATCAGCACGTAATGCAGGTGGGCGACGACGAAGTGGGTGTCGTGCGCCTGGAAGTCGAAGGGCGCCAGCGCCACCATCACCCCGGTCAGTCCGCCCAGCACGAAGATCACCAGTGCCCCAAGCACGAACAGCATCGGCACCGAGCGCACCAGCCGGCCCGCGAGCACCGTCGCCAGCAGCGCGAAGATCTGCACCCCGGTGGGTAACGCCACCGCCTGCGATGCCGCGGAGAAGAACGCCAGCGAGATGTTCGGCATGCCGGTGGTGAACATGTGGTGCACCCACAGGCCGAAACTCAGGAAGCCGGTGCCGACGGCCGCCAGCACGATCCAGCTGTAGCCGACGATGGGCCGCCGCGCGAACGTCGGCACGATCATCGCCACCAGCGCGATCGCCGGCAGGAAGATGATGTAGACCTCGGGGTGGCCGAAGATCCAGAACAGGTGCTGCCACAGCAGCGGGTCGCCGCCGCGCGCCGGATCGAAGAACGGCCAGCCCGCCATGCGCTGCAGTTCGAACATCAGGTCGCCGGCGATCAACGGCGGGAACGCGAACAGGATCATCGCGCCGACGACCAGGATGTACCAGGCGTACAGCGGCATCAGATGGATGCGCATGCCGGGCGGCCGCATCTTGAGTACGCCGACGATCAGCTCCACCGCCGCCGCGATCGATGCGATCTCGATGAAGCTCAGGCCCAGCAGCCACACATCCGGCCCGTACCCGGCCTCGTAGTCGGTGCTCAAGGGCGGATACATGAACCAACCGCTGCGCGGCGCGGCATCGAACAGGATGGAGCCGGCCACGAACACGCCGCCGATCAGGAAGCACCAGAAGCCGAACGCGGACAGTCGCGGGAACGGCAGGTCGCGCGCGCCCAGCAGCGACGGCAGCACCAGGATCGCGAATGCCTCGAAGATCGGCACCGCGAACAGGAACATCATGACCGAGCCGTGCAGCGAGAACAGCTGGCTGTAGGTATCCGCGTCGACCAGGTCGTTGTCCGGCACCGCCAGCTGCAGCCTGATCAGCACCCCCAGCAACCCGGCGAACAGGAAAAACGCGATCGCGGTGGCGGTGTACCAGCGGCCGACGACGGTGTTGTTCACTGCCGACCAGTAGCGCCAGCCCGTCGGCGTCGCCCATGCCGCCTGCAACTGCTCTACCCCGGGGTCGCGATCGCTCATTGCAGCGACTCCAGCCAGCTGGCGATGGCCTGCACGTCTTCCGCGGGCAGCATGTCGAATGCCGGCATCAACGCTTCGGGCTTGGCGTGGTGCGGAGCCGTGATCCAGCGGCGCAGCGCATCGCCATCATTCGGCAGCGTGCCTGCCGCCAGCTCCAGGCGCGAACCGACATGGGTGAGGTCCGGACCCATGTTGCCGACCGCGGTGGTTCCGCGGACGGCATGGCAGGCGCCGCAACCGTTGCCGAGGAAGGCGTCCCTCCCCCGCCGCGCCAGCGCGCTTGCCGGTTCCGCTGCAGGCGCCGCCTGCGCCTGCAACCAGCGATCGAATCCGTCGGGCGGCATCGCCACCGCCAGGAAACGCATGTGCGCATGCGAGGCGCCGCAGAACTCCGCGCATACGCCGCGGAACACCCCTTCCCGCCCCGCGCGCAATACCAGCCGCGTGTCGCGCCCCGGGATCATGTCGACCTTGCCCGCCAGCGCCGGGATCCAGAACGAATGGATCACGTCGGGACTGGACAGGGTCAGCACCACGGGTTCGCCGACCGGCAGGCGCAGTTCGTTGGCGCTGGCGACGACCTGGCCGTTCGCGCCCTCATAGGCAACGCGCCACCACCATTGCTCGCCCGAAATGCGGACCTGCATGGCATCGGCCGGCACTTCCGCACGCAGTGGCGGCATCAGCAACAGTCCGTAGGTCAGCAGGGCGCCAAGCACAATGGTCGGCACGGTGACCCCGCCGGCCAGGATCAGCCAGCGCGCCTTGCGCTCACCGGCAGGCTGGCGCCTGCGCATGGCATGGATGGCAATGGCACAGACGATGACCCATACCAATGCCGCGCCGATCGCCATGATCCAGAACAGGTGCAGGATCGTCGCGGCTTCGGGGCCCGCGGGCGCAAACGCGGAAAGCAGGGCATTGGCGGCGGGCTCGGCCAAGCAGCGTCCATCGGTGTGGCAACCCCGTCACCCTGCCATCAACGATGTGAACGCGGCGACCTCGGGTCAGGGCTTGCGCGCCTGTTCGCGCGCAGCGCGCAGCGCATCGAGCTTCTGCTTGAGCTTGAGTTCCAGCCCGCGTTCCACCGGCTCGTAGTAGACGCGCTCGCCCATCGCGTCGGGGAACCCGGTCTGGCCGAGCGCGATGCCGCCCTCGGCATCGTGGTCGTACTGGTAGCCCTTGCCGTGGCCGAGCTGTTTCATCAGTTTCGTCGGCGCATTGCGGATATGCATCGGCACCGGCTGCGACCCGTGTTGCTCGACGTCGCGGCGCGCGGCATTGAACGCGGCATAGGCGGCGTTCGACTTGGCGGTGCTGGCCAGGTAGATCACGACCTGCGCCAGGGCCAGGTCGCCTTCCGGGCTGCCGAGGCGTTCGTACGCATCCCAAGCTTCGATCGCCATCTGCAGTGCGCGCGGGTCGGCCAGGCCGATGTCCTCCACCGCCATTCGGGTCAGCCGCCGCGCCATGTAGGCCGGATCCGCGCCACCGTCGAGCATGCGCGCGAACCAGTACAGGGCCGCGTCCGGATTGGAACTGCGCACCGACTTGTGCATTGCCGAGATCTGGTCGTAGAACTGGTCGCCGCCCTTGTCGAACCTGCGCGTGCGATCGGCGAGCACTTGGGCGAGCGTTGCGTCTGTGACGGTGCCGTCCTCGGCAACCTCGGCGGCGATCTCCAGCAGGGTCAGGGCGCGACGCACGTCGCCGTCGGCAGCCTGGGCGATCAGCTGCAGCTGTTCTTCGCCGACCTGCACGCCGCGATCGCCCAGGCCGCGCTCAACATCGGCCAGCGCCTGCCGCAGGGCGACGACGATGTCCTCGACCGACAGCGCCTCCATCACGTGCACGCGGCAGCGCGACAGCAACGCGGAATTCAGTTCGAACGAAGGGTTCTCGGTGGTCGCGCCGACGAACAGGATGCTGCCGCGCTCGATGTGCGGCAGGAAGGCATCCTGCTGCGCCTTGTTGAAACGGTGCACCTCGTCGACGAACAGCACCGTGCGTCGTCCCTGGTCGAAGCGCGCACCGGCCTCGGCGAGTACCTGCCGCACCTCGGGCAAGCCGGAGAGCACCGCCGAGATCGCGCGGAACTCGGCATCGGAATACTGCGCGAGCAGTAGCGCCAGCGTGGTCTTGCCGCAACCCGGCGGCCCCCACAGGATCATTGAATGAACCCGGCCGGACTCGATCGCGCGACGCAGTGCGGAACCGGGAGCGAGCAGGCGCCGTTGCCCGACCATCTCGTCGAGCGTGCCCGGGCGCATGCGCTCGGCCAGCGGCTTCAGCGCGTTGTTGGCCGCACTGTCGGCGGCAAGCAGGTCGTTTCCGGCAGTGGGGGGAGCGCTGCGTCTTGGCATGCGCCAAAGATACGCTAGCCGCCGCTGCCCAGTTCGTAGTCCAGGCGCAGCCACTGGCCGCTGCGCGGGTCGTACAGCGCCCGGATGGTGGCGACCGCGCTGCCTTCGTTGCCGAAGTGGGCCTGTCCGTCCGCGACCAGGGCCATGAGGTCGCCGGCCGGCCGCGACCGCACCTGCCCGACTTCGATTGTCGCCGGCTGGCTGGCGAACTCCGCGCGCAGGCGGCGCGTGGTTTCGGCGGTGAGTTCCTCGACCAGCGCGGGGTCCGCGGCGAACACCAGTTCCCGCGGCGGCGCCATCAACAACGATGTCGTGGTCGCCGTGCCGGCTTCCAGGTCGTAAAGCGCAGTGGCCTTGAAGTCGATCCAGTCGCCCGCGTCGTCCAGCAGGATGCGGCCATTGGCCTTCAATTCGCGCTGCGCCGGACCGGCGTTGCCGGATTCGATCCGGGCGACGCGGATGCGCACGTCCTGCGTGGGGAAGCCATCGCGGATGGCAGCACGCAATGCCGTCGACAAGGTGGTGCGGTCTGGCGTCGCGATTGCTTCGACCGTCGTGCCCGGGGACTGCACCGGCACGAACTCCTGCCCGGGCATCATCCCGGTGGCGATCAGGGCGGCGATTGCAAGGATCTGGCGCATGGCGACAATCTGCCGCGTACGCCGTGCATGTTCCGTGAGCCAGACGCGCGGAACATGCGCGTTTCCGTCACCCCTCGATCACATCCACGCCGGCCGGCGGCTTGAAGCTGAATGTCGATTTCGGGAATGCCGGATTGCGCTCCCATTCACCGAAATCGATCACGCTCTTCTGCCCCAGTGCATCGATGAACTGCATCTTCTCCAGGCCCTGCGCACCGAAACCCAGGCGCGCCGACTCGAAGGCGGCACCGTCGCCATTGCGCGGTTTCAGGCTGAGCCATTCGAGGCCGTCCGCGTCGCCCGCGTCCGCAACGATGTAGTCGCTGTCCAGGCGCTTCGGATCGATCAGTGCCGCCAGCGGGCTACCCTGCTCGGCCGCGCCCTGCGCGCGCCGCGTCGCCTGCTCGAGATCGGGGTCGTAGACCCAGACGTGCTCGCCGTCGGCGACGATCATCTGCACGTACGGCTTGCGGTATTCCCAGCGGAACAGGCGCGGCGCCGACAGCGCGACCTTGCCGCTGGAAGACTCGCGCAGCTTGCCATTGGGGTCGAACACCTGCTGGGTGAACGGCGCCTGCAGGCCCTTGAGATCCTTGGTGAACGCGGCCAGATCGTCGCGCGCACCGGCGAAGGCGGTCGAGGCGAGCAACGCGCCAAGGGCAATGGCAGATCGTAGGATTCTGGTCATGCGGCAGAGTCTGCAGACACCAACCTGAACGCGCGTCAATGCGCCGGAGGCGGCGGCGCCAGCACGGTACGGTCGCCGTTGTGCTCCGGCGGCGTGACTACCCCCGCGGCCTCCATCGCCTCGACCAGGCGCGCGGCGCGGTTGTAGCCGATCTTCAGCCGCCGTTGCACGCCCGAGATCGAGGCGCGCCGGGTTTCGGTAACGATGCGCACGGCCTCGTCGTACAGCGGATCGGACTCGTCCCCTGCCCCGCCGCCACTCTCCGGCAGGCCGGTCGCGCCGACCACGGTGCCGTCGCCCAGCGACTGCACTTCCTCGAGCACGCCTTCCATGTACTGCGGACCATCGCTGCTCTGCTTGAGGTGCTCGACCACGCGGTGCACTTCATCGTCGCTGACGAACGCGCCATGGATGCGCTCGGGCATCGCCGTGCCCGGCGGCAGGTACAGCATGTCGCCATGGCCGAGCAGGGTTTCGGCGCCGCTCTGGTCGAGGATGGTGCGCGAGTCGATCTTGCTCGAGACCTGGAACGCGACGCGGGTCGGGATGTTGGCCTTGATCAGGCCGGTGATGACGTCGACCGACGGCCGTTGCGTGGCCAGGATCAGGTGGATGCCGGCGGCACGCGACTTCTGCGCCAGGCGCGCGATCAGTTCCTCGACCTTCTTGCCGACGATCATCATCATGTCGGCGAACTCGTCGATGATGATGACGATGAAAGGCAGCGTCTCCAGCGGCCGCGGCGCCTCGTTCAATTCCGCATTGGGCCTGAACAGCGGGTCCATCATCGGCTGGCCGCTGTCGATCGCGTCCTTGACCTTCTTGTTGAAGCCGCCGAGGTTGCGCACGCCGACCGCCGACATCAGCTTGTAGCGGCGCTCCATCTCGGCCACGCACCAGCGCAGGCCGTTGGCAGCCTCCTTCATGTCGGTGACCACCGGCGCCAGCAGGTGCGGGATGCCCTGGTAGACGCTGAGTTCGAGCATCTTCGGGTCGATCATCAGCATCCGCACGTCCTGCGGACCGGCCTTGTACAGCAGCGACAGCACCATCGCGTTGACCGCGACCGACTTGCCCGAACCGGTGGTGCCGGCCACCAGCAGGTGCGGCATGCGCGACAGGTCAGCGACCGTCGGCCGGCCGGCAATGTCCTTGCCCAGCGCGAGCGTCAGCGGGCTGGGCGACTTGTCGTACTCGCGCGAGCGCAACAACTCGCTGAGGAAGATCATTTCCCGATGCGAGTTCGGGATTTCCAGCCCGACCACCGACTTGCCCGGGATCACGTCGACCACGCGCACCGACTTCACCGACAGGCCGCGCGCGATGTCCTTGTCCAGCGACGAAATCTGGCTGACCTTGACCCCCGGCGCCGGCTCGATCTCGAAGCGGGTGATCACCGGCCCCGGATAGGCGCCGACCACCTGCGCGTCGATGCGGAAATCCTTGAGCTTGAACTCGATCTGCCGCGACAGGGTTTCCAGGGTCTGCTCGTCGTAGCCCTTGGCCTGCGGCTTGGGGTCGTCGAGCATGGCCAGCGGCGGGATGCCCGAGCCGTCGCCGACGTGGAACAGCGGGATCTGCTGCTCGCGCTTGGCCCGGTCGCTCTTCTCGACCACGGTCGGCGCCGGCGGCTCGATCTTCACCGGCGCGCGCTTGGCCCGCAGCTCGGTGTCGTAACGGCGCACCTCCTCGCGTTCCTCGCGCAGGTCGCGGGTCTGCTGCCATTTGTCCGCCTCGCGGCTGGACACCCGCGCGAACTTGGCCAGCAAGCCCGGGATCGCCAGGGTCCATTGGCCGATCCGGTCCATCACCGCCAGCCACGACAGGCCGGTGGCCAGGGTGATCGACACCAATAGCAGTGCCAGCAGGAACAGGTTGCCGCCCACCGGGCCGAAACCGCCGTACAGCGACGGGCCGACCAGTTGCCCGAGGATGCCGCCCGCCCCGCCGGAGAAATCCTCGACCGCGCCGACGCGCAGTTCAAGCAGGCCGGTGGCCGACACCAGGAAGCCGATGATGCCGACCAGGCGCAGGGCCGGCCCGAGGTCGGCGTCGCCGTCGCCATCGCTGTCCATGCCGAACAGGGCGATCCAGGCGATCAGCCCGAGCACGAACGGCAGCAGGAAGGCGACGTATCCGGTGAGGTAAAGCAGGACGTCCGCCAGCCAGGCGCCGACGCGGCCGCCGACGTTGTGCAACGGCGCGGTAACGCTGCCCGAATGCGACCAGGCCGGATCCAGCGGCGAATAGGTCCCCAGGCTGGCGATCAGGTACAGCAGGAAGGGCGTGACCAGGATCAGCGCGATGTCGCGCCACAGCCGCTGGCGGCGCGTGATGGGCGCGCCGCGCCTGGCCTCCGTCGTGGCGGAGGCCGGTTTCTTGCGGCTGGCCGTCGCCGCTGTCAGGGCTTCATGTCCATCAGGGCCGGATGCACCAGCTGGCCGGCTTCGACGTTGATGCCGCGGACCAGCGCCTCGTTGTCGCGCCAGGCCGGGCCGGACGCCAGCTTGTTCACCCACGGCAGGATCGCCGCGCAGATCGCCTGCGACGAGGTCTGCGGCACGGCGCCAGGCATGTTGGTGACGCAGAAGTGGGTCACGCCCTCCTCCACGTAGGTCGGTTCCTTCCAGGTGGTCGGGCGCGAGGTCTCGAAGCAGCCGCCCTGGTCGATCGCGATGTCGACCACCACGCTGCCGTCTTCCATCCCCCTGAGCATTTCGCGGGTCAACACCTTCGGCGCCTTGGCGCCGGTGACCAGCACCGCGCCGACCACCAGGTCGGCATTGGCGACTTCGCGCGCGACCACGTCGTGGTACGGGTACAGCGCGGTGACGTTGTTGCCCAGGCGCATCATCTCGTTCATGCGGTCCTGGCGCATTTCGAACACGGTGACATTGGCACCGGCCGATGCCGCCAGCGCGGCGGACGCGCCACCGGCCTTGCCCGCGCCGAACACCACCACCTTGCCGCGTTCGGTCGAAGGCAGGCCGCCGAGCAGCTTGCCCTTGCCGCCCATCGGCTGGTGCAGCAGGTGGGTGCCGACCTGGACGCCGATCTTGCCGGCGATCACCGACATCGGCGCCAGCAGCGGCAGGTCGCCATTGGGCAGCTCGACGGTTTCGAAGGCGACGCCGGTCAGGCCGATGTCGAGCAGGTGCTTCGTCAATGCCGGCTCGGCGGCCAGGTGCAGGTAACAGAACAGCAGGTGGTCGCGGCGCAGGTGCTGCAGGTCGCCGGCGATCGGTTCCTTGACCTTGACGATCAGTTCGCCCTTCTCGTACAGCGCGGCGGCGTCCGGCGCGATCTTCACCCCGAGCGCCGTGTACTGCTCGTCGCTGAAGCCGCTCTTGAGGCCCGCGCCCTGCTCAAGCCATACCTCGTGGCCACGCTTGGCCAGGTCGCCCGCGGCGGCGGGAACGAGCGCAACGCGCCCTTCGAGGGTCTTGGTTTCCTTGGGGACGCCGATACGCATGTCTGGTGGAGCCTCGGATTAATGGAGGATTCGGGAGATAATCACCCAACGATTATACCCACGGCCCCCACTTACATGACTGCATCCAAGCACTGCCGACTCCTCATCCTGGGCTCCGGTCCCGCCGGCTGGACCGCGGCCGTCTACGCGGCCCGCGCCAACCTCAAGCCGGTCGTCGTTACCGGCCTGCAGATGGGCGGCCAGCTGATGACCACCACCGAGGTCGACAACTGGCCCGGCGATGCGCACGGGCTGATGGGTCCGGACCTGATGACGCGGATGCAGGCCCACGCCGAGCGCTTCGATACCGAGGTCGTTTTCGACCATATCCATACCGCCGACCTGTCGCAACGCCCGTTCCGCCTCAAGGGCGACAACGGCGACTACACCGCCGACGCGCTGGTCATCGCCACCGGCGCCACCGCCAAGTACCTGGGCCTGGAGTCCGAGGAGAAGTTCAAGGGGCGCGGCGTATCCGCGTGCGCCACCTGCGACGGCTTCTTCTACAAGGACCAGGACGTGGCCGTGGTCGGCGGCGGCAACACCGCGGTCGAGGAAGCGCTGTACCTGTCCAACATCGCGCGCAAGGTCTTCCTGGTGCACCGCCGCGACACCCTGCGCGCCGAAAAGATCATGCAGGACAAGCTGCAGGCGAAGATCGATGCCGGCAAGATCGAGCCGGTCTGGCACCACGTGGTCGACGAGGTACTGGGCAACGAGGCTGGCGTCACCGGCCTGCGGGTCAAGTCGACCATCGACGACTCCACCCGCGAACTGACGGTGCACGGTTTCTTCGTCGCCATCGGCCACACCCCGAACACATCGCTGTTCGAAGGCCAGCTGGCAATGAACAACGGCTACCTGGAGATCAAGTCCGGGCTGGCCGGTGGTGCCACCGAAACCTCGGTCAAGGGCGTGTTCGCCGCCGGCGACGTCGCCGACCAGGTCTATCGCCAGGCCATCACTTCGGCCGGCTTCGGCTGCATGGCCGCGCTCGACGCGGAGCGCTTCCTCGACAAGAACGATTGATGGCGACGGCGCGCATCCACGGCGCGCTGTCCGACATCCCCGCCGTGCAATGGGATGCACTGCACGACGGGCGCAATCCGTTCGTTGCGCATGCCTTCCTGGCCGGCCTCGAGGCCCACGGCGTGGTCGCGGCCGGGCACGGCTGGGAACCACGCCATCTCGCGGTGTGGGACGGCGACGACCTGCTCGCCGCCGCGCCGGCGTACCTCAAGCACAACTCGCACGGCGAATTCGTGTTCGACCATGCCTGGGCCCACGCCTATGCGCAGCATGGGCAGGACTACTTCCCGAAATGGCTGTGCGCGGTGCCGTACAGCCCGGTCACCGGGCCGCGGCTGCTGGCCCGCGACGAGGCCAACCGCCGCCTGTTGCTCGACACCATGCAAGCGATCGCGGTGGAGGCCGGATTGTCCTCGGCGCACGTCAATTTCCATCCGCCCTCCGAAGACGATGCCTTCGACCCGTCATGGATCGCGCGCACCGACGTCCAATACCACTGGCACAACGACGCCGGCTGGCGCGACTTCGACGCCTTCCTCGCGGCGATGGACCACAAGCACCGCAAGAACATCCGCCAGGAGCGGGCGAAAGTGGCGCGCGCCGGGATCGACTTCCGCGTGGTCCACGGAGATGAAGCCAGCGCCGGCGACCTGGCCGCGATGCACGGGTTCTACCTGCAGACGTTTGCCGAACACGGCAACCGGCCGACGCTGACCCTGGAATTCCTGCAGCATCTTGCAGCGACGATGCCCAGGCAGCTGGTGCTGTTCCTGGCCATGCGCGACGGCGAGCCGGTCGCCGGCGCCCTGTGCCTGCGTGGCGGCGACACGCTGCATGGTCGCTACTGGGGTTCGGCGCTGGCCGATCCCGTCTCCGGCCTGCACTTCGAGACCTGCTATTACCGGGGCATCGAATACTGCCTGCGCGAAGGCCTCACCCGCTTCGAACCCGGTGCGCAAGGGGAGCATAAGCTGGCCCGCGGCTTCCTGCCCGCCTTCGTGCACAGCCGCCACTGGATCGCCGACCCCGCGTTCGCCGCCGCAATCGCGCCCTGGTGCGCCGAGGAACGCGAAGCCGTCCACCGCTACGCCGCCACCCTCGCCGCCCACTCCCCCTTCCGCACCTCCACGTAGGAGCGACGCAAGCCGCGAGCCATTCGCCCAACTGCGCGGGAAAGGTGGTGCCCATTGGCGAATGTCCCCCGGCTGTGGCCTGCGGCCCCAGCCTCCTC
>JALYWW010000169.1 GCA_030852515.1 Pseudomonadota bacterium
CCAGTACTGGCGCGACGAATCGAGCAGCGCCTTGGAAGGAATGCAGCCCACGCGCAGGCAGGTGCCGCCCAGCGCCGGCTTGCCGTCCTTGCCCAGCGCGGCGTCGATGCAGGCGGTCTTCATGCCCAGCTGCGCGGCGCGGATGGCGGCGTGGTAGCCGGCCGGGCCGGCGCCGATGACGATGACGTCGAATTGCTGTTGTTCGCTCATTGCGTAGTCCTTGTTCCTGGTTCCCTCCCTTCAAGGGCAGGGCTAGGGTGGGGATGGGTTGTGTCTCGCGGCGTCGATGGGGAAACCCATCCCCATCCCGGCCTTCCCCTTGAAGGGGAAGGGGAAAGTCACATGCCCAGCAGCATCCGGTTCGGATTCTCGAGCTGGTTCTTGATGTCGACCAGGAACAGCACCGCGTCCTTGCCGTCGATGATGCGGTGGTCGTAGCTGAGCGCGATGTACATCATCGGCGCCGCGACGACCTGGCCGTTCTCGACGATCGGGCGTTCCTTGATCGTGTGCATGCCGAGGATCGCCGACTGCGGCGGGTTGACGATCGGCGTCGACATCAGCGAGCCGAACGTGCCGCCGTTGGTGATCGTGAACGTGCCGCCCTGCAGGTCCTCGAGCTTGAGGCCGCCCTCGCGCGCCGCCGTGGCGTAATGGTCGATGCCCTTCTCGACGTCGGCGAAGCTCATCCGCTCGACGTTGCGCAGCACCGGCGTGACCAGGCCGCGGTCGGTGGACACCGCGATCGAGATGTCGGCGTAGCCGTGATAGATGATGTCCTCGCCATCGACCGAGGCATTGACGGCCGGATACTTCTGCAGCGCACTGGCGGCGGCCTTGGCGAAGAAGCTCATGAAGCCGAGCTTGATGCCGTTGGCCTTCACGAAATCGTCCTGCAACTGCTTGCGCATCGCCATCACCTTGGCGAGGTTGACCTCGTTGAACGAGGTGAGCATGGCGATCGAGTTCTTCGACTGCATCAGGCGCTCGGCGATGCGCTTGCGGATGCGGGTCATCGGCACGCGTTCTTCCGGGCGGGCGCCGCCGGACACGCCGGCGGTCTTGCCGCTGGCGTAGTTGACGATGTCTTCCTTGGTCACCGCGCCGCGGCGCCCGGTGCCTTCGACCTGCGCCGGGTCGACGCCTTCCTTCACCGCGGTGAAGCGCGCGCCGGGCGGGAGTTCGCCGGTGTTCGACGATGCGCCGGGCTTGCCGGCGGCGGACTTGGGCTGGACTTCCTCGGCGCCGGCGGCGGGCTTCTGCGGGGTCGTGGGCGGGGCGTCCGTCTGCTTGTCGTTGGCCGGCTTGTCGGCCTTCGCGTCCTGCTTCGGCGCCTCGGCGGCAGCGCCTTCCTCGATCACCGCGATCACCTGCTGGCTGGTGACGGTGGCGCCTTCCTCGAACTTCAGCTCCCGGATCACGCCGTCGACGGTCGAGGGCACCTCGAGCACGACCTTGTCGGTCTCGAGGTCGACCAGGTTTTCGTCGCGCTTGACCGCATCGCCCACCTTCTTGTGCCACGACGCGATGGTGGCGTCGGAAACGGATTCGGGAAGGACCGGGACTTTGATTTCGGTGGCCATGGTGGGCGGCGTCCTGATGGAAACGTTGGAAGGGGAGGTCGAAAGGGTGTCGGGCTACTCGGCGGCGACTTCGCCGTCTAGCGGGTTGACCAGGGCGTCGGCCACCAGTTGCTTCTGTTCGGCGACGTGGTCGTTGAAGTGCCCGACCGCCGGCGATGGCGAGCGCGAGCGCCCGGCGTAGTGCAGGGATTGCCCCGGCGCCAGGCAGGCGACCAGGTGATGGCGGATCTGGTACCACGCGCCCTGGTTGTGCGGCTCTTCCTGGCACCAGACCACGTCGGCGGCCTTGCCGTAGCGCTTGAGTTCGGCGGCCAGCAGCTCGCGCGGGAACGGATACAGCTGCTCGACGCGGACCAGCGCCACGTCGTCGGCCTCGCGCTTGTGCATGTCCTCGAGCAGGTCGTAGTAGACCTTGCCCGAGCACAGCACCACGCGCCTGGCCTTCTTCGCGCTGCTGGTGCTGTCGGCGATCAGGTGCTGGAAGCTGCCCTTGGCCAGCTCGTCCAGCGACGACACCGCCAGTTTGTGGCGCAGCAGCGACTTGGGCGTCATCACCACCAGCGGCTTGCGCGTGTC